>JAQVHY010000087.1 GCA_028695935.1 Desulfobacca sp.
TGTATGGCCGCCGGTGTCGGCGCTCGGGTCGCTCCCCAGCGTTGCCCTATCCTCCGCACCGGTGAGTAAAGCATACATAAAATACAACACTTAAACAAGTATGAAGTAGACATTCATCATAGGAGATTAACATGAACTGGGTGGTTAGTACTTTCAGTACCTCAATCGGCAAGAAATACCTGATGGCCGTAACCGGCATGTTGTTTCTGCTATTTTTGGCGGTACATCTGGTCGGCAACCTGACGATCTATGGCGGCGCGGCAGCCTTCAACTCCTACTCCGACCATCTCCATGCTTTGGGCCCCTTGTTGGCCGCCGCGGAAGTGCTCTTGGTGTTTGCCGCGCTACTGCATATCACGATGGGGGTGATATTGTTTTTTCAGAATCGTCGCGCCCGGCCCGTGAGCTATGCCGTTGATAAAAGCGGCGGCGGCGGGCGGACCATCTTTTCGCAGACCATGCCCTATACTGGCCTGGCCATTTTGGTCTTTGTGATTATGCATTTGACCGCGGTGTCCCGGTTCTTCGTGGATCGGACCCAGAAAACCGCATTTCAAGTGGTCACCGAGCTGTTCTCCAACGAGATCTACGTTGCCCTTTATATGGTATTCATGGTGATCGTCGCCTTTCATGTCAGGCATGGTCTATGGAGCGCCTTTCAGACGGTGGGCGCCAATCATCCGAAATACATGCCGTTTTTTGAAAAGCTGAGTGCTATCTTTGCCATCATTGTCGGGGTGGGCTTTGGTACTTTGCCGATTGCCATCGCGATAATGAGCTAAGGAGGTCAAACCATGCAACTTGATGCCAAAATTCCCGGCGGACCTCTGGAAACCAAATGGGACAGACATCGTTTTGAACTAAAGCTGGTAAGTCCAGCCAACAAAAGAAAGTTCGATATCATCGTGGTGGGCACCGGCCTGGCCGGGGCTTCGGCCTCGGCCGCGCTGGCGGAACTGGGCTACCAGGTTAAGACTTTTTGCATCCAGGACACCCCGCGGCGGGCCCACAGCATTGCCGCCCAGGGCGGCATTAATGCGGCCAAGAACTATCCCAATGACGGCGACAGCATCTGGCGCCTCTTTTACGACACCATTAAAGGGGGCGATTTCCGGGCCCGGGAAGGCAACGTCTATCGTTTGGCCCAGGTGAGCAATCTGATCATCGACCATTGCGTGGCGCAGGGCATCCCCTTTGCCCGCGAATACGGCGGCTTGCTGGCCAACCGCTCGTTCGGCGGGGCGCAGGTATCGCGAACCTTTTATGCCAAGGGCCAGACCGGCCAGCAGCTCTTGTTGGGATGCTACAGCGCCCTGATGCGCCAGGTGGCAGCTGGTCAGGTGACGATGCTGCCGCGGCGGGAGGTGCTCGATCTGGTGCTGGTGAACGGCCAGGCCCGCGGCATCGTGGTGCGCAACCTGATCACCGGGGCTATTGAACGGCACGCGGCCCACGCCGTGGTGCTGGCCACCGGCGGCTACGGCAATCTCTTCCAGCCCTTCACCACCAACGGCATGGGCAGTAACGTCGGCGCGGCCTGGCGGGCCTATAAGCGGGGGGCCGGGTTTGCCAACCCCTGCTTCACCCAGATCCATCCCACCTGTATTCCCATGCACGGCGATTATCAATCGAAACTGACCCTGATGAGCGAAAGCTTGCGCAATGATGGCCGGGTCTGGGTCCCCAAGCAGGCCGGAGACCAACGCCGTCCCGAGGATATCCCGGAAAACGAACGGGATTATTATCTGGAGCGGATTTATCCCAGTTTCGGCAACCTGAGCCCGCGGGATATTGCCTCGCGGGCGGCTAAATTTCAATGTGACCAGGGCAAAGGGGTCGGAGCTACCGGCCGGGCCGTCTATCTGGATTTTGCCGATGCCATCAAGCGTCTGGGCCGGGCGGAAATCGCGGCCCGCTATGGGAATCTCTTCCAAATGTATGAAAAAATCACCGGAGAAGATCCCTACCAAACGCCCATGATGATCTATCCGGCCTCACATTACGCCATGGGCGGGCTGTGGGTAGATTACAACCTGATGAGCACCATCCCCGGCTTATTTGTTCTGGGGGAGGCCAACTTCTCCGACCATGGCGCCAACCGCCTGGGGGCCAGCGCCCTGATGCAGGGGTTGGCCGACGGTTACTTCGTCATTCCGTACACCATCGGCGGTTATCTGGCCGGCACTGCCCTGGCCGAGGTCAACGAAAGTCATCAGTCCTTTACCGACGCCGAAATGGAAGTCAACGCCAAAATAAGCCGTCTCTTCCAGATCCGGGGGAGCCGCACCGCAGCGAGCTTTCAAATAGATTTGGGCCACATCATGTGGGAATATTGTGGCATGTCCCGGAACGATGACAACCTCCAGAAGGGCAAGAAGCTGGTTGCCGATCTGCGCCAGGAGTTTTGGGAAAATTTGACCCTGCCCGGCTCAACCGGCGAATTCAATCAAAGCCTGGAGAAAGCCAGTCGAGTGGCGGATTTCTTAGAGTTTGGGGAATTGGTGATCACCGATGCGCTGGCCCGCCGCGAATCGTGCGGCTGCCATTTCAATGAGGCGTTCCAGACCGAAGAAAAAGAGGCCAAGCGGGACGACGCCCAGATGTGCCATGTGGCCGTCTGGGAATACGGCGGAGAGGGCCAAGAGCCCATCTTTGCTAAGGAGCCGCTGGTCTTTGAATTCGTGAAATTAGTGGAGAGAAGCTACAAATGAGCCCGGAAACGATCAATTTGACCCTGAAAGTCTGGCGCCAGCATGGCCCTGAGGATCAAGGCCGGTTCACCACCTACCAGGCCGACAATATTCCGACCGATGCCTCCTTCCTGGAGATGCTCGACATCGTCAACGAGCGGCTGACCGTGGAGGGCGAGGATCCCATCGCCTTCGATCATGACTGCCGGGAAGGCATCTGTGGCATGTGCGGGGCGGTAATCAACGGCCGCCCGCACGGCCCGGAGAAAGAGACTACCCTGTGCCAGCTCCACATGCGGGGTTTTCAGGACGGCGACACCATTGTTATTGAACCGTTTAGGGCCCGGGCCTTTCCAGTCATCAAAGACCTGGCCGTGGATCGCCGCGCCCTGGATAAAATCATTCAGGCCGGTGGTTTTATCTCGGTAAATACCGGCCAGGCCCCCGAGGCCAACTCCCTGCCGGTGCCCAAGGCCAACGCCGAACTGGCCTTTGATGCCGCCACCTGCATTGGCTGCGGCGCTTGTGTGGCGGCCTGCCCCAATGCCTCGGCCATGCTGTTCGTTGGCGCCAAGATCTCCCACCTGGCCCTGCTCCCCCAGGGCCGCCCGGAAGCTGCCAAACGGGCCCTGGCCATGGTGGCCGAGATGGATCGCCTGGGCTTTGGCAACTGCACCAACCATAAGGAATGTCAGGTAGAGTGCCCCAAAGGCATCAATATTACCAATATTGCCCGCTTGAATCGGGAATTCATCAAGGCCGCAGTGAAGTCGGCGGAGGAAATCCCAATATTTCCGGCGGGCCAGCCGGAAGCTCTGGCAATGGGGGCCAACGAATAACAGAAAGCAGCCCGGCCCAGGCAGGAAGTATGCCGGGCCAGCTTCATCCAGAGGGTCCGAGCGGCGTGGTTTAACGCCGCGGCACCCGGATAGAAGAAGCGGTCAAACAGCTAACTTTACCGGTTCAGGCCAATCCACCTGTAGGGGCAGGATAGGGCCAGGGAGATCTTCTGTCCCTGCAAACTCAGGGGAATAAAATCAATCGACCGGATAACGCCCAGACTCAGAAAGCGAAAATCACCATGCAGTTAAAAGCTAAGGAAATTGCCGCGATTACCACCGCAGTATTGGCTTTCATTAGGAGCCAGGAAAGTCCCCAGCAGTTAGTAACGGAGACGGTTAGAGAGGTATATCGGCCGGCGCCATTCAGTCAGTGGGCCGCGTCCGGCCGGCAGGCCATGATGGACATGCGCAAATTTCTACAGTTGCGCTTGAACCGGTAAAGCTCGCCAGCCGTCCAAAGATCGGAGTTGAAGTTTATCGGGGGAGATAAAGCCTTGCCAGTTGTATCCGCCGGTCATGGCCTATCCCCTAGATTAGCAAATTGAATTCGTAAGGAGACACATATGGCAGAGCAACATGGAAAACTACAGGTTGGGCTCTTGGATGAAGCAAAGGTGGAGGTGACCCATCCCTTAAGGGTGCAAGATTTAACCTTCCGGGATGGGCATCAATCCCTGTTCGCCACCCGCGGGCGCACGGAGGATATGATCCCCATTGCTGAAGATATGGACCGGGTGGGTTTCTATTCCATGGAGGTTTGGGGTGGCGCCACCTTTGACACCATGCATCGCTTTCTGGGTGAAGATCCCTGGGAGCGGATCCGCACCTTGAAAAAGTATATCAAAAAGACCCCCTTCTCCATGCTGCTCCGCGGTCAGAACCTGGTGGGCTACCGCAACTATGCCGATGATGTGGCCGAAGCCTTTGTGGAGCGGGCTTGCATCAATGGCATGGATATTTTCCGGGTTTTTGACGCCTTGAATGATTTCCGCAACTTTGAGACGGTAGTGCCGGTTATCAAGGAAATGGGCAAACATTTTCAAGGAGCCATTTGTTACTCCTTGACCGAGCCCCGCATGGGGGGACCGGTCTATAACCTTGAGTACTATCTGACCAAAGCCAAGCAGTTAGAGGAGATGGGGGCCGACACCATCTGCGTCAAAGACATGGCCGGTCTGATTTCGCCGTATGATGCCTATGTGGTGGTTAAGGCTTTAAAGGAAACCATTAAGGTGCCCATCCACCTGCACAGCCACTTCACCTCGGGGATGTCCTGTATGGCGATGTTAAAGGCCGTGGAGGCCGGGGTGGACATTATTGATACCTGTCTGGCACCCTGGGCCTACCGCACCTCGCATCCCGCGGTGGAGCCGATCGTGACTGCCTTGCGAGGAACCAACCGCGACACGGGTTTTGACATTAAGCTGTTGGCCAAGCTTGGTGAGTACATGGAGAAGATCTCTCCGAAGTACCGACATTTACTGGATGATACCAAGCTGTCCATCATCGACATCAATGTGCTGTTGCATCAGACTCCGGGGGGGATGCTCTCCAATCTGGTCAACCAGTTGCGGGATATGGATGCCCTGGATCGGATTGACGAGGTCTTTGCCCAGTTACCGCGGGTGCGCCGGGAATTGGGTCAGGTGCCGCTGGTGACGCCCACCAGTCAGATCGTCGGCATCCAGACGGTCAACAATGTGCTCTTTGACACGCCGCAGGAGCGCTACAAGATGATCACCGCCCAGGTGAGGGATCTGTGCTATGGGCTGTATGGTAAGACCCCGGTGCCGGTCGATCCCGAGGTTCAGAAGAAGGCCCTCAAGGACTACGCCCGGGGCCAGGAGCCTTTTGCGGGTCGGCCCGCGGATGTGCTAGAACCGGAATTGGACAAGGCCAAAGCTATGGCCAAGGGGCTGGCCAAAGATCTGGATGACGAGCTGATCGTCGCCATATACCCCACCACCGGCCTGCGTTTCTTAAAATGGAAATACGGGCTGGAGGAGATTCCTGAGGAAGTCAAGCCCCGAACCCTGGAACAGGTCAAGGAAGAGCAACGCTTGATCGCCCTGGCCAAGGCCGGCAAATTGGTAGAGAAGGTGGAAAAACCAACGCCCGAAAAAGGGCCGGGGATCCGGACTTTCGATGTATTTGTGGCCGGGGATTATTTCGAGGTGGAAGTCCAGGAGACCGGTGGTGCACCGGTAGTAACAGGGATTACGCCGATGGCGACCAGGGTGGCTCCGACCCCCGCGGCTCCGGCTCCGATGGCGCCACCGCCACCGGCGGCGGCACCTAAGCCCGCGGCCCCACCCGCCTTAGAAAGTGGCACGCCGGTTGAGGCGCCCATGCCGGGGATGCTCATCCGTTATGAAGTTAAAGAGGGCGATGCGGTCAAAGAGGGCGACGTGGTGCTCATCCTCGAGGCCATGAAAATGGAAAACGCCATTACCGCCCCGGTTGCCGGAACCGTACAGTCCCTGCGCCTCTCGGTGGGCGATTCCGTGCATAAGGGCGATGTGCTGGCGGTCATTGCCTAAGAGGTAAAGAAGCCGGGCCCGGAGCTGGTCAAAAGTTTAAAGATTTAGCAATCGGATTCTACCAAAAGGAGACAGGCATATGGTCAAGATATTTATCGAACGGACAACCATTCCCGGCAATGAGCTGAGTCTGAATAAGTTGTTGACGGACCTGCGTTCTTTGGCCATGAAAAGCAAAGGTTATATCTCCGGGGAAACCCTGCGTTCGTTGGATGATCCTAACAGCTTTATTGTGATCAGCACCTGGGATTCTCTAGAGGACTGGAAGGCCTGGGAGAAGAACGAGGAGCGCCAGAAAATCCAGAAAAAAATTGACGATCTGCTCAGGACCCCATCCCGGCATCGCATTTACGCGCACTACTAATCAATCTGGGCCAGAGTCTGGAGAAATGACGGGCGGGCCAGGATAGGAGAGGCAAAGCGAGGATGATATGGGAATTGTGGCTGACAAAATTAAGGAATTAAGAGACAAGGAAGCCCAAATCCGGGAGCTGGGTGGGCCGGAGGCGGTGCACCAGCAACACGAGCGCGGCAAGCTCACGGCCCGGGAACGGCTCGACCTGCTCTTTGATGCGGGCAGTTTCCAGGAAACCGATATCTTCGTCAAACATCGGGGGACCATGTTTGGTTTGGATAAGCTGGAGATCCCCGCCGACGGGGTAATTACCGGCTATGGCATGGTCAACGGGCGACCGCTAGCGGCTTTTTCTCAGGATTTCACGGCCCGGGCCGGCACGCTGGGCGAGATGCATGCCAAGAAGATCTGTAAGATCCAGGATCTGGCCTTGAAAGCCGGAATCCCGGTAGTCGGCTTCAACGATTCGGGGGGCGCCCGGATTCAAGAAGGAGTCGATTCGCTTTCCGGTTACGGCCAGATCTTCTACCGTAATGCCATTGCTTCCGGGGTGGTGCCGCAAATCTCGGCGATTATGGGACCCTGTGCCGGAGGCGCGGTCTATTCCCCGGCCATGACCGATTTTATCTTCATGGTCAAACAGACCAGTCATATGTTCATCACCGGCCCCGAGGTGATCCGCGAGGTAGTAGGCGAAGCGGTTACCGCCGAGGCTCTGGGGGGCGCTCTGGCCCACAATACCAAGAGCGGAGTGGCGCACTTTGCCTGTGATAATGACCCCCAGGCCATCGAGTGGATCAAGACGCTGTTAAGCTTCCTGCCCACCAATAATTTAGAGGAGCCTCCGCGGGTGGATACCGGCGACCGCCCGGACCGTCTGGAGCCGGCCCTGGACCAGATTATCCCGGACAGCCCCACCGCCTCTTACGACATGAAGGAGGTAATTCGGGCGATCGTCGACAATGGCGATTTTTTCGAAGTGCATGAACTTTTTGCTCAGAACATCATTGTCGGCTTTGCCCGGCTGGATGGCCGGGTCCTCGGCATAATCGCCAACCAGCCGAAGGTGCTGGCCGGGTGTCTGGATGTGAACTGTTCGGACAAGGCTACCCGTTTTATCCGCTTCTGCGATTGTTTTAACATTCCCCTGCTCACCATTGCCGATGTTCCCGGCTATCTGCCGGGAAGTGAACAGGAATGGAGCGGGATCATTCGGCATGGCGCCAAACTGCTCTGGTGTTATTCGGAGGCCACCGTACCCAAGATCACCCTGATTACCCGTAAGGACTATGGCGGCTCGTACCTGGCCATGTGTTCTCGAGATCTGGGGGCTGACCTGGTCCTGGCCTGGCCCACCGCCGAGATTGCCGTGATGGGCGCCGAAGGCGCGGCCAACATCATCTTTCGCCGGGAGATCCAGGCGGCTGATGATCCTCAGGCCAAGCGCCAGGAGAAGATTGAAGAATATCGACGTCTGCTCTACAACCCCTACATCGCCCAATCCCGCGGTTACATCGACGGGGTTATAGTGCCCAGCGAGACCCGGCCGCGCCTTATCAAGGCCCTGGACGTACTCTGCAATAAGCGGGAAGCATTGCCCGCCAAAAAGCACGGGAACATTCCCATGTGATGGTTAATACCAAGTGGCGATCGGAAAAGTAATAAATCAGAAAAATCCCCCTAAACCCCAATTCAGTTCGTTTAAACCGGGGGAATTTCTCTTGAGCGTAGGGGCGGGGTCTCCCCGCCCCAACCAGGCTCTGATCCCATATTCGTATAAGTATGAGGCCGGAAATGCTTGACTGGTAAGCGGCCCAGAGGTAAAAGGCAGAACTAAGCCCAATGCATGATGCGGATAAGAGCAAACAGCAGTTGATTACTGAACTGTCAGCAATGCGCCGCCGCATTGCCGAATTGGAGGGCTTAGCGGCCGAACGCCAGCGTAACAAAGAAGTGTTGCGAAAAGTTTACGATGATCTGGAACAACGAATCGAGGCGCGCACCGCCGAACTGCTGAGGACCAACGAGCAACTCAAGCAAGAAATCGAAGAACGCAAGCGGGCCGAGGAAGAGCTCAAAAAAATAAAAGAATATTTAGAAAATGTCATTGATAACTCCGTCGATGCCATCGGCATTGTCGACCGCCAGGGCCGGTTTAGCCTGTGGAACCGCCGCGCCGCCGAAATATATGGTTATCATTTTGCCGAACTGGCCGGAAAGTCCGCTTTTGATCTCTACGCCGACCCCCAGGAACTGGACAGCATGCTGCAAAGACTTCGTAAAGACGGAGTGGTCAGGGAATATGAGCTGCAGATGAAGAAGAAGGATGGAAATATCGTCCCCATGGATATCTCCATCAGTCTGCTCAAGGACGATCACGGCCAAACCATCGGCAGTGTCACAGTGGCCCGGGATCTCTCGGAACGCAAACGGGCCGAGCTGGAGGTCAAACAGGCCCAAGAAGAATTGCAGCGCTACTCCAAAGAGCTGGAACGCCAGGTTAGTAAAAGGACAAGGGAAATCAATAGCATCCTCAAATATACGCCGGCGGTGGTTTATATCACAGATAAAGATGGCTGCTACAAGTTGATCAACTCTCGCCATGAGGAGTTGTTTGGCATCAAAAATGAGGAAATTCGGGGGAAAACCGTTTATGATATTTTCCCCCCTGAGGTTGCTGATCAAATGCGAGCCAACGATTTGCGTGTGCTCACGGAATGTCGCCCCCTCCAGGTAGAGGAACCGGTCCTGCAAAAGGATGGCCGACACACTTATCTGTCGGTGAAATTCCCGATTTATGATGAGCAGGGAGCCGTCAATGGTCTGTGCGGAATCTCTACTGACATCACTGAACTAAAGAAGGCCCAAGATCTATTGCGGCGTCTGTCGGGCAGCATCATGGCCAATCAAGAGAAGGAACGCGCCGCCATCGCTCGGGAACTACACGATGAACTGGGGCAGGTGCTCACCGCCTTTCGGATGGATGCGGTCTGGCTCTATAACCGCCTCAAGGAAAACGATACGAAAGCCGCCGAACGGGCCCTGACCATGTGTGACCTGATCGATAAAACCATTGATGAGGTGAGAAGCCTCGCCACCCGCCTGCGTCCTGGCGTGCTTGACGATTTGGGACTCATCGATGCCTTGGAGTGGTACACCCAAGACTTTGCCAAACGCACCGGGATTGCTTGTATTTTTAAACATGTCAATGTGCCCCCGGTAGATGATATTGTCGCTACCGCGGCCTATCGGATCACTCAAGAGGTCTTAACCAACGTCGCCCGACACTCATTTGCTACTCGGGTGCAGGTTACCCTGCAAGCCGAAGCCGGCATGTTGACGCTGGGAGTGGGGGACAATGGCCGCGGCTTCAATATCCGGGAGTTGGCGGAATCTGAGTGCTTGGGTCTGGCCGGAATGCGGGAACGCGCCAGTCTATTGGGCGGCAGCCTGGAAATGCAATCCCAGCCTGGCAAGGGTACTAAATTGTGTGCCCGACTGCCCATCACTAGCCGGAGGGCAGCAGTTAATTGATTAGAGTCCTATTGGCCGACGATCATAGCATTGTCAGGGCCGGTCTGCGTCGCATCGTGGAAGATTCCGGAGATATCGAGGTAATTGCCGAGGCCGCCGATGGCCGGGAGGCCATTCGACTGGCCCATGAAGTCTTGCCGGATGTAGCGGTTATCGATATTTCCATGCCGGATGTGGATGGCCTGGAAGTCATCAGTCAGCTTCACCACGACTATCCCAAACTGCCAATCCTCATGCTCACCATGCACGAGGAAGAACAATATGTGGTGCGTGCTATTGGTTCCGGAGCCATGGGCTATATTACCAAGCGATCGGCCCCGGAGCAATTGTTGAAAGCGATCCGCAAGCTGCATGCCGGGGGACGCTTTCTCAGCGATGCCGCGGCCGAGTCCTTGGCGCGCTGCCTGGCCAATGGCGGGCGAGGCCGCTCAGCCCTCGACTCCCTGTCGAATAGAGAGATTCAAGTGCTCCGGCACCTGGCCTCAGGTCGGACTGTCCGGGAGATTGCCGAGGCTTATAATATCAGCCCCAAAACCGTGGACACCTATCGCTACCGACTTCTCAAAAAACTCAACCTGCGAAACAACGCTGAACTATCCCGGTTCGCCATCCAAAACCGGCTGGTCGAGCTCTGATTCTCTAAATACGATTTCTGCCGGAAGAAAATTTTTAAGTTTAAAATCAGTTTAAATCGGCACTAAACCAGGTTGCGGGCGTTTCAGAAAAAAACCTACTCGCAAAATTGGCGGAAGTGCATGAGAATCGAACCCACTTAGTAATTTCTGAGTTTGGTTTGTGATTTATTTTTAATTATTCCATAAAAGGGAAGTTTTGGACACTGCCCTTCAGTTCGCCGAAAGTCTTGGAAAAATCTGATTAATTTTCGGGAGCCAAGTCCCCTGCTCTTCCTTCCTTGGAGGTCTTCTTGGTTCACTCTGGTTCGCCTTCCCCAGGCCCCTTTTTCTCAGCGGTTCCATAAGCTTTACCTGTCTGGCGACCGAGAGCGGACAAGTTTGCGGCGATATGATTCCCCCTCCATAATCACATGATGGTCCTGATGCGCCAGGCGATCTAAGGCTGAATTGGCTAAGACCGCATCGGGGAATAAAGCCCGCCAATCCTGGAGAGGACGGTTACTGGTAACCATAATCGGCTTCTTTAAATGACGCACGCTGATGATTGCGTAAAAATCTTCGATGATCAACAGCTCAGGGGCCAGATCTTAATCAGGTCAGTGATTTCTACCATTGTGATCGTCACCCAAGCCGAAGCAGCGGCCCGATTTGTCGTAATCCCTTCTTAATCAGGTCAGTGATTCCTACAGAAAACCCCGGTTCGGATTGGAAATTGATAGGAGTAGGTCGCAATCCCTTCTTAATCAGGTCAGTGATTCCTACCTTCGTCGTCAATGAGGAAGTAATTCATGATCGGGTTAAGAGTCGCAATCCCTTCTTAATCAGGTCAGTGATTCCTACGCGGACAAGCTGCTTTCAGGTGGTGCATCCGGGAATTACATCGCAATCCCTTCTTAATCAGGTCAGTGATTCCTACCTTGAACGGGCCCTTCTTAAGCTGGCAAAAGAAGAGCTAAGTCGCAATCCCTTCTTAATCAGGTCAGTGATTCCTACCCTCCGGGGCCGCCTTGAATTTTGGCATGTTTTCCAGGTCGCAATCCCTTCTTAATCAGGTCAGTGATTCCTACGGAACAGGATTTGAGGGATTAAATGGAGCCGAAGGAAATTGTCGCAATCCCTTCTTAATCAGGTCAGTGATTCCTACCACGCCGACCGGATGTTAACCCATATCCGGTATGAGATTGAGTCGCAATCCCTTCTTAATCAGGTCAGTGATTCCTACGCCAAAGGCAATATTTAATCCAATCAGCTAAAAACTTGGTCGCAATCCCTTCTTAATCAGGTCAGTGATTCCTACGTGAGAAAGAAAAGGCTGCCCGGTTTGACCGGCTTCAAGTCGCAATCCCTTCTTAATCAGGTCAGTGATTCCTACTCACTCGGCGGCTCCAATCTTCCCGGACTTCCGGCCCTTAGTCGCAATCCCTTCTTAATCAGGTCAGTGATTCCTACACACTTCTCTACTTGGTCGTTGATTTGGCGGCCAAGGGCGTCGCAATCCCTTCTTAATCAGGTCAGTGATTCCTACCCAAAGAGGGTGAGCTAATTAGAATCCATGAAGGGCCGCGTCGCAATCCCTTCTTAATCAGGTCAGTGATTCCTACGGGCAAGCCTGCTTGGTAATAAACGCAATGGGGGCGACAATGGGTCGCAATCCCTTCTTAATCAGGTCAGTGATTCCTACAGAGAAAAAAGGAAAACGTTGGATACGAATTAATAAAGTGTCGCAATCCCTTCTTAATCAGGTCAGTGATTCCTACGTTGCTACAAGGGGGCAATCCCCTTCCTTTTCCCGTGTCGCAATCCCTTCTTAATCAGGTCAGTGATTCCTACAGGTAAGGGCGGCGGAAACTCCGAATCCAAATAAGAAGGTCGCAATCCCTTCTTAATCAGGTCAGTGATTCCTACTTTATCTAACAACGACTTTCACCCCGGCCATGCTGTCGGTCGCAATCCCTTCTTAATCAGGTCAGTGATTCCTACAGAGAACTTGCGGGGGTCTCCCTGGTTTTTTTATGTCGCAATCCCTTCTTAATCAGGTCAGTGATTCCTACCAAGAAGGTTGAAGGCGGATTCTCTGTAGGCGTAAACGGTCGCAATCCCTTCTTAATCAGGTCAGTGATTCCTACGTTATTCTGTAGGCGTAAACGTCTACAGAAAAAAATAGCCCGTCGCAATCCCTTCTTAATCAGGTCAGTGATTCCTACCTGATGAGGTTGTCTTCGACCGAGTGAAAGTTCGGGCCGGTCGCAATCCCTTCTTAATCAGGTCAGTGATTCCTACTGTGCAATCCGCCAGATTATCAAACCGCACCAACCGGGTCGCAATCCCTTCTTAATCAGGTCAGTGATTCCTACGGAGGAAAAAAAATGACATTAGAGCAACACAAAGTTTACCGTCGCAATCCCTTCTTAATCAGGTCAGTGATTCCTACGAAAAGTCTGATCAAAATAGCCGCTGCGCTTAATAAGTCGCAATCCCTTCTTAATCAGGTCAGTGATTCCTACTTTACGCCGGGAATTAGAAACAGTCACTTTCAACCCCGGTCGCAATCCCTTCTTAATCAGGTCAGTGATTCCTACTTTACGGTGGATTGAAATTTGTATCCTGGAGGTCGGGTCGCAATCCCTTCTTAATCAGGTCAGTGATTCCTACCTGACCTAAAAGATCGTCTCAAAGACCATCTCATAGACGTCGCAATCCCTTCTTAATCAGGTCAGTGATTCCTACCCCTAGCTGCCAATGAATGCACCCTCACCATTTTAACCAGTCGCAATCCCTTCTTAATCAGGTCAGTGATTCCTACCCCAGACGAGTATTCCCCAGTGTGTGAGTGCCTTTACCAGTCGCAATCCCTTCTTAATCAGGTCAGTGATTCCTACGCGTAGAGAAATTCGAAGCCACGGGTAATTCCTGATCTGTCGCAATCCCTTCTTAATCAGGTCAGTGATTCCTACCACTATCCACAGCCGGGCCCGGAACTATTTGAACGACAAGTCGCAATCCCTTCTTAATCAGGTCAGTGATTCCTACCTTGAGACTATCCGTCAAATTAGGGGCATTACTAAAAGTCGCAATCCCTTCTTAATCAGGTCAGTGATTCCTACAAAAAGGTCTTAGAAACTGTGACCAATTTGGGCAGCCGTCGCAATCCCTTCTTAATCAGGTCAGTGATTCCTACGGCCGAGTGGCCCTAATTTATGAGAGATGGGGAGATTTTGAGTCGCAATCCCTTCTTAATCAGGTCAGTGATTCCTACAGAAAATTATACGCTGGCTGCCAAATTAAAGAGGTGGCTGGCGTCGCAATCCCTTCTTAATCAGGTCAGTGATTCCTACCGTTCGCCTGCCCTGCCTCCAGGCGGACGGGACGCTCAGTCGCAATCCCTTCTTAATCAGGTCAGTGATTCCTACCACAGCAGCCATGCCCCCCTTACCCTGCCCGCAGGGAGCTGTCGCAATCCCTTCTTAATCAGGTCAGTGATTCCTACGGCTGAGGTGCGCCTAGAAGCCCACTGGCAGATTATTCTGCGTCGCAATCCCTTCTTAATCAGGTCAGTGATTCCTACAGCCTCTTTTGAGGCTGAGGCTGGGAAAGAATTTCTGGGTCGCAATCCCTTCTTAATCAGGTCAGTGATTCCTACGAGATAATTTAGAATAATTAATTCAGAAGCGCTTAGTGTCGCAATCCCTTCTTAATCAGGTCAGTGATTCCTACTCCCAGACGACAAGATCAAATCTAGTGATCTGGGTAGGTTAGGTCGCAATCCCTTCTTAATCAGGTCAGTGAT
>JAQVHY010000088.1 GCA_028695935.1 Desulfobacca sp.
GGCTCTTCATGCCACCCATGCAGAGACCACGTATATAAGACTCTTTTTCACTTCTGACGCATATAAATTGTTTAACTTGGAAATCCTCAAAAACAACTCGGAGAAACTAACGCATTCTCATATAAGAGGCAAACAGAATGGGTGAAGGGTTGCAATACTCTGTGGTGCCCCAGTCAACTTCCTGGTTCCTGGCACCCGAGTCTTTGGCCGAGGCTGCAACCACGGCCGCAGCTCAGGCTGGCCAGGCCTTGCTGGATCTGCAAAATCGGGAAGGCTATTGGTGGGCGGAGCTGGAGTCCAATGTTACCATTACCGCCGAATATCTGATGCTCCTCTATCTGTTGGGATTAGCCGAACCACGGAAAATTGCAGGTCTGGCCCATGATATTGTGCAGCGGCAGCTCGATAATGGCGGTTGGTCGATATATTATGGGGATGGCGGCAACCTGAGCACAACCGTGGAAGCTTACCAGGCCCTGAAACTGGCCGGGTACTCCTCCCAAGACCCGGCCCTAGAGCGGGCCCGCGCCTTCATTCAGCAGCGCGGCGGAGTTTTACAGAGTCGGGTTTTTACCCGTATTTTTTTAGCCCTGTTTGGCCAGGTCAGTTGGGCCGGCATCCCCACTTTACCGGTGGAATTTATTCTCCTCCCTCCTCAGAGCGGACTGAGTATCTACGAATTCTCCAGTTGGTCCCGGGCGACCATTGTCCCCTTGTCGGTGGTGATGGCCAAACAGCCGGTACATTACGTCCCGCCAGAACTGGGAGTCGGGGAATTATTTAGTGATCCGGCTGAAGGTTTTCGGGACCATCGGGTGCAGTGGCAACATAATGGCCTGAGCCTGGATAATATCTTTGTCCTTTTGGACCGGATGTTAAAATTTTATCAGAGCTGGCCGTTACATCCATTCCGGCGCTTGGCCCTGCAGCGGGCCGAGGCCTGGATCTTGGAACACCAGGAAGATTCCGGGGATTGGGGCGGTATCCAACCGGCCATGCTCAATTCCATTCTGGCGCTCCATTACCTGGGTTACGACAACGATCATCCGGTCATCCGCCGCGGGTTGGCGGCCTTGGAGTTTTTTACCATCGCGGAACAGGACAGTATCCGGCTCCAGTCTTGTATTTCCCCGGTGTGGGATACGGCGCTGGCCGTCCGGGCCTTAGCCGCGGCGGATTATCCGCGGTCGCATCCGGCCCTGATCAAGGCCGGCGATTGGCTGCTCCGCCAGCAGATTTTGCTACCCGGCGACTGGTCGATTAAAAAACCGGACCTGGCCCCCGGCGGTTGGGCCTTTGAATTTGTCAATAACTGGTATCCGGACATTGACGATAGTGCGGTAGTGCTGATGGCCCTTAAGGAAGGGCTGATTGATCCGAGCCAATCCCAATCTGCTCTGGATCGGGGGATTGCTTGGTGTTTGGGTTTGCAGTCCAAAAACGGTGGCTTCGGAGCCTTTGATGTGGATAACACTAAAGAGTGGCTGAATAGTATTCCCTTCGGCGACTTAAAGGCCCTGATCGATCCCCCCACTGAAGACGTTACCGGCCGTATCTTGGAGATGATGGGGATCTATGGCTATACTTTGGACCACCCGGCCGCGGCCCGGGCCTACATTTTCCTGCGCCAGACCCAACAGCCGGATGGCTGTTGGTGGGGACGTTGGGGCGTTAATTATATCTATGGCACCTGGTCGGTGTTATTGGGCCTGAAGAGCATCGGTGAGGATATGAGCCAACCCTACATCCGCAAGGCCGTGGCCTGGCTGCAGGGCTGTCAGAATCCTGACGGCGGCTGGGGAGAAACCTGTGAGTCCTACCGGTGCCCGCAACTCCGGGGCCAGGGAACCAGTACAGCCTCCCAGACCGCCTGGGCGCTGATGGCCCTTATAGCCGCGGGTGAAGTCAACTCCGTCGAAATCAGGAAAGGCATCGAATATCTGGTCAAAACTCAGAATGCCGAAGGCCGCTGGGAGGAAGCCTATTTTACCGGGACCGGCTTCCCGCAGCACTTCATGATCCGTTATCATCTGTACCGGGATTGTTTTCCGCTGATGGCCCTGGGACAATATCTCCAGGCCCGGAAGCAACTTAATGGCCATAACCAAAGTAGCTAGTTCCAATCCGGAAACTCCTGCGCCCCCGGGGGAGGTTGGGGGGAGGGGGCATAAATTTCAACGTATGAAATGAGATAATATTTTTCACCCCCACCCTAAACCCCCCCATCAAGGAGGAGGGGAATAAGTGGTTTCCAGATGGAACACTAGTTGGCAAAATTAGGAATACTCTGATTGGATGAGCGTGAGTTATCACGCCTTACCGGGCGCCAGGCATGGCGCCACCGGTACAATACCATCATTATCTAATTGACTGCAAATAGACATAAAACGCTGGTGACCGGGGGTAGCGGGTTTGTCGGCCGTGCCTTGGTTCAAGAGCTTCTAGACGATGGCCGTCAGGTCCGGGTTCTGGCCCGGCACCCCGATCATCCGGCCTTGCAGGGATTGGCAGTTGAAGTGGTCCAGGGGGATCTGCGCCAGCCGGAGTCATTAAAAACTGCCCTGCAGGGCTGTAGCCATCTATTTCACGTTGCCGCCGATTACCGTCTGTGGGTGCCCCATCCCCCGGAGATGTATGTCACCAATGTTGAGGGTACCCGTCACATTCTCCAGGCGGCGGGGGACTGCGGCGTGGACAGGGTGGTCTATACCAGCACCGTGGGCACCCTGGGCAACCCCGGCGACGGCACCCCCGGAACCGAGGCCACCCCGGTAACCTTAGCTGATATGGTCGGGCATTATAAAAAATCCAAGTTCCTGGCCGAACAGTTGGCGGTGGAATTCGCCCGACAAGGGCTGCCGCTGATGATCGTCAATCCCAGCACCCCGGTCGGACCCTGGGATTATCGCCCCACTCCCACCGGCCAGATGATCGTCGATTTTCTAAACGGCCAGATGCCGGCTTATCTGGATTCCGGCCTTAACCTGGTTCATGTCCGGGATGTGGCGCGCGGCCATATCCTGGCGGAACAACACGGCCGCGTTGGTGAAAAATATATCTTGGGGCACCAGAACCTCAGCCTGTCCGAGATTTTTCAGATCTTGGCCGAACTCAGTCAACGGCCCGCCCCTCGCTGGCGGCTGCCTTATTATCCGATCCTGGGGCTGGCTTATATCAACGAGTGTTGGGCTAACTGGGTCAGTCATCGGCCGCCGCGCATCCCCATCGCGGCGGTGAAGATGGCCAAAAAATTCATGTACTTTGACAACCGGAAGGCCGTAGCGGAGTTAGGCCTCCCCCAGACCCCGATCCGAGAGGCCCTCCAGGACGCCATTAGCTGGTTTCAAGGGCACGGCTATGTGAACTAAAAACCGAGACAACGTTAAACTGGGGGATGATATTCAGCTCGCTAATGCTTATTTCTCCGGTGCTGGTGGCTATGATGACGCCTATCCCCTAGCAACCATTATAGGAGGCCGATCATGCGCTTTCCTTTAAGCCTTGATCTTTCATTAATCGCTTATTTGATAGAGAAACGGCTCCAACGCCAGGAGAAGTTCCCGCTGGTACTCATGCTGGAGCCTACTCATTTATGTAATCTGGCCTGTCAGGGCTGCGGTCGCATCCAGGAATACCGGGAAACTCTGGGACAGATGATGCTTCTGGAAGAATGTTTAACTTCGGTAGCAGAATGCGGTGCCCCGGTAGTGACGGTCACCGGCGGTGAACCTCTGCTTTATCCGCCCGTCTTTGAGTTGATACAGGAGTTGATCCACCGCCGCAAGCACATCTATCTGTGTACCAATGGCCTGTTGCTGGAAAAGTCTTTGCCCAACTTGCCGGTCTCCACTTATTTGACTCTAAGTGTCCACTTGGACGGCCTAGCCCCGACCCACGACCTGATCGTGGGGCGACCGGGGGTCTTTGATCAGGCTATAAAAGCGATCAAGGCCGCAAAACGCCAGGGTTTCCAGGTCTGTACGAATACCACCATTTACAAACAGACCGATGTCCAGGAAATTGAAATCCTGTTTGCTTATCTGACCCAGCTAGATATTGATGGCCTCTTGGCCTCGCCGGCTTTTAGTTTTGAGGGGGTGAGCCCGGAATTATTTTTAAGTCGCGAAGAAATCAAGGAAAAATTTACCCGCCTGACCGACGACGTGCACCATTTCAAATTTTACGATTCGCCTTTGTATCTGCAATTTCTTCGGGGTGAACGTGAGTATGAATGTACGCCTTGGGCCAACCCCACCCGCAACCCCAAAGGTTGGCGGTCACCCTGCTACCAGCTCATGGATGCTCATTACCCGACCTATGAAGAATTTATGACCCGGACAGAGTGGGAGCGCTATGGGGTCGGGCGTGATCCGCGTTGCCAACAATGCATGATGCACTCCGGCTTCGAGCCGACGGTAGTTCGAACTTTGGGTAAGGACCTCAAAGATCTATGGGAAATGCTGCGTTGGAATATCTCTTAAGGCCCTGAGCCGGGGGAAGTTACGTGGCCCACCGCAACCTTGGTCTGCCAATCTTTCTGATCTTGCTGATGGTCGGGTTTAGTAGCTGTAGCATGAAGGTGCCGGCCGCCGTGGTCCCTCCCCCGCTGCCGGTCCAACGCACTGATGAAAAGATTGACACCACCCTGTTCCCGTTACCGGTAGTCGCCACCGACCCTAATTCTGGCAATGATTACGGTTTCTTGCCGGTGTGGATTTTCCCTCGCGATGATAAGGCGATGGGCTTAATCCTGGCCCCCTCGGTGATCTATAATGAAAAAGATGGGACGGCCTTTGCCTTCCGGCTCCTGGCCTATCCCACCTCCGAGGTTCACTATCGGCTGATTGCCAGTCAGTCCACCGGGACCAATACAGAATACGAATTTTTCTATGATAACCAATCCCTGGGGGCTAGAGACTGGTCCTATGGCTGCTTGCTGAACTATAACAGCGATTATTTCCCGCGGTTTTACGGGTTTGGCAATAACAGCAACAAGGATGACGAAACCAGTTATACCTCCCGCACCCGGGAAGCCTTGGGACATCTGGGCTATCAGTTCACCGAGCGATTGGAACTGCGTTGGCAGGAACGCCTGACCATGACCACTTTGAGTGATAAACACCTCCCCAGTCTGCCCGCCACCGTGGCATTGTTCCCCGATGTAATGCAAAATCGACGCAATACCTCTTTTGTTCACCGTCTAACCTTGAATTATGATACCCGCGACCTCCCGGATACGCCCACCTGTGGATTACTGGCCAGCGTCTATGGGGAGACCGCGTCCAAGGCCTTGGGCAGCGACGCCTCCTTTGACCGGGTGGGAATTATTCTCAAAGGCTTTCAACCCTGGGACGCAGATCACCGGTTTGTTACGGCGATCCGGTTGGAAGGCGAATTCCTGCTGCGGCAAGAAGATACCCCCTTTTATGAATGGCCGCACTTGGGAGGTTTTTTCAGCAATCGCGGCTATGGCGAATGGCGCTTCATTGATCGGAATATGGTGGCTTTGAGCCTGGAACAGCGTATTGAGGTCTTCCGGTTGAGCCATTTCGGGGTCATCAGCCACTGGGAAGCCGCCCCCTTCTTTGACTTGGGCAAGGTCTTTCCAACCCTCGGCAAATTTGACTTACGGAGCCTAAAAGCGTCCGGCGGACTGGCCTTGCGGGCTTCGGTGCGGCCGCAAGTCGTGGGCCACGTGGAGTTCGGATTCGGCGAAGAAGGCAGCGCCGTGTTCATGGGACTGGATTACCCGTTTTGAGCATTGACACTCAGAAAAGCTTAGGTTCCAGCCTCAGCCTGCTCCTGCTGGGGCTGGCCATTTTTTTGCCTACCCTGGGGCAGTTGCCGCTGATCCGCTCCGAAGCCATGTACGCCCTTATACCCCAGGAGATGCTGACCTCCGGCCGGTGGTTGACACCTATCCTTAACGGCGCCCCTTATGTGGATAAACCGCCGATGCTCTACTGGCTCAACCTGGCCGCCTTTAAGCTCTTGGGAGTCTCCGACTGGGCCGCCCGCCTCCCTACCTTTGGCCTGGCCCTGGGGGAACTTCTGGCCACCTTTCTGATCGGTAGTTTCTTATTTTCCCGCCGGGTCGGGTGGCTGGCGGGGGTTATGCTGCTCACCAGCATCGGCTTTTTTATCTTGCATGAAGAACTGCTCACCGACCACCTGATCACCCTGACCCTGGCCTGGGGGATTTATTTTTTCCTGCGCTGGCAACAGCAGCCCCGCCCGGTTTATGCTGTAGCCTTTCATCTGTGCCTGGCCATCGGTCTGCTCAGCAAAGGCTTTATTGGCCTTTTGTTTCCGCTGGCTATTATCGGCTTATTCACCATTTTGCTGGCCGACACCCGCCAGTGGCGGATATTTTGGCATCCGGGGGGATTGATTCTGTTTTTGCTGTTAACCTTACCCTGGTCTATCGGCATGGAACTCCAAAATCCAGGATTTTTGTATTATCATGTAGTCAACGAACAGATCGGGCGCTTTCTGGGCCAGCGGGTGCCGCTCGATATCGTCGGCTTTTCAATCCCGATGTTCTGGCTGTTTGTGTTGATCTGGCTGATGCCCTGGACGCCTTTCCTGCCCGCCACCCTGGCCCGCCTCTGGCCGCGGCAATGGTTTCCGCTTCACCCCCCCAACCAGGGACCGGCCTTATTAATTATCTGGGCCGGAGTCGTGTTGGGCTTCTTCACCCTCTGTTCCTTACGCATCGAATATTATTCTTTACCGGCCCTGCCCCCGCTGGCTTTGGCGCTGGGGTGGCGATTGGAGCAGTTTCTGGCTACTCCCCGCGATAGGGCCATGGCTGCCAGTTTAGCCCTGTTGCCCCTGATGACTCGCAGCATGACCGCCCTGGTGCCGCTTTTTGAACAGGTCTGCAGCGATAATCGCCGGGAGTTTTTGGGGATGTTCGACTTACTGCGTCCCATTGCCCACCAGATTAAGTACTGGCTTCCGGCCCTGGGTCTGCTGAGCGCCCTGCTCGGTTGGCTGCGGCAGCCTCGCCTCTGTTTGTTGGCCCTGGGAACCACCGCCTTGGCCACCCTCTATTTTACCCTTCAATGTATGGTAGTCTTATCGCCCAACCTGAGCGACCGGCTGCCGGGGGAACATATTCGCCAACATGCCGGCCCCACGGACCTGGTCATCATGGAAAGCATTGAGGAATTTGAGTACGGAGCCAGCCTGCGGTTCTATGCCCAACGGCCGATTTTAATGGTAAAACGCAATGGTGTCCCCCGGTTCGGCTTCCCGGTCCCCCCTGAAAAAAACTACCTGATTTCCCCGGAGCAATTAAAAAAACTGTGGACCGTCCACAACCGGGTCTACGTCCTGGCCGATGATGCCCTGCCGTTAGATAACTTCTTAGCTGATGCCCCAGTCGCCCTGGCCGTGGGAGGCAAACATTTATTTACCAATCAGCCTGATTAAAATTTCGATTAAATGTTGCTTAGGGGTAGAAAAAAACTTAAAATCTTAACTTAATGATTCCTCTACATGATAATATTCCTTCCCAACGTACCCCTTATGTGAACTACATTATTATTGCGATCAATTGCCTGATTTTCCTGTTAGAAATTGCGACCGGGCCGCATCTTCGGGACTTAATCAACATCCTGGGATTTATTCCGGCCAAGTTCCTGGCCCTGTGGCGTGACTCCCCGAGGGATTTGCTCAGTATCCATCTGCCCTTGTTCACCACCATGTTTCTGCACGGCGGCTGGCTGCATCTGATCGCCAACATGTGGACCCTGTACATTTTTGGGGACAATGTGGAGGATACCCTGGGGCATGGGCGCTATCTGCTGTTTTACCTGGCCTGCGGCCTGGCCGGCAGCTTTTTGTATCTACTGACCGCGCCCTATTCTCAGATCCCGGTGATTGGGGCCAGCGGCGCGATTGCCGGAGTCATGGGAGCCTACTTCTTCCTCTTCCCGCGCTCCCGGGTTTTGACCCTGATACCCTTTTTATTTATTTATATTGTTGAAATCCCAGCTTTTATCTTCCTGGGCTTCTGGTTTGTCCTGCAGTTTTTTAGCGGCACCCTGTCTATTCTCAGCCCCGGAGCCGGAGGCGGGGTGGCCTGGTGGGCGCATATCGGCGGCTTTTTGTGCGGCGTTTTCCTGCTGTACCTGTTTCTCCCCTCCCGGGTCCGCTGGCCGTTCCGGCAGCGTTTTTAAGCGGGGTTAATGAGATAATGAGGGCCGAATCTCCCGCTCAGCATGATTGTTGTTCGAAGGCACTCTGGATTATCCAGAAAGGTAAAAATTGTCTGACGGTACCGGCACAGGCGTTTGACATCAGCATCATCCCCTGGGAGCTCGATTAACGCGTCAAGGCGGATATGCAGGCGAGAACGTAGCGACTGGAACTTAGGTTCCCGCACCTCCTTCTTTGTGAGGCGCATGGCATCCTTGTTCTCATAAAAGTACAAGTTCACTTGTGAAATTCATATGATTTTTTTGCATTGTCTCAGATAGCTGGAGTGTTACCTTTGTCCCGGCTGAACGTCGCTTCCTCCAAATGCGCCATCTTCCGGGCAACATTTTCTAACAACCCGCGAGAGGCGACCTCGGGCTTATCGAGTCTTAAGGATCGCCTCGCGTTCAGAAAAACTATTTGAATTTGACGAGGGCCGACTTGACAGCCTCGTCCAGTTTTTTCCAAGCACCTTGAATACCCCCTTTGAGATCCTCCCAAGCACTTTCACTGGCCTGGCGCAGTTGCTGAACTTTCTGTTCGATTTCCTGGCGCTGCGTCTCTAGCTGTCCGACTCGCTTTTCCATCTCTAGTTTCACGTCGGCCCGGGACTGAGCCGCTTTGGCCTTTAGCTTGTTGATTTCGGCATTCCATTCCGCCACTTTGGCCTGTAACTTTTCTAAATAAGCTTCTTTAGTGTTCGCCATTTATCTTCCCTCCTACAATTATGATCCCGCCATCAAAAGAGTCCTTGGCTAGGCCCCCGGACAATCTTTTTCTCTTCAAACTTCTGGAGAAAATCTTTGGGCGATACGGCAATTTGGACGACCAGAAGATACGTAAATAACCTAGATTTTATATTTTCCCCCAAGGCCGGAGTTAGGGCTATCCTTGGTATTAACTAATTGCCTATAGTCAGATTTGCCTATGTTAATCTAACCACCAGCTAATCTTAAAAGAATAGTTGATTTTCAAAGTTTTTCGCCATATACTGCGTTTATCCCAACAAAACAGAATAAGTCAAAGCTGGGGAGCGCCCCGAGCACCCTTAAGAAGCCCAGGTGGTTTAGCTGAATCATTCCGAAGATCCTGGGTTTGCGGGATGAATATTTTCACCGGGCCGATTTCTGCACTCATCTGCCGCCCTGGAACCGGCTGGTTAGAGATGTTAGTGCTTTACCCCTGAACCGGGGGAATCGTTTTAAACGTCGTCCGGTGGATAAAATTTCCAGCAATCGCATTATTGATGGATACGGCAGGGATATCGCTAACCCGGAACATTTACCTTGACACACTGCCGGGAGGAATGGTCATGCAAATCGAAGACAAGAAGATCGGCGATCTATTGGTGGTTACCCCTTTGGAAAAACGCCTGGATGCCTCATCGTCGGCAGACTTCAAAGGCAAGATCGTGGATTGGATCAACGCCGGCTACCACCGCATCATTCTGGATCTTTCTAAGGTAGATTTTGTCGATAGCAGCGGGCTGGGGGCCATCGTCTCGTGCCTCAAGACCCTGGGGGGCAGCGGTGATCTGATGATCTGTAGTGTCAAGGAGACGGTGATGAGTCTCTTTCAACTCACTCGCATGAATCGCGTATTCCAGATCTTCCCCAGCCAGGCAGAAGCTATCCAGGCCGCGCAGACTTAGGAAGATGGATGCGCCTCCTGGGGAGCTCAGAGGCATCGAATTAGCCATAGCTAGCCGCCTGGAAAACATCGGCTTGGTGGGGCTGGCGGTCCAGGCCTTTTGTTCATACCTGGGCTTCAGCGAAGTGGAGGCTTATCAACTACAACTTGGCGTGGTGGAAGGGTGACCAATGTCGTCAAACATGCCTACCATTGCCAGCCAGGTCACGAAGTCAGGGTAGCGGTCTCGATTTATCCGGACCGCATCTCCTTCCAGATCAGGGATACCGGCAGCCGCATGAGATCATTGGCCCAGGAGCCGCGGGAGTTTGATCATCACAATTTGCCCAGTGTTCCGGAAACCGGCATGGGACTGCAAATCATCCAGCAGATTATGGATGAGGTGGATTATCAAACCGTGGACGGCATTAATATCCTCACTTTGCAAAAGTATTTTAAAAAGACTAGCTCGGCCTGAAGACGGTCTGGACAGGTCGGGGGAGGGCTGGACCTGATTCAATGGGGTTGGACCTCAAGACCCGGCAGTATTTTTGGTTTGGCGCTTTTCTGGGGCTTACGGCGCTAGTGAGCGTGGCCGCTTATCTGCTCCTCTGTCCTCAATGGCTCTATTTTCGCCAGGGGGAAGATTACTTTTTTGCCAAGGAATTTGACCGGGCCATCCCGGTTTATCAGAAGGCGGTGGCAGCCGGTCTGAAGCGTCCTGAGGCCCTGATCCATCTGGGGGAAGCGTATCTCGCCACCCAACAATTTAAGAAAGCCCTGCCGGTGTATGAGCAAATCGTCCGGACCGACCCGAAAAATCCCGGTGCCGTCGATCAACTGGCGGCCCTTTACGACCAGTTCGGTCGGGAGGACGAAGCCCTTGACCTGTTGCAGCGGCATCAGCACCTAATGGACGACCAACCAGCACTCCGGCTGCGTTTGGCAGACCTTTACCTACGCCAGCAAGACCTGGCCACCGCCGAGCAACTTTATCGCCAAGCCTTGCAGCAGACCCCGGAATCGCTGGCGGTGCGGTTGAAGCTGGCGGAACTTCTGGGGTGGACGAAACAGTACGACGAAGCCGTGCAACTGGCCCGCGAGGTTCTGGCCGCGGAGCCGGATAACCAGGCGGCCCGGCTCATTTTGGCCCGGGTCTTGAGCTGGCAGGGCCGACGGGAAGAGGCCGTGCAGGAATACCGTAAATTGCTGGGAGAAACGCCATGAAATGGTCTAAAGGTCGGCTGGCGTTCTGGTTAGCCTGGCTCTGGTTAGTAGCGGCCTTTCCGCTCCTGGCCGCGGCGGGAGAAACTAGCTCTAGCGCCAAGGTGGCCCCCTCAATATCAACGGCAGGGCAACCGGGGGAAACCATGGCCGATTGGCAGGCCCGCCTGGAGCTGGCCCGGCTGCTCAGTTATCAGAAAAAATATGCTGAGGCGGCGACCGAGTACGAAAAGGTCCTGCGAGAGAAACCCGACTCCGTTGAAGCCAAGACGGAATTGGGCCAGGTCCTGTTCTGGAGCGGCAAGCGGGCTGAGGCCTTAGAAATCCTGGAACAGGTCCCCCTGGAAAAGATGGACGATCTGACCAGGACCGTGCTGGCTGACCTTTACCGGGCCCAGAAAAGATATGATCGGGCCGAGGCCCTTTATCGGGCTTATCTGGATGAACATCCGGAAGAATGGGGGATTCGTCTGAAACTGGCCGAACTGCTCAGTTGGTCTAAGCAGTACCGGGAGTCCCTGGATCAATACGAACTTATCCTCCAGGCCCGACCTGATGATGTGCAAGTGCGCCGCAAGTATGCCCTGGTGCTCTCCTGGGCCGGGAGAAAGGCTGAGGCCATCAAGGAATTGCGGAAGACTTTGGGGAAATAAATCTTATCCATCTCATCCTGGTTGCCATGAAGGCGCGAAACGGTATCTTTTGGGGAATATGGATAGGTCTTTGTGCCTGGCTATTGATGGGTCCGCCGATGTCTTACGGGCAAGGGCCTTCCACCCTTGTCGCCCCCGAGGAGCGAGTCTCGGATTTTCAAGCCCGTCTGGAGCTGGCCCGCTTGTTGGCGGCCTCGGTCCGAGACCTGTCTCAGGCTATCCAGGAGTATCGCCTCCTAGTGCAATCCCATCCTCACAACTCGCAAATTCGCCTGGAACTGGCCCAACTTCTCATCCGGGAAAAAAATTATCCGGAGGCTAGCCGGGAACTGCAAGCCGTGCTGAGACAACGGCCGGGCGACCCCCAGGCAGCAGTGGCACTGGCGCGGCTTTATCTGTGGACCAAAAACTACCCGGAAGCCATCCGTTTTTTTGAAGAGGTGCGACAACGGCGTCCCCTGGCCCCCGACCAGATGGCCGATCTGGCCCGGGCCTATACCTGGAATCGCCAGTATCCCCAGGCCATCGCGGTCTATGAGGAGTTGCTCCGTATCCAGCCCCGGCCCCCGGCGGAGTGGTATAGGGAGTTGGGGGATGTCCATCTGTACAGCAATAATCTTTCGGCCGCGGTGAGCAACTACCGCCGGGCCCTGGAAATGGACCCGGCGTCCGATGCTGTCCGCAAAAAGCTGGCTCTGGCCCTTAGTTGGCATAAACAAGACCAGGAAGCACTGGCCTTGCTGGTTCCTTTACAGCACAGGCTCCCCGCGGACCCGGAGATCGCTCTGGAACTGGTGCGGGTGTACGCCAAACTTGGCCGTTCGGAGGAGGCCTTAGCGCTGGCTCGCACACTGATACCGCGCTTTCCTGGCAATGCCGACCTGTTGGTGGAGATCGGGGACCTGGAGTTGGGCCGGGGTCATGCCCGGGCCGCGCGAGATCTCTATGATCAGGCCTTGCGCTACAGCGGTCGGTCCGAGAAGCTGGCCTTGCATGTGGCGGATCAGATGAATTTCTGGGGTGATTTTTACCGGGTGGAGGCCGGCTATCGCGACTATCTAAGGAGGCATCCGGACGACGTCGCGGTCTGGCTGAAACTCGCCAGGACCCTGGCCAGTGCCCAGAGATTTGCGGAAGCCGAAGGCATTTATCGCCGACTGCGAATGGAAAAGCCCTCGGCGGTGGCCCCGTGGCTAGGCCTGGTCAAACTCCGGCTGGCGGAAAATGACTTACACGGAGCATTGCGGTCGGCCCAGGAGCTTCTCGAAACCCATCCGGGTCATCCCGAAGGATTGGGCTTGCAGGGTCTGGCCCTCCTGCGTTTACAACGCTATCCCCAGGCCCTGGAGACCTTCCAGCGTCTCTCTCAGATCAGGGGCCACCAGGTGCCGGGATTGCTGGGTTGTGGTAAGGTTCGGTTGAAGCAGCAGCGGCCGGCCGAAGCTGCTGAGGTCTTCAATGAGGTTTTGGAGCTGGCTCCCGATAACCTCGAGGCTCGTTATTATCAGATGTCGGCGCGGCCGGCCCCGTCCGACCAGGGCTTGGCCAGCCTGCTGCCGGAGGGCCAGGCCACCCCCATGCAACTGGTCCAATGGGCGCAACTGCTGGCCGCCGACGGTTTTAACCGGCAGGCTATCGACGGTTATGAGGCCGCGCTGACGCGGGATCCGCAATGCTTCCCGGCCCGGCTGGGACTGGCGGAAATTCTGGGGATAGATCATCAATTTGACCGCTCCCTGGAGATCTTCCAGGTCTTGGCGGCCGACTTCCCCGGTGATGCCAAGATCTGGATTTCCTGGGCTCGGGTCCTGGGCTGGTCCAAACGCTACGATCAGGCCTTAGAAGTTTACCGTCAGATTCAGCAAGTCAACCCGAGTGATCCGGTGCCCACCCAGGAGATGGCCCGCACCGCGGCCTGGGGCAAGATGATGCCCCAGGCGCGCCGGATTTACGCCTCCCTTTGGGAACAGCCGGTGGACCAGCAACTGGCCGCGGCCCTGGAAGCCCGGCGCGTCAGAAGTGGTAGCCCTGGGGTACAGCAAATAATCAAACCTGTGGATAAGTTGCCGCCGGATTCCATCTACCAGGGATATGAAGCAGTTGCCCGGGAGTTTGATGAGCTGTCCGCCAGCCTACCGCCAGAGACCAAGACCCAGGTGGAACAGGTGCTGGTAGAGCTTTACCCGGCTTACCAGGTTCAGAAGCGGGCCTACCTGGAAAGCCAGGCCAAATGGCGGGCCTGGAATAAACGCTTCACCCCGGCCCTGGAAACCTACCAGGAACTGATCGAGGCCCACCCCGGCAATCAAGAGGCCCGATTCGATCAAGCCCAGGTCGAGTGCGCCCTGGGGCTATGCGATCGGGAGGCCAAAACCTACCGGGAGCTGCTCCGCATCGACCCCTTGCACAATCTGGCCGGTCTGGCCCTGGAGCGCCAAAAAATCCGCCGCCATCCTTCTGTCCAGGTAGGACATAGCTATTGGGAGGAAAAAGGGCGGGGGCAGCAC
>JAQVHY010000089.1 GCA_028695935.1 Desulfobacca sp.
CGGCCGGTTGCCTGATTTTGCGCTCCAAGGCGACGCTGTCCTCCTGGGGCAGGTTCAGGTCCGGTATAAAAGGCACGACCCCTAATACCGGCCGTCGGGTCCGGGTCTGGATAATCTCGACGCCGTCTTGAAACAAGGCCGGCTCCCCCCGGAATTTATTGATAATAAATCCCGCCAACAAACGCCGCTCGGCTGGCGATAACAGGCGAAAGGTGCCAATGGTGGCGGCAAACACCCCACCCCGATCAATATCCGCTACCAACAATACTGCCGCTTTAGCCCGTTTGGCCATGCTGAAATTGACCAGATCGCTTTTCTTGAGGTTCAGTTCCGCGGCGCTGCCCGCGCCCTCCAGGATAATCAGCTCGTGGGCCGCTTGCAGACGCCGGAAGCAGGCCATTACCCGGCGCACCAGCCGGGGTTTTTGCCGATAATAATCATGGGCCCCGAGATTTGCATAAACCTTGCCCTGCACGATCACCTGACAACCCAGGCCCCCGCAGGGTTTCAGCAAGATGGGATTCATATCCACCTGGGGGGCTAACCCGGCGGCCTGGGCCTGCACCACCTGGGCCCGCCCCATCTCGCCGCCCTCGGCAGTTATGAAGCTGTTCAAGGCCATGTTCTGGGCCTTGAAGGGCGCCACACGGATGCCTTCCTGATGGAAAATCCGACACAGGGCGGCAACCAGGATACTCTTGCCGACATCCGAGCCAGTGCCCAAGATCATCAGCGGCCGATATTTCATAGAACCACTATCTTTAGCCGTCAAGATTTGGCCTGTCCGTCAAAAAGTGGTCATTAGTCAGTAAGCCAAGTAAATATTCAAGGTTTCCATAAGACCTGGCCTTGCCGATTAGGGCCTAGGGCACAGCTAAGTGTTTATTTTAACTGGCCCCTATCCACTGGCAAGTGAACACCTATATAATACCTTATTTGACTTGAGGATGGGTAGTATTATCCGCCTAGCCGCGCCCCCGACCTGGACCAGGGTCCAGCCTCAGGGCTATCTTTAGGACTGCCGCCACCTTCGGCAGCCAAAGATAGTCGCTTAAGCCTCAAGTTAGAGTTTGCCAGTCAGAATTATACGTTACCCGCAGAAGGTAAGAACAAGCGTAAGCGCTGGACGTGATAATTAAGCCCGAGCAGCAGGGGAATCTAATTGAACCATTATTTTTGTACCAATTGCCAAAGTAAATCTTTAATCTGAGGTATAAGCTCAGTTTCTACTTTACCAGTTTTAGAAAATCTTATAATGCTGGCTTTATCGATAATCATAAAATTACTGTCGTTGTCTTGCATCTGATAATCAGCAAACATTTTCCCATTCCAGTCTCCATAAATGGTCAAATTTTGCTTTAGCGAACTCTGATATAATTTGTTTTTCCAGATCTTAACTGTGGGCCAGTTTGCACTTGTACAATTTATTACTACTAATCTTACTACTTTAGATTGAATAGCTTCGTGTTGCTCATGGTAAAATTCTGTTAAACGGTCTTTCAGCTCCTCATTTTTTTTGACCATATCTTTGGTTTCGTAGAAGAGCACGATTACTTTACCTTTAACCATGTCTAGGGTAAGTCTATCTTCGGTCCCGGACTCTACGCTGAAAAACGGGGCTGGCTGACCGACGCTTAAGGCCTGGGCCGCACCTGGTGTCGAGCAAAACCAACTTAAATAGCCGGCCATCGCCAACCAAATGATTATATTAAATTTATACCTTAAGGAAGGTCGTGGGGGCTGCATGGGAAATACTCCACCCTCTTGGTTGCAAAATTCTAATTCTGGCTTTTTAGGGTAATAACTAGCTGGTCGAAAGTGTATATCTAGAGAAACCGGCTTCCCGCCATTACAAAGGCATTGGCAAACCGCGGTGACCGTTAATTCCAAAGCTTAGCGGTGTCCCTAAAGCAGAAGGGGCTAAGGTGATTTCCCTAACCCCTAGCAATTCTTGGTGCCGAAGCCGGGACTCGAACCCGGACAGGCGTACGCCCACTAGACCCTGAACCTAGCGCGTCTACCAAATTCCGCCACTTCGGCTGCTAATTTGACTAAGGCAATCTTAACATGTTAGAAGAATATTTTGTTGGTATTTTTTTCACATATAATTATAATATAAATTTTAAAATGTCAATGTTTCAAAGCCAAATAGTTAGTGCTGAGTTAATGAGATTCATTAGCAAGTTAGGATATTTGACAGGATGTGTCAGGTTAATATTGACGACATGCTTATCTACCAAGAGCTAAATCCCGGTCACCATCCTTTCCGGCAGCCGGTAATTACCATCGGCAATTTTGACGGGGTGCATCTGGGACATCAGACCATCTTTCAACTGGTCATCGAACGGGCCCGGGCGCTGGCGGGGCAATCGGTAGTCCTCACCTTTGATCCCCATCCCCTCAAGGTCATGCGCCCTGATCTCCGGTTGCCCTTGCTCACTACCAAAGACCAAAAACTCCGGCTGCTTTCTACCCTGGGCCTGGATGCCGTGGTGGTGCAGCCTTTCACCCCGGAATTTGCCGCGATGCCGGCCCGGGACTTTGTTAATGACTACCTGTGCAGTCGGATGAATATTCAAGAGGTAATTGTCGGGCATGATTACTGTTTCGGCCATAACCGGGAAGGCAATATTACCCTGTTGCAAGAGATGGGAGCCGAAAAGGGGTTTTCGGTCCGGGTGGTAGATGCCATTTTGATCAACCATACGGTGGTCAGCAGCACCTCAATCCGCAATCTGGTCCGTGACGGACACATTGGAGCCGCTAATCGCCTGTTGGGACGCCCCTATGAAGTAACCGGGGTGGTAGTGCGGGGGCACGGCCGGGGGGCGCGGCTGTTGAACATTCCCACCGCCAATCTGAAACCCGACAACGATCTGTTGCCGGCTTCGAGTATTTATGCCGTCTATGTCACGGTCGGCAACCAAACCTATCCGGCCGTCGCCAACATCGGCACCTGTCCCACTTTCCAGGATAACCAATTATCCCTCGAAGTTCATATCTTCGACTTTGATCAAGATCTTTATGACCATGTGATGGCGGTGGAGTTCGTCGCCCGATTGCGGGAAGAAAAACGCTTTCCGGGTATCCCGGAACTGGTGGCCCAGATCCAGGCCGATATCCGACAGGCCCGGCAGATTCTGATTAAGCGCTGATTGACTCAGATCCGGTTAATATTGCTAAAAATCAAGTTACGCGAGATGGATAGGTCATTCCGCCCGCGCCGCACCTCGTGCCTTCCCGACTAGCCAACCTTGGCAGACATCAGTTTTTATTGTTTTAATAATAAATTATCAAAAATATCCAGCAATGTCCGGTTAAGTTTTTGCATGGCTCGTTGTTAAATGGTCATGGTGTCGAGGATCATGATAAATCACCCCTTTAGAGGTGGATAGGATCATCACAAATCGCCCCCCCTTGGGATCATGTTAATTCACCCCCCTGAGAAATTGGGGTAGGAGATTTGACCTCATCGGATACTCTTTAAAGTCAAGAACTGACTTAGAAGGGGGTGCCTCCAGATTTTTACGGCCAGATTGCCAGGCTAGCGAAAGAACAAGAAACCCGGCTCATAGTTGACACTTCCGGGAAGCCCTTGCGCCTGGCGGTGGCGGAGGGGGTGTTCTTGATCAAACCCAACCTGCGGGAGTTTGCCGAACTCACGGGGCAGGAATTGATAGACGAGTTACAGGAGGCGCGCCTGGCCCTGCTTCCCTTGGGGGAGATTTAATCCGGCGTTCACGCGCCGCGATGGTCTTAAGACGCTTGTTCAGAGCCTCCAAGCCATCTTGCAGCGAGGGCTCCATGACCACCAGTTCCCCCTTGGACAGGATCAGGCGCTGGAGTTGGAGAATGGTCACCCCCACCGCAGCTTTGAGGTACACAGGCTGGACGTAAACAATAGCCTCTCCGATGGGCAGCATGATCATTTTTTCCCGGTCCACCTGAGAACCCATCTGGTTCCAAAGAGTGAACTGCTGGGAGAGGGGAGTCTGGAAAACGGTCCCTTTTAGATCCATCGCAGGCCCAGGGACTTCAGGGGTTGAGCGATCATCCAGGGTATCAGGCTGGCCAGGATAATCACCCCCCAGCCTAGCGCCCCCGGATTGATCAGGTGGAGCACCGAGGCCAGGACAGGCAGATATACTGCCAACAATAAGAGCCCGGTGCACAGGACCAGGGCCCCCCAGACGTAAGGATTGCGGGTGATTTCGTTGGAAATCAGTCCGGATTCCGCATCTCGCATGTTGAAAACATGCCAGAGTCTAGAAAACGCCAGGGTCAGAAAGGATATCGTAACGGCCAGTCTGATGTCCATCTGCAACCATTGGAGGGCCAGGGCAAAAGTTCCAAGCACCACGCTGGCGATCAAGACCCCGTAAAAACTGATGGTGAACCAGTGACGGCCGGATAGAATAGGTTCCTGGGGATCGGGGGGAGGCCTTTCCATGGCCGCTGGGTTCCCGGGTCCCACCCCTAAAGCCAGCGCCGGAAACACATCGCCGATCATGTTGAGATACAAAATCTGTAAGGGCCAGAGCGGCAGCGGGGCGCCAACCAGCCAGGCTATGACCACAATCAGGATTTCGCTCACATTGCCGGAAAGTAAAAAGAGAATGAACTTGCGAATGTTTCCGAAAATCGCCCGCCCATATTCGATAGCCACCATGATCGAACCTAAGGCATCATCGGTGAGAACCATGTCTGCGGCCTCTCGAGCCACCTGGGTGCCGCGTTTTCCCATAGCGATACCGATGTCGGCTTTCTTGAGCCCCGGGGCGTCGTTCACCCCATCCCCGGTCATGGCGACAATAGAGCCGCGCTTCTGATGCAGGGCAATCAAATCGAGCTTTTGCTTGGGACTGACCCGGGCAAAGATGGGGGCCTGGACCAAACGTTGCTCCTCCGATTGGGACCAAGCATCAGGGTTTGCCAGGTCACTTCCTTGAATCACTTCGACCTGCTCATCCTTGATCAGACCAACGGCTTGGGCAATGTGGTGCGCGGTCGCCGGCTGGTCCCCTGTTCCCATCACCAGCCGGATTCCGGCCCGTTGACAGGCGGCAATAGCCTGCGGCACCTCCTGGCGGGGTGGGTCCACCAGGCCGGCCAGCCCCAGTAGGGTGAGACCCTTATAGGGGTCTTCTTCATTAGAGGTCGCCTGTTTCTCAGCCAGAGCCATCATCCGCAATCCCTTGCCCGCCAGACGTTGGTTGGCTTCCAAGTAGGTTGATTTGTCACTTTTTTCAAAGGGTCGAGTCTGATCGAGTGTCTTAACATGGCTACAGACGCCAAGAACCGCCTCCGGCGCGCCCTTCACCGCTGCCAGGTATTCGCCGTTTTTCTGATGGAAGGTGGCCATCATTTTGGTTTCCGGATCAAAGGCCTCTTCGCGCCCCTCAGGCCAGTCCTCCAGGAGATGCTCCTGGTCCAGGCCTACTCTGGCCCCTGCCTCCAGGAAAGCCACTTCGAGCGGGTCACCGATGGGTTCGCTATCACCTTTGTGGTTTTGCCCTTGCAGAGAGGCATTATTACAAAGCACCCCGATTACCAGGGCTTCTTGGGCTAGCTGGTTGCCGGGGAATTCGTCCGATTCTGGGTTTTGAACTGCATCTGGAGCCCGGGACAGCTCTACGTCAACAATTTTGCCATCCTGGTCCATTAAAGCCAGACGGTTGACCGTCATCCGGTTTTCGGTGAGGGTCCCGGTTTTATCGGTAAAAATTATATTAATGGCCCCGAGGGTTTCAATGGCCGACAGCCGGTTCACCAGAGCATGACGCCGGGCCATCCGGCGCATGCCTCTGGCCAGGGCCAGGGTAGCAACAATCGGCAATCCTTCCGGGATGGCCGCCACCGCCAGGGCAATGGCCGTTTCAATTACCAAAAGCGTGTCTTTGCCAGCTAAAAGACCGGAGGCGGTTACCAACAGGCCGAGGGCCAGGGTCAACCAGATGAGACGGTAACCCAGTCGATCCAATCTTTTTTCCAGGGGCGTGGTTTCCGCTTCGGCCTCTTCTACCAGGGAAGAAATTTGCCCCAATTCGGTATCCATGCCAGTGGCTACTACCACTCCGGCACCCGAACCGCGAGTAACGGAAGTGCTATTAAACATGAGATTTTGGCGTTCGGCTAAAGGCACGTCCTCCCCTAAGGCCGCAATAGCTTTGCTGACCGGCACGGATTCGCCGGTAAGGGCAGACTCATCGGCCTGAAGCTTGTTAGCCTCCCAAAGGCGCAGATCAGCACTGACCACGTCGCCCCCTTCAAGAATAACTATATCTCCAGGCACCAGCTCTTCGGCCGCTATCTGCCTGATTTGCCCTTCTCTTCGGACCTTGGTGGTTACCTGGCTCAATTTATAGAGGGACTCCATGGATCGGACCGCCTTAAGTTCGGTGCCGAAGCCGATAAGGGCGTTAATCAAGAGAGCCGCGGCAATGGCCAGACCTTCCACCATATTTCCAAAAGCGACCGCCAGAAGGGTAGCCAGTGCCAACAAGAGAGTAATAAGGCTTTTGAACTGATCTAGGAGGATCAACCAAGCGCTCCGGGTCTGAGTCCGGCGCAAGCGGTTGGGTCCGCATTCCTTGCGCCTTTTCTGGGCTTCGGTCTGACTTAAACCCTGGTCGCGAGACACCTCAAGTTTTTCTAAGACCTTATCCGCCGCTATAGTCCAGGGCTGATCAACTCGCCAACGGTTTGCTCGGGGCATAGATTTTTTTCCTTAATATTCTCAAACCAATCTAAGTTTTTGGGTCTTGGCCTGACAAGTCGATCTGGCAAGCGCCGCGGCATGGACTTTATTAACCCGAAACAAGGTGTTTTTCTTATCAATAAAAGTCAGAGGTCAGTACCGGAGCAACCGTTTTAGGCACCGATTAATTCCAGGAATTCCTTTTCATCGATAATGCTCACTTTTTGCTTGCGAGCCTCATCAAGCTTGCTCCCTGGATTTGCCCCCACCACCACATAGTCGGTCTCGCTGCTGACGCTGGAGGTGGCACGCCCTCCCAGCGCTTCCACTTGGGCTTTGGCTTCTTCCCTGGTAAAATTAGCCAGGGAGCCGGTAAACACAAGGGTTTTCCCTTGAAGCGGCGTGCCCTCCGTCGCCGGCATCTCCTGCACCTCTACCCCAGCCTGGCGCAGACGCGTCAAGATGTCCTGGTTTTCTTTAAGGTCAAAGAAATTTTTAACGCTGGCGGCAATTTGGGGCCCCACCTGGAGAATTTTTTCCAGGGTTGTGGGGCCCGTCTTCAGCCCCCAATGGGGGAATTCTTTGCGCGCCTGCCAATGGGTGTGGAACTCCTGACCCTCTAGGGCCAATATGTCGTAAAATATCAGGTCCAGGGGTTTGCCAGCCACCATCCGGGAGTCGAGCTGACGCATAAGCCCGGCCGCGCGGCGTTACGGGGATTGGCGAATGGCTCTTCACCCCGCTCAACCCGCTCTTTATTCAGAGCCTGAAAGCCGCCTCTGGCAGCCGCCAGCTTTTGAATGAGGATCCAGTGAAGGATCGTTCGGCTCAGGCGAGCTTATTCTCCTCCTGGGCGACGATTTGTTTGATTTTAAAGACACTGTCCGGGTTGAGGGATATGGAATCAATCCCCTCCTGTACCAGAAACGCGGCAAACTCCGGGTAATCACTGGGGGCTTGGCCGCAGATGCCTACTTTGGCGCCGCTCCGGTGGGCCTTGGCGATCAGGTCGGCAATCATCGCCTTTACAGCTTCGTCCCGTTCATCGAAAAGTTCCGCCAGCAGGTCAGAATCACGGTCCACTCCCAAGGTCAGTTGGGTCAGGTCATTGCTGCCGATGGAGAAGCCGTCGAAGCGTTCCGCAAATTTTTCGGCCAGCACGATATTGGCGGGGATTTCCGCCATAACATAGATTTCCAGACCATTTTCGCCCCGTTTCAGACCGTTTTGGGCCATGGTTTCCAGGACCCGGTCGGCTTCCTTCAGGGTCCGACAAAAAGGCACCATAACAATAACATTGTCCAGGCCAATCACTTCCCGGACCCGCTTGAGGGCTCGACATTCCAGGGCAAAGCCGCCGCGGTACCTGTCGCTGTAGTAGCGCGCAGCCCCCCGAAAGCCCAGCATCGGGTTGTCTTCCTGGGGCTCGAACTCCTGCCCGCCGATGAGGTTGGCATATTCGTTGGTCTTAAAGTCGCTCAGACGAACTACCACCGGCTCCGGATACTGTGAAGCGGCGATCTTGGCAATGCCCCGGGCCAGATGGTCCACAAAATACTCGGTTTTATCGCTATAACCGCGGGTCAGTTCCTCAATCTGCTGGCGGGCTTTCTGGTCCTTTAACTGATCGAATCTGACCAGGGCCATGGGGTGCACCTTGATGATGTTATTAATGATAAATTCCATGCGGGCCAGGCCGATGCCTTCGCAGGGCAAGCGCCACCACCGGAAGGCGGCCGCGGGACTGCCGATATTCATCATGATGCGGGTTCTGGTGGCGGGGATGTCCTCCAGATTGATCTCGGTTCCTTCATAGGGCAACAGGCCCTCATAGATATAGCCCTGATCGCCTTCGGCGCAGGAAATCGTTACCTGTTGGTCATCTTGCAGCACCTCGGTAGCCTTCCCGGTACCCACGATGGCCGGGATTCCCAGTTCCCGGCTGACAATGGCGGCGTGACAGGTGCGTCCCCCGTGGTCGGTGACAATGCCCGCGGCCCGCTTCATGATGGGCACCCAATCCGGGTCGGTCATTTCCGTGACCAGGATTGCGTCGTCCCGAAACTGGTCGATGTCGTGCACGCTACGGATCAGGCAGACCGGACCGGCGGCGATGGCCTCTCCGATGCTGAGGCCGGTAAGCAGGCGCTTCCCCGATTCTTTGAGGCGGTAGCTTTTCATCACGGTGGCCTCTTTCCGGGACTGCACCGTTTCGGGCCGGGCCTGAACGATAAAAAGTTTTCCGGTCTCGCCGTCTTTGGCCCACTCAATGTCCATAGGCTGACCGTAGTGATCTTCGATGCTTACGGTCCACCTGGCCAACTGGAGAATCTCCTCATCATTAAGGACAAAGCTGCTCCGCTCTTTTTTGGGAGTATCAATATTTTTTGTGGCTTTAGTGCCCCCTACGGCATAAACCATCTTTTTCTCTTTGGCGCCCAGCACCTTTTCAATGATGGGCACCAATACATCCTGTTTCAGGAGCGGCTTGAAGACCATGTACTCATCGGGATTGACCGTGCCCTGGACCACGTTCTCCCCCAAACCAAAGGCGGCGGTGATGACTACTACCTCACGAAATCCGGTTTCCGTATCTATGGAGAAAATCACCCCGGCCCCGGCCTTATCGGAGCGCACCATCTTTTGCACCCCTACTGACAGGGCTACTTTCAGATCATCAAAACCGTGCTCCTTCCGGTAAATGATGGCCCGGTCAGTGAACAGCGAGGCATAACACTGGCGACAGGCTTCCATTAATGCGTCTTCTCCGGTGACGTTGAGAAAGGTCTCCTGCTGCCCTGCAAAACTGGCCTCGGGAAGATCCTCGGCGGTGGCGCTGCTGCGCACCGCGACATCCACTTCCTCTACGCCATATCGCTGGCACAGTTCCCGGTAAGCCTCCCTGAGCTCCTGAGCGATGTCTTCCGCGAATTCAGCATGCAGAAAAAGGCTGCGAATCGCCTTGCCCACCTTGTCCAAGGGTTTTTTCTGATTTTTCAGATCATTAAGCAGCGACTCCAGCTTGCCGATCAAATCGTTATCCTTTAAAAATTTCCAGTAAGCTTCCGCCGTGGTCGCAAAACCGTCGGGGACCTGAATATTTTCTTCTTTTAAGGTGCTGATCATTTCCCCCAAAGAAGCATTTTTGCCCCCCACCATTGCTACATCTTTAGAATTCAGGCTTTCAAACCACTGGACGTATGGCATATTTCCTCCCTGCCGGAGTTATCTTTCCCGGAAGTTTAAGCCTCTCGGCACAGGCTTTGAAAGAATTGCTCCTGCAAAATGAGCTGGTCAATTTCCCAATGAAAATCTTCTAAAGTACCGGCGTTGGCTATGGAGATATCGGCGCATTGCTTAGCCTCATCCACACGAAACATGTCCTTTTCGGCTTTTTCCTGGGCTAAAAAGTCATCATAGTTCTGCGGATCCCGGCTCTCTCCCCTTTGTTTCAGACGCTCAAACCGGACCTCGGGATTATCCACGTACACATGAATCAAAAAGAAATTTGAGCCAAAATGTTTTCTGAGAGTATCTACCTCAGATGGTGTGCGGATCCCGGTAACCCCTACTTTCTCCCATAACTTACTTTCAATTTCCTCAATGACAGCTTTGATAAAAAAATCTTCTCCATACTTTTCCTGATATTTCTGGGAAACCTCGTGTAGTTTATCCCGGCTGAACGCAGCTTCTTCCAAATGTGCGAGCTCCCGGGCAACATCTCCCAACGACAGTACTTCTAGACCACAACGCTCATCCAGGTACTTGATCAAGGTATCCTTGCCCGAGCCGTTTTGGCCGACTACCCCGATGACTTTACTACAAATTTCACTTTTCTTATCACTCATAACCCCATCCTTACAGATACTTTGCTTTTGTGGTGGCAGGGAGTAGAGGTGCCACGCGGGCAACGCGCGAAAGGCGACCTCGGGCCTGTCGAGTCTTGAGGATCGCCTCTCGCTCAGAAAAACTACTTGAACTTGGCGGTGGCCGACTTGACCGCCTCGTCCAGGTTTTTCCAAGCACCTTGGATACCCCCTTTGAGATTCTCCCAAGCACTCTCACCGGCCTGGCGCAGTTGCTGAATTTTCTGCTCGATTTCCTGGCGCTGCGTCTCTAGCTGTTCGACTCGCTTTTCCGTCTCCAGTTTAACATCGGCCTTCGACTGAGCCGCTTTGGCCTTTAGCTTGTTGATGTCGGCATTCCATTCCGCCACTTTGGCTTGCAACTTTTCTAAATAAGCTTCTTTGGTATCTACCACTTTTCTTTCCTCCTTTGTAGTTGTTATTACCAGAGTCGAAAAAGATTATTTTTTAGGGCAGGGGGGAGCAATGGTCCCCCCGGGCCTCCCATGCAATTAATCAATTTTCTGCTCCGAGTAATGATTACAGATTCATGAGTTATTACTTCAGACTAGTTTAATAAACCTGGCACCAAGGAACCTAGAATATTTATTTTCACCCAATCTCGGGCATCGGGCTATCCTCCGTATTAACTAATTGCCTATAGTCAGATTTGACTATGTTTAGGTAAACACCCACTAACCTTTAAAGAATAGTAGATTTTTATAGTTTATCGCCATATACTGCATCTATACCAAAACAACATAAAGCAAAGCTGGGGAGCGCCCCGAGCATCCCTAATCAGCCCAGGTGGTCTAGCTGAATCATTCCGGCGATTCTAGGTCAGGGGGATGAATATTGTCGTCGGGCCGATTTCCGCACTTATCTGCCGCCCTGAAACCGGCTGGTCAGAGGTATAAGGGTTATGCCCCTGGACCGGGTAACCCGTCTTTAAAGATGCCCGGAGGGGAAAGTGGCCAACGATTGCACCATTGAGGAATACGGCAGGAATATCTGTAACTTAGAACAATTACCTTGAGACGCTGCCTGGAGGAATGGCCATGCAAATCGGAAATAAGAAGATCGGGATCTATTGGTGGTTACCCCTTTGGAAAAACGCCTGGATGCCTCACCGTCCGCAGACTTCAGAGGCAAGATCGTGGATTGGATCAACGCCGGCTACCACCGCATTATTCTGGATATCAGCAAACCGCGAAAATAACATTTTCCTGTCGAAGATGAGTCTGATAGAGTTATGCGGAAGAAATCGGTGAGGTATTAGAAATTTCCGAAGTTGCGTATGTCAAGTTCTGCAATTAAAACTGACATCAGCGACAATGAAGTTAATTTACACTACCCGGCAAGCCGTTCCCGGGGCATGGTACTAAAATAGCTGGCTGCAAAGACAAACTTAATAATATCCAAAAGTTGCTGCTGTTGTTCCGCCGGCAGCGTCTCTACAAAGAATCGACCGCCAACTTCCTGCAAGATATCCGCGGCCAGAAAGCGCCTGGCGTTCAGGTCTCCGAGATTGGCGTATAGAGAAAGAATAGGCGTCCTCACCGATAAGGTAACAGAAATAGTAACGAGGCTGCCCTTTAAGGTCTGGCAGATGGTAGGCCGCGATTGACCAGGCTCCGTTCACCATGGAACTTTTATCCAGGCTATCAATGATGATAGTGCCGTTCGTCCAGCCGGTCGCCGGCGTTTCCGGGATAAAGGTCAGGTTTACGGTTCGCAGCCAGGCCGCCGTGTCTGGGGCCAGCCGGTAAACTACCCGGTTCTTAGCGCGCTACCATAAGATAAAACAGGTCGCCAGGTTGATCATGATCGGCAGTTGGGGGTAATCCTGGGCCAATGTAGCGCCGGCCAGGATCGGGGGAAAGTCGGTAACTGCCGCCAGGTGGGGGAGCGTCACAGCTTGCTAAAGATGTCGGTAATGGAAATCACTAAGAACCTGCAATTAGTAGCGATATACCTCAGATCGTTTCCCAATGCGTACGACTAGAACCAATAGAACCTCATTGCGTAGTTCGCAAATCAGCCGATAATTCCCGACGCGATAACGCCACAGTTCCCCAAACCTTCCCCTCAGCGGTTTTCCAAGATACCGGGGATTATCCAATGGTTCAAGGCGATAACGCAAGTAATCGCGAATGCGTTTAGCTTCGGAACGGTCGAGCTTTGCCAGTTGTTTGCGCGCTTCGCCGGTTAGCTCAATCCGCCAGGCCAAGATCCCGTTCTACTTCTTCTAAGGTGTAGGTGCGTTCCTCCCCTTTGCGAAGGCGCTCCAGAACATCGGCGGCAAGGTAATAATCTTCCAGGTCGTCGATCTTTTCGGCAATTGCTTCCCGGATATAAAAAGCCTTGGTGCGCCCGGTCTGGCGCGCCAAAAAATCCAGTCGTCTTTCGAGGTCCTCGGATAAACGGATAGATAATGGCATTGTTTTTCTTCTTTCATCAAATTAATGTAGTCTTTATGATACTAGTAGTACATTTATTTTGCAAGTTATTTTTGCAGCAATAATCATTAGACCAAAGGAGCAATTTTGTCAAATTTTCCTTACCCCACCGAGCATTTTTCCTGGCCACAGCCGGGCATTGTAGCCTGAAAACGATCAATTTAAAAAAATCGTAACACTTCAGTTAACTGAGAGCTTGACCTCAGGCAAAGGAGGCATGGAACCGGTAACCACATAACTTTTCATGGCGCTGACAATGGTGTCCAGGGGATCGAGGCCGCGCAACTTGAGGGTACGATAGACCGACATCATGATAGCCTGGACGTTGGCTCCGTTGCCGCTGCGATTACCTTGGCAATTCTTCCGCATAATGACCGCGGAGCGAATTTCCCGCTCGGCATGATTGTTGTTCGAAGGCACCTCGGGATTGTCCAGAAAGGTGAAAATGGTCTGCCGATAGCGGTCCAGGCGTTTGACCAGTCTGATGACGTCGGCATCTTGCCAGGGCGTGGCCATTAAAGAATCCAGTCGGAGGTCAAGCCGAGAACGCCGAGACTGAAATTTCGCTTCTGGCAACTCCTTCTTTTTAAGCCTGATGGCGTCCTTCAGGAGGCGACCCAATTTTTTCGAGAACTCGCCCCCACTCTGGCGAGCCATTGCGATCGTCAACCTTTTTTAGCTCACGCAGGAGATGCGGCATACAGGTCTGGCGGCCAGTACAGACGACGGCATTGTAGGCATTCCAGAAATCGGTGATCAGAATGCCATCAAAGGCTTCTTTGAAAAACTTCGACAACGCAGGCGATCCCCGTGATCGGTCAATCATATAATAGGTGGCCACAGAGGAGGTGAAACACCACAACCACACGGTTTTGCCTGACAGACGCCACCCGGTTTCGTCAGCATGCAGCACCCCCGCCTGCTTGACTTGCTGGCCGATTTCTTCATACCAGGCAAAGAGCAGAGCGGCTAAGCGCTGCCAGGCGGCCACCAGACCGCCTTCTGAGAGGGAAAATTGCAAATGATGGCCCAACACGCTGATGATCTGGGCGATGGTCGCACCCAAACCATAATGCAGCCAGGCGATGAAAGCTATCAGGCGATGACCAAAGGTGGCTTTGGGTAAGGCATCGGGCACGGGCGGTTCAAACATCTTCTTACACTGCGGACACCAATGCCGTGGAATGGTATGCTCGGTTACCATCGGTTCCAT
>JAQVHY010000090.1 GCA_028695935.1 Desulfobacca sp.
CAGGCCGGGTTGGCACTGTTTATGGTATTTACCGCCTCTTTCGAGAACCTGCTGATCTTTATCGGCTTTACCCTGTCGCTGTTTTCCCTGATTACCGTGGCTGGCCTCATGGTAATCCGACAGCGGCAACCGGCCCCGGATTTACCCTATAAAACCGTGGGCTATCCCTTTACTCCGATCGTTTTCATTTTGGGCAACCTCTGGATCGTGCTCTTTTCTATCCTCAACAAACCCCTGGTCTCCCTTACCGGTCTGGCCGCCATTTTTCTTGGCGTGCTGCTCTACGTCTTTTTTAAACGGCGGGGCGAAGAACTGCCAGGCTGATACCGGGTTCGATTTACGGCTGGTTGTCGGTGATGGGCTTGCGTCAGCCAAACTGGGGGACGATAGGAATTTCCCATTGAGAATATTCAATTGACTGCGGTAAACACCAGATCTAGTGGTTTGTTGTATGAGCAGATTTCCATGCTTAATGGCCGATAAATCCCTTCCCCCTGGCGGGAATGGGGTTGGGTGTTGGGGGGAGACGACAAAAATATCAACATATTGATATCATATAATATTTTATACCAGCATCCTCGCCCTTCGCCATCACGGGGGTGGGAATTTTGGTTTCCGGACGGAATCAGACCAAGCCCCGGCCCCCTTAGGGATTGTGAACAATTTAATAATTTCATATTTTTAGTTGATTATGGTAAAAGAATTATTGTAGAGTTTGAATAAATGACCCAGGAAACTCAAGGGATAAATTAGGGGGTGCTATGAATGGAAACTTCCACTAAGAAACGTCCTTCGGTGGTAATATCCCTAACTGGGAAGACTCTCCTGGAAGAGACCGAAGAGAGAAGAAACCGCGCCTTAGGAATTCTACCTGAAGAACCGCAACAATCCCCGGAGGAGGAGGCCAAGAAAGAACGGATCTCCTGGTGGAGAAAGCTCTTTGGTTAAGTCAATAACTACGGTCCGTAATTAATAATTATGGTTTTGCCGTAGTGAGGGAATGACCGGCGTCGCCGGGGTCGGGCCTGCGGGGTGAACCTGAGTTGTTCACCGGCGGAGAAGTAGTTATTGGTATGTCTCGGCAAGGCGCTTAGCCCGGGCCAGACCTTGAACAGCGAAATTATGCCGAGTTAATGAACAGGGGGTTGTTGCCCCAGCCCGCCGCTATATCCAAATATAAAGCACCACCTTAATTGCTCAGTGGAATTCAGTCATGACCAACAATGACAAGATTGTGCAATTCTTATCAAACATTGATGCCGGCCGCGATTCCTACCGGCAAGGAGTGGAGCTGGTCAATGCCGGAGAATTTGAAGCCGGTATTGCCGCGTTCCAAGAGGCCCTCCAAGTTTCCCCGAATTTTCCCCAAGCCTATGCCTGGCTGGGTTATGCTTATCTGGAACAGGCCTTACAAACGGAAGCGGATTTAGACATGCAATTGGCTGGGCAGGCTCTTTACGCCGCCGAGCAGGCCCTCCAGTTTGACATCTGCCCGCAGAATGCCTGTGCTCTGGCCCATTATGTCTTGGCAGTGGTTCATCTAAAAGTTTATGGCGACCGGGATTATGCCCTGAAAAAATATGAGTTGATCAGGCAACTAAACCAGAAGTTCGCTAATATGCTGAAAAACAGGCTTGATCAACCTTAAAGCATCATACCCTAATTAACTCCACTCTTTATTCAACTTTAAGAAATCCGGGAAGTGCCGCCAGCGCCACAACATCATGCTTAAACTTAACCCTAAGCGGCGGGCGGAGCTGGTCAGATACACCGAGAAAGAGGATATCTCTCCTGTCCTAACCGAGGTCCTGGTTATAGTCACTTTTGACTATCCACAAATAGTCATCTCCCGCTATAGACTTTGGTCTGCAATTTTTCGAAGCTTTAAAATGGTTAAACATGGTTCGGCCCCGGCGGACCATGGTGCTGGTAAATGTGCTGCAATGATTAGCAGTTTAACTGGCAGTGCAATCGATTGGGCAATGTGAAGGAGACCACTATGCAGCGGCCTGAGATTCTAATAATTAATGATGGTTCGGTGCTCTTAGGTCTGATGGGCCAACGCTTGGAGGCCCGTGGCTGCCGGACCTACCTGGCGAACGAGCCAGTCCAGGTCTTGGAAATTGTCAGCACTAAAGACCTTTATCTGGCGGTGGTCGGGCTTAATGGCAAGCACCAATGGTTGGCAGTCATACATATGATTAAAGAAATTAGCCCGCAAATGAAGTTTATCCTGGTGGGGACCCACGAACTCCTACGCGTTGCAGCGTGCGAAATTGAAGCTAATGATTATATTACCATGCCCTGTAGCTCTGCCCAACTCTGTCGGCGGTTGGCCCACCACTTAGGAGAACCCTGGGAGTCAGCGCTCCTCAAACCCAGGTTATCCTACCTTCGGTCAACGGCTTAGAGTTTTTCCAGTTCGCCTCCAACTTAATAGAAATAGGCTATAATTTCATTGACTCAGGTCAGGCCGGGCTAGGGGAAGTTGATCTCCAGGTCTTTTAGGGGCGCGATCTTAAAAGCTTCACGTTTGGCAGCCACTATCCTGCGCCCTTAGCCGCTAAGCAGGAAAAGAGCGGCGGGAGGTAATGGCCCGCTTTCAAAAGCCTCGGAAGGGAGCGGGGAATCTGGGTCAGTAGCACTAAAATTTTTAAGACGGGGGATGACAAGACTTTATACTGGATCTATATTAAATTATGAGGCAGCAATGACCGGACCATCCGCTTTTAACTGGCTGGCCGCGCAGATCGTCGCCGAAGCCCAGGACGCGATTATCTTTGCGAATACTCAGGGCATCATAAATCTTTGGAATAAAGGAGCCGAGCACATCTTTGGCTACCAGGCCGAGGAAGCCCTGGGGCAATCCCTTGATCTTATTATCCCCGAACGGTGGCGGAAGAGGCACTGGCAGGGCTATCGTCAGGTCATGGCCAGTGGCGTCACCCAGTATGGTCGGCAGTTATTGGCCGTCCCCGGAAAAAGGAAGGATAACCGACCCCTGTCTTTGGAGTTTAGCATCGTCCTGATCAGGGGGGAGGACGGGCAGGTGGCCGGAGCCGCGGCTATCCTGCGGGATGTCACCGCGGGCTGGCAACAGGAAAAAGAGCTCAAAGAACGCCTGGCCCGTTTAGAGGCGCAACAATCAACTGAAAGGCAGCAATAACTGACCTGGGCGGCATCAGCCGGGCGGGGAAATTAACCAGGTCCAATGGTAAACTGGTCTTTTTTTGAACTTCAAGTGCAACCCGGTTAAACACTTAAAGAAAGGAGTGGAGTAATGAGATCAGATTCCCAAAAGCAGATTTGGAGGGTAGTAAGCTTTTTCGGGGCCGTAAGCCTGGCCCTGGGGTTATTGTTTACCTTAGGCGCTGCATCAAAACCCAGCCCCAAGGCTAAAGAGCAGGCTTCCAGCTATAGCCCGGTAAAGATTACCGAGCCTTTTGCCACTACCACGGCCCGGATGAAAGAGGAGAAACCCAAGGTCATGAAGCAGCACATGGACCTGCTCAACCAGCGCTATGACCTGAGCAATCGCGCGGCTAAAGGGGTGAATATGACCAAGGGCAAGGCGGTCCAGGAGGGCGTGCGGGTGAAGTTACCGGCAAATATGACCTGGGAAAAACTGGCTGCCCTGCGCCCGGAGGAGATCAAAGAAAAAGGTCTATGGCCCGCGGGGTTTTTCCCCCTGCCCCACCCTAATCACGCCGAAGGGGGCATGGTCTTCCCAAAATTTCATATCGATGAAATCAAAAAACAGGAAGGCCGGGATCTGACCCGTTTCGATCTCGATTTTGACCTGCCGGACCATTTCCTACCTGAGTTTCCGCCTCCCATTTTTCTTACCACCCGGCTGGATCTGGGCGACGTTTCCCAGGGAAAGGTAGTGACCATCATGAATTACTACGAGCTGTTTAATGGCATCCTGAATCCCAAGCAGCTCGAAGGCCTGCGTCTGCTGGTCACCCCCTTTCCGCAGCAGCAGTTCAACCAGACCGAGGATCGGCGCTCCGAGCTGCCCAGCCGGGGGGTAACCTGCTTTGACTGTCATGTTAATGGGCATACCAATGGCGCTACCCATCTGGTCGGAGATATCCGCCCCCAGGAGTTCCGCCACCGCCTCGATACCCCTCCCCTCCGGGGCGTGAATATTCAAAGGCTGTTCGGCTCCCAACGGGCCCTGAAGTCAGTGGAGGATTTCACCGAATTCGAACAACGGGCCGCCTATTTTGACGGTGATCCGGTGATCGGCACCAAAAAAGGCCTCAACATCCTGGAACGGGGCAGCCAGGTGCATTTCATGGCCGAGTTTCAAGAAATCTTGGACTTCCCACCGGCTCCCAAATTGAATATTTATGGCAAGCTGGACAAAGATAAGGCCAGCGAAGCCGAGTGGCGCGGCCAGGAGATCTTTTTTGGCAAGGCGCAGTGTGCTGCTTGCCACGTACCTCCCTATTATACCGATAACCTGATGCACAACCTGCGGGCCGAACGCTTCTATAAGCCGCAGATGATCAATGGCCGCATGGCCGCGGTGGATGGACCGATAAAGACCTTCCCGCTGCGGGGTATCAAAGACTCACCGCCTTATCTCCATGATGGCCGGCTCCTGACTTTGGAAGATACGGTAGAATTCTTTAATATGATTCAGGGCTTGAACCTCAACAACCAGGAAAAACAGGACCTGGTAGCCTTTATGCGAGCCTTATAGCTTAGAGGATAACTGCCTGGCCGGGAAGTTGGCCAGGCAGAGCAATCCTTTTATATCTTCCCATCATCAAGGTACCCCAGGTTGGGAAATGTTCCGAGTGAAACGTATTTATGAACCACCTGATGAAACTGATGGCGAGCGCTTGCTGGTAGACCGGTTGTGGCCCCGGGGAGTGAAAAAAACGGCTGCCCAACTGGCAGATTGGCTCAAAGACCTGGCCCCCAGTAATGATCTGCGCCGTTGGTTTTCCCATAACCCGGACCGCTGGCCGGAATTTCAACGTCGCTATCGGATGGAACTTGAAGATGCGGGAAAGGCCGCGCTACTCCAGGATGTGATCGACAAAGCCCGGCGGGGGACAGTAACCCTGGTTTTTGCCGCTCGTGACAGCGAGAGGAATAATGCCGTCGTGTTAAAACAGTTTCTGGAGCAACGCCTGACCGCGCCCTAACCCAGGCAGGGGCGACAGTTTAATCAGCAAAGGAAAATGCGATATGAAACCATCAATGGCTTTAATATTGGCCCTGATTTGGTTGGGAGGGGCAATGCTGGGATGGGCCCCGACTTGCAAGGCGGCCCAAGAGGAAAAACCCCAGACCTCCCCAGGCGGCCAGGCCCCCATGTTGTCCCCGGAAATGATGAATCAAATGCAAGAGATGATGAAGCAGTTGCAAAAATTCGTAGGAGCCGAGAAGCTAACTCCAGAAACGATGAAGAAGATGGAGGAAGTGATCGGCAATCTGCAGAACACGATGACCGGGATGCGAGAAAAAATGACCATGTGCCCGATGATGGAGAAAATGCAACAACAGAACCAAAAAATCGAAGAGTTGGAAAAGCGCTTGGAAGCCCTGGAAAAAGCCAAAGACAGACCCTGATGAAACTTTTCTTAGAGGTGTGTCCTATAAATCTAGCCGTCTAACCGTCCAGAGATGTGGAATGGCCCGCGATAATCATGAAATCAATGCTTAGGGCAGGGCCGCCAGCGGGTGGACCAACCTAAAGCCGATAAAGCCGTCGGCGTTGCCGGGGGCGGCGGCTTGACGGGTGGCGCAGCGCAGATCCCGGGCCCGGGAATACCAGGAACCGCCCCGCAGTACTCGGGTCTTTCCGGTGCGCGGACCGCCAGGGTTAAGCGTAGGACTTTGGGCATAATATGAGGCTTTATACCAATCCCGGCACCATTCCGCTACATTGCCGGCCATATCCCACAGGCCGTAGCCGTTGGCCGGAAACCGGCCTACCGGTGCGGTAAAGCGATAACCATCATCAGCGTAAGTATTGGGATGGTAATTGGCCCGGAAGCGACCTCCGGCATCAGGTAACTCGCTGCCCCAGGGGAACGGTTGCCCGGTCAAGCCGCCGCGGGCCGCGGCTTCCCATTCCGCTTCCGTGGGTAAACGATAAGCCTCGCCGGTCTTTTGAATCAGCCACTGGGCAAAGGCCACCGCGTCATGCCAACTGACCCCCACCACCGGTTGATCCGGGGCATTTAAATTTTTATCCCGCCAGTAAAGCGGGGCAGGGTGATTGGTAGCCGCCAGAAAGCGGCCGTATTGAGCATTAGTGATTTCGGTGACGGTAATATAAAACGGGCTTAAAGTGACGTAATGCTGGGGGCCTTCATTTAAATACCGACCCGGCTCATCATCCGGACTGCCAATCAGGTAGCGACCCCCCGGGATCAGCCTTAGCTGCATCCCTAGATCATTCTGATAATAGGGCGGCGATTCGGCCGGCTCCGGGTAGGCTGGGTTTATCCCAGCCCACAGACCGAAAATCACCGGAACCAAAACTAATAGCCCGCTAGACGTGCGCCAGTTGATGCCTCAACCCTCCATATTTTCACCCCGTTTGGGGCTGGTTAATTAGTTCCAGATTAATCAAAGTGTTTAAATAACTTAACCAATTGTTCAAAATATAACACCTCAGCTCCGAAAAAGCTGGATCACTTGGTAAGAAAACCCGCAAAACTTCACTATATCAGATTATGAGCGCAAATTCAGGCACAATTAATAGCGAAAACCCGGCGTGCAAATCTCCAAGCCAGAGGCTAAGTTTTCAAAACAAGAATTTTTTCACAAAACTTTCCCGAAGTTTTATCAAAATGAGAAGATATCTTGACCCCAAAATTATTAAGTTAAACCAAAAAAAGAAGGAATTTAATAGATTATGATAATTCTTACGGACGGCACTAATATTGCTACATTACAGATCAACACTTGAAAAGGAGGTAGATTAGCGATTACTTGGATACTGATATTTACCAGATTATCCCTCCTGATTGTCTTAATACTGGGAGTTGCCGGACACCATCAAATAACCTACCAGAGTGAGGCCCTAAGCAGGCTGGACAGCGCCGGAATCAAGGCCGCATTTGCTCAACATAATTTCCAACATGGTGATTTTAGTTTTGATTTTGGCAACCCATTTCAGGACGGGAGGTTATTCACGCTTGGACGCTTTGATGTCGACCATCCCAACCGGCTCCGGTTGCAGAAAGCTCAAAGTCCTGCCCGGGTCGAAAGAAAACGAGGCCGGATAGTGTTGGCCTCCTGGTATGGGGCTAAGTTTCACGGCCGGAGAATGGCCAATGGCCATCGGTTTAATATGTATGATTTAACCGTGGCCCACCGGACCCTACCGCTGGGTACTGAACTGCTTCTTACCAACCCCCACAATGGCAGACAGGTCGAAGTCCGGGTGACCGACCGCGGTCCTCATGTCCGAGGTCGCCAACTGGATGTCTCTTACGAGGTGGCGCGGCGACTCTATTTTGTCAGTCGCGGCGTAACCCGGCTCGAAATGCAAATCCTCGGCTAAACTGGATCAACTCCAAAGCTGGGATCAGGAAAACTGACCGCGGGTTGCTGAGCCCGATTCCGCTCAAAGGGAGATTTTTTGCCTTAAGGCAGTATAATATAGAGCTAGCCGGATGGGCTCAGCATCCGCCAATCCCAGGGTATGGGCCGCCATTTCCCGATAGGCCAGCAATTGGGGGCGGTAGGTTTGGGTCTCCCGAGCCAGAAATTCATTAATGGGTTCACCCGACTGCGGGCGGCCGGTCTTATAATCCACCAGCCACCATTGGCTACCATCAAAGATCAAGCGGTCAATCTGGCCCCGGCGCATCAGGCCGGGCTGGGGGCAATCTTCCAGACGCCACTCGGTCCAGGCGCGGGGATGGTCCGGGCGCAGCAGGTAGGCCAAAAATGGTTCTTGGCGAGCCGCGGCCACTTCGACCAGGATTTCTGCGGCCAGTGACCGCGCCTTCCCGTTTTCCAGTCCCAGGCCCCGTAAGGCCGCGGCGACCGCGTCGGGGGCCGGCAGGTCATTCCCCTGGGCCAGCCGGGCCAGTAGCCGGTGGATGACTTCGCCCCGCGCCCGTTTTACTAAGCCGCTCTCCCAGGAATCCCCAGCCGGTTCCGAGCTGGGTATCCAGACGGCCAGTGACGAAGGCAATACCATTTGATAAGGCCGCGGCTCGGGGGTGAACTCCAAGGGGGCGGGCAGAATTCGTGGACTCTCAGGCTCTATCCCGGAGGCCGCGGCTATCGGGTCAAGATGCAGAGTCAGACCGGCAGCCGAGCGCCGCGGCAATTGATCGGCCAGCAGCCCGGCCCAGCCCTCGTGGCTTATGATCCAGCCCAAGGGAGTATCAGGCATCTCCTGAAGCCGCCCTTGGGAGTCGGGTCTAACGACGGCGCTCAGAAACAGGTTTTCTTTCGCGCGGGTCACAGCCACGTAAAACAGTCGCCGGGCCTCGGCCAGGATTCGTCCCTGGCGCAACTGCCATAATCGAGTATATAAGGCGTGGTGCTTATCCTGGTGCGCGGGTTTGGCCAGGGCCAGGGCCTGGATCCGACTATGGGGGAGCTGCTCTAATAAAAATGGTGGCGGCTCCCGCCGGACCCGCTGTAGTGGCTGCCAATCCACAAAAGGCAGAAAGACCTGATTAAATTCCAATCCTTTGGCCCCGTGAACGGTCATCATCTCCACTGGCGAGCGGCTGGCCTGGGGATCGGCCGGTTGAAAGGCGTTCTCTAGGAGAAATTGGGTACGCGCCACGGTGGTTTCCGGAAGCCCCGATTCCGCCTGGGCCAGTAATTCCAGGTAACTCCGGGCGTTGGCGACCCCCGCCGCCCCGCCCAAGCGCGCCATGGCCGACCAGGCGGACCAGCGGTGCAACAGTTCCGCGACGATGGCCGCTAACGGTTGGCGTCCCACCTGGAGGCGGGCTAGCTCCAGGCTGGTCACCAGAGTTTGCAGTTCAGGGGCGCAATTTTTATGCTCAGTCTGGCACCGGAGCTTATCCCACCAGCGCACCGGGGGTTCTTGAGCAAGGACGGCCAGGCTATCCAGATTCAGGCGCGACCAGGGCGATCGCAATACCCCGACCCAGGCCAGGTCATCCTGAGGTCGGACTAAGGCCTGGGTCAGGTTGACCAGATAAGGAACCAGGGGATCATTCGCAAGTTTTAAACCCTCTTTGACTTTTACCGGCACTCCGGCCTGACGCAGGGCCTCCAGATAGACTGACAGATGCGTCCGGGTGAAAAGCAAAATACCGATTCGTTCCCCCGCGGGCAAGGTTAGCAGCCGTTGTTTGACCTGCGCGGCCAGCCAGCGAGCCTCAGCCTGGCGGGGTTGCTCAGTCATTCCATTTATGCCAAAAATGGCCAGCTCTGGGGGTACCCCGGCCGCGGCCTCGGGTTTGGGGGTCGCGGCATGAAATTTTACCTCATCTACCGCCGGGTCGGGACGGGCCATCACGGTCTGCTCAAACAGCTCATTGACCCAGGTGATCAGCGCCGCGCTCGAGCGAAAATTAGTCGTTAGGAGCTGGGGTTCCAGGGGAAAAGTTGGCTGATCCGGACAGCGCAAACCCTGGGCCGCTTGGACAAAGAACTGCACCCGGGCTTCCCGCCAGCCATAGATCGATTGCTTGGGATCGCCGACCACAAACAGGCTGCGGTCCTCACCCGGCTGCCAGCCCGAGATTATCCGGCACAGGAGATGATATTGATTCTGGCTGGTATCCTGGAACTCATCCACCAATAGATGTTTTAACCGCTGATCCCAGAGCAGCATAAGGTCGCTGGGATCGATGGTCTCAAACAGCCGCAAGGCCGCCTGTTCCAGGTCAATAAAATCCAGTACCTGGCGTTCACGGCAGAGCTGCTCATAGCTATCAATGGCCTGTCTGAGGAGCAATACCAGATCATGGAGGGCCGCGACCTCGCTGGGGCTGGCCGCCAGGCGCGACCATTCCCGGCAACGGTGCAGCCGGTCCAGGGCCGCGGGCGGCAAGGCTTGGATGAGTTCGGCCCACGCGGTTTTCTTGAAACCTGCATAAAAGCCATTTTTTGGCCCCCAAACCTGGCGCGGCTTACCCTCTTTAGTCAACAAGGTATCAGCCAGGACCTGCCAGTCAGTCAGCCCGTCTAAATCGGCACCGGGCAGTTGCGCGGGCAGACGGGAAGCAGCTCCCGCGCCGACGGATCGCAGGTGCTGCCAAAAATCCGACCATTGCCGGCCTAAGGGGGTAGCGGCTACCGTGGTCTGAAGATCTTGTAAATCTTGGCAGAGCAGAAACTCCCAGCGGTTCTGCATCACCTCCTGATATTTACCGGCCTCCTGACTGAGACGGGCCAGATTGAGGAAATCGCTGAGGAGATCGCGCCGGCTGATTAAATCGATCAATTCACCTGCCAGTCGGGGCCAATTATTGCCCAGACGCCATAAGCGGTTGACCAGGGCCTGGCGGACCGGGTGACCGCCGGGTTGATCCATGAGATGGCGACGCAGCAACTCAATGGCCTGATGTTGCAGCCAGTGCTGGTCCTCGCCTTCAATCAGTTCCAGCCCCGGCGCTAACCCGGCTTCAAAAGGGGCCTGCCTGACTAATTGATGACAGAAGCTATGAAAGGTCATGACCGGAAGACTATCCGGGGTCAATAGCACCTCAGGGGGATGGGCCTGACCGGCTTGATAGGCCAGGCGGTGCAGATCAAGCTCTTCATCTGCGGCAGGGCGGGCCGGGGGGCGGTTTGAAGCCTGGCGCAATAAGTTAAACACCCTGAGTTTAACCTCTCCCGCGGCCTGGCGATTAAAAGTCAAGACCAGAATCTCGCCAGGATGGTTGACCCTGGCCAATAAATTCAGAAAGCGGGCTACCAGTTGAGTGGTCTTGCCGGATCCGGCCGGGGCCTCCAGGTGAAAGCTCTGTCCGATGTCCAGGACTTGGCGACGGACCCGGCGGTCGGCTAAAGGCGGAGACGATTTCATAGGTCCGACTCACTGGTTGGATTGGGCTTAAGAAATTGCCAGCCGCAGATCAGATGGTAAGGACAATACTGACAGACCCCCGCTTGCCGGTGATCCGGGGCGGGCTGCGGGTCAGGGAGAAAATCGCCCTGTTGCAGGCGTTGTCCGAGCCGGGTGATGATGCTCTGCCATTCGGCTAATTCCGCCTGCCAGTGGCCCGGCTCCCGGTTCCAGGTTTCGTATTTAACCGCTTTGCTGGATTTTAGCTGGATATAACCGGCCCGCGCCGGCCCCCGTGGATTTGCCCCTTTTAACCGGCCCTGCTGTAAGGCCATTAAATAGCCGATCAGTTGAAAGCGCAGCCGGTCCTCAAACATCTGCCGCGCGTTGGGGATTTGCCCACATTTATAATCCCATACCTGGTAAGTCTGGTCAGAGTTTTGATCCAGGCGATCAACCCGGCCCCTTAAGGTAAAGGGCCAGTTAGCGCCACGTACCTGAGAAAAGGTCAGTTCGACGCCGGCCCACTCCCAGCCTGCTAAATAGCGCTGCCGTTCCTGATCCAGCCATTGCCACAAGAATCCGGGGGTTTCCAAATCTTCGGACAGCCAGCGCTGTAGTTCCACCTGCCAGTGGAGATTATCGCTGACCGATTGGAAAACCTGAAGCACTGCGGTCTTTAAGATTTCTCGGGCCTGGTGGTCATCCCAATTCCCATATTGCTTAAGATCATTCCCGAAATTTTGGACAAAATGAGCCAGGGCAGTGTGCAACCGGGCCCCGCGCGCGCGGGCGTCAAGCCCGGCCTCGATTTCGGGCAGGGTGCTGATCCCCAAGAGATGTTCCAGAAAAAACCAACAAGGACAGGCCCGGGCCCGTTCGAGATCGGTAACCGATAATTCCGCCGGCAGCGCCAGCCGCGTCACCGGGACATCGATATCCAGATAAGGTTGCCCCTGGGGATTCAGGAGAGCCTGATAAATCGCCGGAACCCGCAGCCAGACAGGTTCTGGCTGATTCAGATGGTCCACCGTGGCTGCGACCCAGTCTCCAGGCCAGACCGGACTGGCTACCAATGGTTCCTGATCATGCGCCTGCGGGCGAGTCAGGATAACTTGGGGCGCTACTCCCAGCAGGCTGGCAAAAACCTGCCGCCCAAAGACATACTGACTGTCAATAGTGCCACCCAGCACCTGGCGGCGTTCGGCCGCCTCCAACAAGGGTAAGTCACGGCAAGGCCAGGGGAAGGTACCGGCATTCAGACCCAAACAGAAAACCCGATCAAAATCAAGCCCGCGGATTTCCAGAAGCCCCATGATCTGAAAACCGGCCTCCTCCCGGCCCGGCCCGGCCAGAATCTGCCCCCCCGCCCCTTGCCGGAGCCAAGCCAAGAATTCACCAGCATCCAGGTCTACTGATCCTAAAGTAGTTTCTAATTCCTGAAGAAGATTTTGCAGGGCAGTCATGGCCGAGGCTTCCTGGAGATCCAGCGCCACCGGGAAACCCAGGCAAGTCCAGGCCTGCTGCAAATGCGCTACCCAGTCCCGGCCTGATTGGCGGCTAACCATTAAGCTATCGAATATTTTACCCAATCTGTTCAGTAGTTCGACTCCCTGGCCTTGGCCCATTTCCGGGTGTTGATGCCAGGCCTGGCGCAACTTGGGCCAGCCATGGTCTAGACCCTGTTCTCGAAAGCTCCGGTCTAACTCGATACCATGATCCGAATGAGCCGCCAAGTAACCATAATAGGGCGAAAGCAACAGCGAAACCAAGGTTGCTCGCGCTTCACCCTCAACCACAAAAATCAGAGGCAGAATTGCGGCCTGAAATAGCGGGTGCTCGGCCAGGCGGCTCCCGTGGGAAAAATTATAGGCTCCGGAGGTCTCATCACCCGGTGCGCCCAAAAGCTCGGCCAGAATCCGGTTAAACTTAGGGATGTAGTCATCCATGGCCGGCGAAGTGACGGCGATCCGGTGTAGCGCCAAACCCTCCTGATGGGCCAATTCTAGCATCCGGGCTGCTACCCACTGCATCTCTTGTTCGGCATCCGGTAGCGACACCGCGGCCTCAACCACGTCCGGAGTGCCCTCGATTAATAACCTTTCCAGGTCGGTCCGGGGCGCCAGGCTCTGGAACCAGGCCTGTTCGATGGGGGCGGGGGTCTCAAAGCCTAAGACCAGAATTCGGGATGGCAGCTCTAAGTGGCCTAAGTGCAATTCCTGTAAAAGATACGCGGGTAATTGGCCTGGGGTGAGCAGGTGTTTTTCTGATAATTGGTCCTCAAAAATCTGACTGACGGCCCGCCGCCAGCCTACCAGCGGTGGTCCCCCGGCGTCTGGCCGGGTGGGGGAGATCAGGTGCCGAGAGAGCACGGTATGGGTCTCATCTAACCGCTGGGCCAGGGCCAGATCCAAAGGCAGTTCCCCTAATGGCGGAGCCGCGTGCATGGCCTCTACCCATAACCGGAGACGCTCCAGGTCGCTGGCCACTGACAAGGGGGGCCATAATGATTCAAAAAGACGTGAGAACCATTGGTTCAGGGTCAGGATGGGCAATGGTTCCCAACCCGCTAAACCCTGGCGCAATCGCCGTTGTCGTCGGCGTGCCATAGCTGCCGGGCCAGACGATCATGGGAGACCAGAATCAGGTCACTGGGGGTGGCCGTTCCCAGCACATACTGCTGCAGGGCGGCCGCGGTGGTAAAGGACCTTGATAATAACATGGTCGGCCTATGAAAATTTGGGATTAATAAAATCTTAACGAATTTTCGACCCCTACGAAAGACCTTGGGGCGATATTAATTTATGTCCCTACGATTTTTAATAGATAAGTAGGTCATTATACAGAAATCATGGTAACTTTAAAAAATTTAAAAATAATTATTGACATATGGTTGATACTTTATATAAATTATTATGTATAGATATCCAACCGTTTAGAACATTCCTAAACATAGGAGGAATTCCATGGCAGAAGAGGTTGTCAAGGTAGAAAATCGGACTGTAGATCCGGCTGAACAACAGATGTTGAAACGTGCCCAGGCTGAGGGCTTTGAGACCATCTGGGATCGGGCCGACAAGA
>JAQVHY010000091.1 GCA_028695935.1 Desulfobacca sp.
AAATAAGTGCTTTGTGACATGCTGTCCTTTTGCCAATTTCTGAGAACAGCTTTATCACAAAATTAAATTTGTCGCCAGCTAAAAATGCTGCCCTTCTCTTTTTTTTTTAGACCCTGTGATCAATTACGATCTGATCACCACATTCCGTATGGGCAACCATCAGTAATCGACCATTCACAGAAAACCCAACGGTTATGAAGCGATCTTCTGCCGCGGAGTGATTAGGATCATAGAAAGTTATACTCATCGGGTCCGAAAACACGGTAGCGGCCTCTTTGAAAGCAACGTGATGCTTTTTCTGATTGGCCTTCGCTTTCAAGGGATCCCAGGCAAACTTTAGCATGTAGCATATCTCGATAGGTGGCGAAGGCCCTTGAGGCCGACCATTAGATCAAACTCAGCAATATGGCAAAATTATAAGGGGATCTGGTTAAAAAATCAAGAATTGGAAAGTTGCCTCATTTACAGCTAATAGAAGCAAATAACTAGTGAAAAAACAGGAACTTGTCAACATATTCAGTTTATTGCAGTTATGCCCGGGATAGCGCGACTTTTTCTGGACAAATGGCCAGATGCTTAATCGTCCGCGAATAGGAGGACAGGAGGCAGAGGTTGCCAGGACAAGTCTTGATTATTACACTTTGATAGAACCGTTTGAGCTAGGTTAGGTCCCGGCCCGCTTGAAAACTAACTGGTGGGGGGGAAATTTTGGCTTGTTGCTCCAGTGCAGACGACAGACGCTGGTTCCTTGGTTAACGCATTTATCCAGGGCATGATCCCATTCCAGCCACAGACAGTTTTGGCAGAGGCCCTTGATTTTGCCATTAATACAGATTATACCCACATCCCGTAATTCCGACATGAGCTAGCGGTCTCCCCTCCAGCTAGCTATCACCCTTCCTAGGTGATGTGCTATTTTTAACTTTTCCCTAACATAAAACTTGTGAAAAGTCGAGCAATATTTTAAAAAAATGTACTTGCCTTAAAAATCAAGGGCTTAGCTTCAGGGTGAAGAATCTTGGCATCCACTACCTCGCCGATGAACAGGTCATGGTCCCCGGCCGGGTAGGTATGGACCAGTTTCAGGTCCAGGTAGGCATAGGCCTCGGGAAGAATGGGCGCCCCGGTAACGGCCGTGTCATAGGCCAGGCCGGCGAACTTGTCGACCCGGCGGCCACTCTTATAGCCGAAGCGTTTCCCCAGGTCCACTTGCTCATCGCTTAACACATTGATGGCAAAAATACCGCTGTTTTGGATTAATTCATGGGAATAGCGGGTGAAGGCAATGGATACCATGATCAACAGAGGCTTGAAGGACACCTGCGCCACCCAGGCGGCGGTCATGCCGTTGACCTTATCCTGGTCTCGGCTAGTGACCACATATACGCCTTCAGTGATTGCGGCAAATATGACTTCTTGCACGTTGCCCCCTCAGCTCTGGTTAGCTATCTTATGTTGACCGGAGAGGCCCGGCAGGAAATAGGAATGGTGGCTGTAATCCTCTTGGGATTCGTTCAGAGGCGGATCTTCCACCCATTCTGCACAACTCCAGAACTGACCGACGCCGCGGTTCTGGCGATAGCAGAACCCCTTAAATTTCCAAGTCCAGTAACGGCAATTTCTACAGATCTTCAATCATTTTTCTCCTAGTGCCGTCAGCCAGATCTGAGTTTGCTAGCCAACGACTAATAATCGGCTCATAATTGATTTATAATGGGCCGGCCGTCGAAGGTCAAGTCAAATAATCGGCCTTGGCAAAATAATCAATAACTGGTTAAATTTAAAGTTAATTTAGGAAAAAGATACATTTTGGTTTTCCTTAATACCGATCACGGTGATTTAATTTGACAATTACCGCCGAGAATTTTAAACTATCCAATCGTTGCGCTAGGTTTGGTTCCAGGAGCCGACGAGGAAGCTGATTTATGTTAGAGATGCGATTTCATGCGCGGGCGGGGCAGAAAATGGAAGCCGCGGTTGAACTGCTTACTCTGGCGGCCAGAGCCGAGGGCAAGTATGCGCAAGGATTTACCAAGCGCAGTTCCTCCTCAAAAGAATCTTCGGTCCGGGGTTTTGTCCGGGTGGATGAGCAACCGATCACCCTTAACTCTGAGATCGAAGAACCAGACCTAATAGTAGTCCTGGATGAAGAGTTATTAGCCCGTCGTGAGGTTACCAAGGGTTTAAAGCCCACCGGCATCATGATCCTTAATACCACCAAAGCACCCAACCAGATCCGGGAGGCCTATGGCTGTCAGGCGACCCTGGGGGTGGTGGCGGCCGACCAGATTGCCCAAGAGATTTTGGGCACTACCCTGGTTACCCCCCCCATGTTGGGTGCGGTCATCAAGGTAACTCAGGTAGTGCCCCTGGAAGCACTTGAACCGCTGCTCATGGAACGCCTGGGGCCCGTAGGCAAAAAAAATTTCGCGGCTCTGCAGATGGCTTACAAGGAAACCGTTATTCAGGAGAGAGAGTCTTAGGGGTAGGCCAAATTTAGCGCTGACCGTGAAAGTAAGTGGCCAATTTGCCCTGGCGGGGTATCAGGCCAGGTTATATAAGAACTTAAGTTCATATTGAGCAGTGCTTATTAAATTAAAAGTCCAATTGTTCCAAGCAAAATCTAATTTTCCAGGCAATATTTTATTTGACACTGTGGGTTTAGCATATTAAGCTTAATAAATAGCTTTCGCAGGATCGCATGCCATCCCAGGGGAGGAGGCCGATATATGTTAGAAATTCGATTCCACGGCCGGGGCGGACAAGGGGCAGTGACCTCGGTGGAACTTTTGGCCCTGGCCGCCATTGAGGAAGGCAAGTTTGCCCAAGGCTTCCCCAGCTTTGGGCCAGAACGCCGGGGCGCGCCGGTGTTGGCCTTCCTGCGCATCGATGACCATCATATACGTCTGCGTTGCAAAATCGCGCAGCCGGACGTGGTGACTATCTTGGATCCCAGCCTGATCCGTATTCAGAAGCCCGCTGCCGACCTCAAAACGAATGGCATCATTGTCCTCAATACCAATAAATCCCTAGCCGAAGCTCGGCAGGAATATGGTTTTAAACATACCCTGGCGCTGGTGGATGCCAATCATATTGCCCGCGAGGTGTTGGGGGTGCTGATCGTCAATACCACCATGCTGGGGGCCTTAATTAAGGCTACGGGAGTGGTCAAGGTAGATTCTTTAGAGCACCCCTTGCGGGAACGTTTCGGTCCCATGGCGGCCAAAAATTTTGCCGCCTTAAAAGCAGCCTATGAAAAAACAGTGGTGGAGGAAGCCCGACCGTGACTAAGCCGTTGGAGGACTTCACCTGGCAAGAAATCGAGCTAGGTGGAATACTTAGGGAACCGGGAAGTGCCCGGGATTATAAAGTAGGGGATTGGAAGTCACAACATCCGGTATGGACCAAAAGCCACTGCATCCGTTGCGGGATCTGTTGGACGGTCTGTCCGGAAGGGGCGATTATCGAGGAAGAGGGGGGCTATTTTGATGTTAACCTCGATTATTGCAAAGGTTGCGGCATCTGTGCCCGGGAATGTGTCACCGGTTGTATCAGCATGGTAACGGAGGAAGAGTGATGGCTAAACGCGTGGGCATCGAGGTCTCCCTGGCCGTCAGCCATGCGGTGCAATTGGCCCGGGCCGAGGCCATCGCCGCCTATCCCATCACCCCCCAGACCCATATTGTGGAGCATCTCTCCAGTCTGGTGGCCAACGGCGATTTGGAGGCGGAATTTATTAATGTGGAGTCCGAGCATTCTGCCATCAGTGCCTGTATCGGGACTTCCGCAGCCGGGGCCCGGACCTATACGGCCACCAGCTCCCAGGGTCTGGCCCTGATGCATGAGATCTTGTTCATTGCCTCGGCCATGCGCTTTCCCATTGTGATGGCCGTGGCCAACCGGGCCCTCTCTGGTCCGTTAAGCATCTGGAACGACCATAGCGATATCATGGGGGCGCGGGATATTGGTTGGATTCAGGTCTTTGTAGAGAATGGCCAGGAGGCCTTTGATCATAGCATTATGGCCTTTAAGATTGCTGAACATCGCAGGGTGCTGTTACCGATGATCGTCAATTTGGACGGCTTTATCCTCAGCCATGTGGTGGAGGCCCTGGAGTTTGCTGATCAGGACACCGTCGATCGCTTCTTACCGTCTTATTCCCCCTGGCATCATCTGGATCCCAAAAAACCAGTGACCATGGGGGCCTTCGGCATGCCCGAGATCTTCGCGGAATTCAAGATGAAGCATCAGGTAACCCTGATGAACTCCTATGACCAGATTATGAAAGTTTGGCAGGAGTGGGGCCAGCTCACCGGGCGAGATTATCATCCCGTAGAACATTATAAAACCGAAGGCGCCAAGGTTCTTTTACTAACCATGGGTTGCTTGAGCGAAGTGGCCGAAATCGCGGTGGACGAACTTAGGTCCGCGGGGGAATCGGTAGGTCTGCTGAAGCTGCGGTTGTGGCGGCCCTTTCCTTTTGCCGCGTTGCGGGAAGCGATCAATGGCGCCGAATTAGTGATCGTTTGCGATCGTGCTCTGTCGGTCGGCGGGGTCGGCGGGCCGGTACTTGCGGAAGTTCGCAGCGTCCTCTACCCGATGGCGTCGCGCCCCAAGGTGTTGGGTTATATCATTGGTTTGGGAGGGCGGGACGTACCGCCGGAGGCCTTTAAAGAAATTTTCTCTCAGGCCCAGGCCGAAGCTGAACAAGAACCCAGTGAAGAATTTTATATGTATGGAGTGCGAGGCTGATGGATAAATTCGATGTGGCGAGCAGCCAGAAATACGATGTTTACGCCTCACGCCTATTGCCCAAAGAAGAGTATTTTGTGGGCGGACATCGTTCCTGTCAAGGCTGTGGTGAAGCCCTGGCCGTCAGGTGGGTCTGCAAGGCCATTGGCAAGGACGCAGTCATCGCCCATGCCACCGGGTGTATGGAGATCGTCTCCTCCGGATTTCCGCAGACCGCCTGGGTCCAACCCTGGATCCATGTGGCCTTTGAAAATACCGCAGCGGTGGCCTCGGGGTTGGAGGCCGGTTACAAGATTCTGGCCCGTAAAGGGAAACTCTCCGGTAACCCTCCCAAGGTAGTGGCCATGGGCGGTGACGGCGGCACTACCGATATCGGTCTCCAGGCCCTGTCCGGGGCCATGGAACGGGGCCATAATTTCACCTATATCTGCTGGGATAACGAAGCCTACATGAACACCGGCATTCAGCGCTCCAGCTCCACACCTTACGGGGCCATGACCACCACCTCACCGCCGGGCAAGCGCAGCATTGGGCAGCCTACCTGGAAGAAGAATATGATGGCCATTGCCGTGGCGCACGGCATCCCTTATGTGGCGACCGCCTGCCCGAGCTACCTGTTTGACCTTTACTTTAAAGTCAAACGCGCGGTGGAAACGCCGGGGCCGGCCTATATTCACATCTTGTCGGTGTGCCCCACCGGCTGGCGGTCGGCTACCGACCTGACCGTACGGTTGGGCCGCCTGGCCGTGGAAACCGGGGTCTTCCCGCTTTATGAAGTGGTGAACGGTCGTTATCATCTGACCATTGATATCCCTGAGCTGCGCCCGGTAAAGGATTATCTCAAACTTCAGGGTCGGTTCCGACATCTCCGAGAGCCGGAGATCGAGTTTATTCAACGCCAGGTGCTGGCCCACTATGACCTGCTCCTGAAAAAATGTGAAGCCCCTTATCCGGAATTTCCTCCCCTATCTCAGACTGAGGAAGGTGAATGATGGACGTCGAGCGACTCGAAACAATTCTAACGCAATATGAGGGCTATCCCCAGGATCTGATTCCCATCCTCCAGGATATCCAGGACCAGTATCACTATCTCCCCAAAGATGAGCTGAAAGTGGTGGCGCAGCGTCTTAACGTGCCCTTAACCAAGGTTTATTCAGTTGCCACCTTTTATAAAATGTTCAGTCTGGTTCCCAAGGGACGCCACGAGTTGCGGGTGTGCCTGGGAACCACCTGTCACCTCAAGGGCGGGCAACGTCTGTTAGAATCGGTGTCCAGCCACCTGGGCATCGAACCGGGTTATACCACTGCCGATATGCAATTCTCGCTGGAGACGGTGGGCTGTTTGGGGTCCTGTGCCCAGGCCCCGGTAATGATGGTGGATGATAAATATTATGCTCGAATGACCATTGATAAAGTTACTAAGGTCTTGAAACTCTATAAAGAATAACCGAGATAACGTCATGCCTAAGATTGAATCGGTAGATCACCTGACTGAATATCGTCGCCAGATCAGGGCCCAACGGGACCCTAAGCAGCAGCAGGTTTTGGTCTGTAGCGGTCCGGGTTGTCTTCCCCTGGGGAGCACCGAGGTCGCCCAGGCGTTTCAGGAAGAGATGCAGGCCAAGGGGCTGCAAGGCAAGGTAATCCTGAAAAGCACGGGCTGTCACGGCTTATGTGCGCACGGCGTGCGGGTGCTGCTGCGTCCTCAAGAGATTGCCTACGAGAAAGTGACCCCCGAGGATGTCCCGGAAGTCGTCGAGACCAGCCTGATCGGCGGGAAAGTGGTAGAGCGTCTGGTCTATCAAGACCCGGTCAGCGGGCAGACCGCTGTGCATAAATCGGAAGTCCCCTTTTATCAGGGACAGAAGCCGCTGGTGTTACGCAAGTTGGATGAGATCGACCCAGAGAGCCTGGACGATTATCTGGTCGTGGGCGGTTACCGCACCATGAGAAAAGTGCTGTTCAAGATGTCCCCGGAAGAGGTTATTGATGCCGTGGAACGTTCCGGTTTACGCGGCCGGGGCGGGGCCGGCTTTCTCACCGGACGCAAATGGCGGCTATGTCGCCAGGTGCCGGGCGAAATGAAATTCGTCATCTGCAACGGTGATGAAGGCGACCCGGGGGCCTTTATGGACCGGGCGGTCATGGAAGGCGACCCCCATGCCATCATAGAAGGAATGATTGTCGGGGGTTATGCCATTGGCGCCCATCAGGGTTATATCTATGTGCGTCACGAATATCCCCTGGCGGTCAAGCGCCTGACCCAGGCGGTGGCCCAGGCCCGGGAATTCGGCCTGCTGGGCAACAACATTTTAAGGTCCGGATTTGATTTTGATATCAAGATCAGCCAAGGCTCCGGGGCCTTTGTCTGTGGTGAAGAGACTGCCCTGATCGCCTCCATTGAAGGCAATATCGGTGAGCCCATGCCGCGACCGCCATATCCGGCCCAAAAGGGTCTGTTCGGCATGCCCACGGTGATCAATAATGTCGAAACCTGGGCCAATGTCCCGGAGATCATCAATATGGGGGCGGAGTGGTTTGCCGCCCTGGGGACCGAGAAGAGCAAGGGCACCAAAGTCTTCTCCCTGGTGGGGGCCGTTAACCATACCGGGCTGGTCGAAGTGCCGATGGGCACTACCCTCAGACAGATTATCTTTGAGTTGGGCGGCGGCATCCCGGGAGGTCGGGAGTTCAAAGCAGTGCAGACCGGTGGCCCCTCCGGCGGCTGTATCCCCAAGCAATTTTTGGATCTACCGGTCGACTACGACAGCCTCCAGGAAGTCGGCTCGATCATGGGCTCCGGCGGCATGATTGTCATGGATACCACCAGTTGCATGGTGGACGTGGCCCGCTATTTTATTTCCTTCCTGTTCGAGGAATCCTGCGGTAAATGTACTCCGTGCCGGGAAGGCCTGCGGCAATTATTAAATATTTTAAACGACATCACCTCGGGCGAAGGGAAGGAAGAGCATATCTCCCTGATGGAGGAAATCTGTACTACCATGGCCAGCGCCTCGCTCTGCGGGTTGGGCCAGAGCGCGGCCAATCCGGTGCTGACCACCTTGAAGTATTTCCGCGCTGAGTACGAGGCTCATATCCGGGATAAAAAATGTCCGGCCCTGGTCTGTCGGCCGCTGCTTACCTATACCATTGACCCGGAGGCCTGCACCGCCTGTTTGGCCTGTGTCCGGGAGTGCCCGGTGGGGGCGATCAGCGGCCCCAAGAAGGAAGCCCAACGTATTGATCAGGATATCTGCATCAAGTGCGGCCGCTGTCATGATGTCTGCCAGTTTGAGGCGATCAAGGTGGAATAGGCTATAAATCAGTTTCGAGTTTCGAGTTTCGAGTTTTTGGTTTGAGTAGAAAACATGGGCTTAATATGTCATCCAAGTAACCAGTTAGTTATATTTAACTAACTGATTACTTAGCCTAAAACGCTTACCGGCGGAAAGCGATGTGGATAAAATGGAGCAAGTCATGGAGGAAGTAGGTCTGCTGATTAATGGCATCTACCTCAAGGTGCCCCAGGGGTATACCTTGCTGCAGGCTGCCCAACAACTCGGGGTAGACATTCCGACCCTGTGCTACCACCCCGAATTACCTTCGGAAGGTAATTGCCGTTTGTGTGTGGTAGAAATCGGTGAACATCCCCGTACTCGCCTGGTCAACTCTTGTACCTATCCGGTCGAGCCCGGTCTGAATGTGCAGACCCACTCCGAAAAGGTCTTGCAGGCCCGACGCATCACCTTGGAATTACTGTTGGCGCGGGCTCCTAAGGCCAAGCTTATTCAAGAACTGGCCGCGGAGATGGGTATTCATGAATCCCGGTTCAAAAGTGAAGACCCCTATGAACTTTGCATCCTCTGTGGCCTGTGCGTCCGCACCTGCCGGGAGATCGTCGGCGTCAGTGCCATCAGCATGGCGAACCGCACCCCCGGCAAACTCGTAACCACGCCTTTTTTGGAGCCGTCCGATGCCTGTATCGGCTGCGGCTCTTGTGCCTTCGTCTGTCCCACCGAGGTCATCCCTTATATTGAGAAAGACGGCAAGCGCATCATCTGGGGACGGGAATTCGAGCTGGTCCGCTGTAATATCTGCGGCAACTATATTGCCCCGATGGCTCAACTGGAACATTGGGCCAAACTCACCGGGGAACCGGTGGAACACTATTTCGTCTGCCGCGACTGCCGGTAACAATATATTCAGAGCTGAACATTACCTGGTACTAAAATTTATTGTGTCCTCAAAGTTTATGTTCAATCCTGATGTTATATTGGGGGCGTGATAATTCACGCCCTCACTTGTTTGGTAACGATTTTCTTTGAACTGGTTATCAGTTAAATAGTGGCTGATGAGTATTTCATATCTTAAAAATAATCTAAAGCAGATTCTGGATAATTTCCCTGAAGTAAGCCTGGTGTACTTATTCGGTTCACAGGCTGAGGGTCGTTTCGGGCCGCAGAGCGACTATGATCTGGGAATTTTGTGTGACCGAGGTCAAGATATGCCACCCCGGCAAGCCCGACTGCATCAGGCCCTAATCGGTCTGCTTAAGCCAGCTAAGGTAGACGTGATCTGGTTAGCTCAAGCCCCGGTCGAGTTGGCTTACGCCATTATTTGCCAGGGCCAAGTCCTTTATCAACGCAATTTGGCGATCCGGGTGGAATTTGAAGCGCAGGTTATGAGTTGTTATGCTGATTACCTCCCGGTCTTGCGGGCCTGGCGGGAGGAAATTTTAGCAGGAGGACAGCGTGCCACGCGAATTCAGTGGTATCGAGAGGCGCTTGGACGAACTGAGCGAACGCTTGGCCAGATTAGAGCCGCTCAGAGCCAAGGAGCGGGCCGAGTTTGATCAGGACCCGTACTTGCGCGACATTGTGGAGCGCAATCTGGAAGTAGCGGCGCAATGTTGCCTGGATATTAGCCACCGCATCATATCGCTGACTCAGGCCCCTAAGCCCACGGATTACTATGAGGCCCTATTAAAAATGGGAGAGCTGGGGGTTATACCATCACAATTTGCCCGCAAGTTGGCCCCGCTGGCCGGATTCCGCAACATCCTGATTCATGAGTATATTCGATTGGATTGGGATGAAGTCTATAATAATTTACAACAGATCGATGATTTGGCCAGATTTGCCGATTTTGTCAGGGAATGGCTACGGAAACCAAGGAATACCTGAATTATTAACCTGGGCAATTCCTTACCAGATATAATCCCCGGCCCAGCCGCGCACCGGTTGGCCGTCAAGGACGTGGAAGACCTGGATTTTCTTTAAGGTTACCGGCGAGAAGCTGCCGAGCGGCAAATAGATCAGCTTTTTGCCATAGCGATTGGCCCAGTGGAGCCAGCGCCGGCGGGGCGGTTGCGCGGCAATGTAGGCTACATGCTTTTCCAGGCTGTAATCCAGAGCGGCCAGCACCAGACGCTCGGGTTTGCTACGGGTCACACCAAAAAAGGCGTCCTGCCAGACCTCGTACAGCCGCCAGGGTGGATAAGACAGCATAAAACCGCCGTACCGGCAACGCGAAATCCCCGGGCCGACCAGATGCTCGCCGGCCGGGGTAGCATAAAAGGCCATATCCGATTCTTGGGAGTGTTCCCCCAGCCAGGTCACCCGCCAGGGATATTTTTCCTCCGGGCCGACATCCGGGTCAAAGATAATCACTACCGCTCCCACCTTGCCGGGCACCCGCCGTTCTTCCAGCACATAGATCACTTGTTCATGCCAGTTGCGGATGGTTTCCCGCACCGCGATGCCGTCTAAAAGCGACGCGGTAAACGGCTCAACCCGGCGATTCTGCTCGGAAAGGGTATGCATAGCTTTTTTGCGGGCAAAGTCGCCGAAGTCTTCGACCACCAGATCTTCGGGGGGATAGGAACAGATGCCGGTGCCCCGCCAGGCCTGGCGCCACTGGCCGGGGCGGCCTTCTCGGGGCCGGGTCTGGACCGGCATCGGCACCAGTCGCCGCCGGGTCTGGCGAAACCGGCGTTGAAAGCGGATGGGCTTCTGGTTGAGAAACAGATCTTCCCCCTTAAGACGGATAACCGGCAGGCCCGGGTCCTCGCACTGCCAGGGATAGGTAGCTCCCAAGTCCCAGACTTCATAAGCAAAATCGTCGTCGGCGACCCCGCGGGCGGCTACCACCAGTTGATAGAAGTCGGGGGTCAGATACCCCTGGATCAGGGCGTAATTGCGGGCAAACTGGTGCAGGAGGCCCTGTTGCGTGGGGGAAATAGGGTCCCCTTGATTTTTTTGGTAGCGGACTATGGCCTCGGCAATGAGTTGTTGGTGGAGATGCAAGCGATCCAGGGCAGCAGGCGGAATTTCCGGGCGGGCCTGCTCATAGGCCGCAGCCAGGTATGGAATTTCTGACAAAATCTCGCGGCTGGACTCTTCGGCCAGATGGGCCAGCATCACGCCGGACCGCTTCCGCTTTTCCAGGGGATGGGCCTGAGGGCGGGCCAGTTGCGCCAGCAGGCCGGGATAGTGGGCTAACCCAAAAACCACCATGAGTCGCTCATAACGCTTCTGCAATTCCCCTAAATGATAGGCCATGGCCTGCTCCCGCAGCAGGTCCGGCCAATTTGAGTTTAGGCCCGGGCAGCTTTGCCGGTAGGCCTCGGCATAGGCCTTAAGGCCGATCTGAGTCAGGGCATAAGGGTCAGGGAAGGCCTCCCGGAGGCGGGGGTAACCCTCCACCTCCCGATCAATAAAATATACCGGCAAGCTATGTTCCTGGGCCAGGCGCAGGGCTTCAATCAGCGGGTCGGTAGGTTCAATGGGGAAATAGACCAGGCGGCCATCGCTCTCTTCATAGTAAACGACCGAGAGCAGGGGCAGACGCGCCACCGCCCGTAAGACCGCGGCCTGAACCGTAGGGGGCAGTTCGACGGACAGGGCCTGGGGCTGATACTGAGCCAAGGCCTGGCGTACCAGCAGGGCGCATTCTAGGCGGCCATGTAAGATAGGGACCAGGGCCAGATGCTGATAGGGGATGAACGCCGGGGTATGGTGGTTGACCTCAGTGGGGGACATGTTCCAGGGCGTCCTCCCCTAAAATCTGGGTGATAGCCTGGATCAGGCAGGGGCGGAAAATCTCCTGACCGGAGACCTTGGTTAAGCGCCCGCGCGCCTTAGTGGTTGGGAAACTTGACAATTTAAAGGCGTAGCGGGCAATGTTGATGCCATCCCGGACGGTAAAGCGTTCATGGGCCTGGTGCGCCTGTTGCAGGAAATTGACCACATAATCCAGGATAAAGTCCGGGGCAAAAGGCAGATTCTGAGCCAGAATGCGCCGCTCCTCGTCGGTGCTAGGGAAATCCACCACGATCTGGGGCATCAGCCGGGAATGAATATATTCCGGCACCTCAAAGGTGGAGGCGTCATCATTCATGGTCACACAGATGCGAAAATCGGGGTGGGCCTTGATCTTGATCCCGGCGGCGATCGACTCCACGTAACGCCGGCTGTCCAATAGCGGGGCCAGCGACGCCCAGCTCTTTTCGCTCATGCGATTGGCCTCATCGATCACCGCCACCCCGCCCCGGAGCATGGCGGTGACCAGGGAACTGGCCATGTATTGGATTTTATTGGACCCGGCAATCACCGGGGTCACCAGCAAGTCCTCGGGCCGGGTGTCCATGGTGGCCTGAAACAGATAAACTTCCCGACCCAGCTTCTGACCCGCGGCATAGGCCAGGGTGGTTTTGCCGACCCCAGGTTTGCCTAGCAGCCGGGGATTGAGGGGCAGATCCCGTTCATCCACCACCAGCCAGGCGGCCAGCACCTGGGCCAACAATTCCTCCTGCCCCACCCAGGTCAGGTCCAGTTCATCGGGATGGGCCAGGTGGAGGGTGACGCCTTCGATCTTAACGGTTTGCATTTGTATTAATAATCCGATTTCTGATAGTTTTATTGGTCGTGTTCGTAGGGGCGACCAACAAGGTCTGCATTTTGAATAGATTAAGGCTTAATCGCCAACACGCCGGCGCCGTTGATCTTACCCGCCTTAAGCAGTTGCAGGGTCTGGTTGGCCTCCTCCAGCTTAAAAAGTTGGGTTTTGGTATGAATCGGGATCTGGGCGGCCAGTTGCAAAAATTCCTGGCCATCCTGGCGGGTGCTGGCGGTTACCGAGCGCACGGTTTTCTCATAAAACAGGTGTTTTTCATAATCTAAAGCCGGTATGGGTGATAGGTAAATCCCGGCCAGGGCCAGAGTACCGCCCCGGTCTAAGACTCGCAGGGCTTCCGGCACCAGGTTCCCCGCCGGGGCAAATATGATGGCGCTGTCCAGGCGGGTCGGGGGGGTGTCCTCGGCTCTACCCACCCAGGCCGCTCCCAGTTTCCGGGCCAATTCCTGGTGTCCGGGACTGCGGGTAAAGACCAGCACCTCGCAGCCCCAATACCGGGCCACTTGAATAACGATATGGGCTGAGGCCCCGAAACCATAAAGGCCCAAACGCTGGCCAGGCTTAAGGCCGCTCTGCTTTAAGGCCCGGTAGCCGATGATCCCGGCACACATTAAAGGGGCCAAGCCCAGATCTGAAATGCCTTCTGGCAACCGATAAGCAAAGTCGGCCGGCGCGGTAACCAGCTCGGCATAGCCGCCGTCGCGGTGCAGGCCGGTAAACTGGGCCGACTCGCATAAATTTTCCCGACCGCTCTGGCAATACTTGCAATGCCCGCAGGTCTGGTTGAGCCAGGCCAGACCGACTCGGTCTCCTAATTGAAAACGGGCGACTCCCGGTCCCTGATCAACAATCTTCCCGACTATCTGATGTCCGGGGATGATGGGCAGACGTTGCAACGGCAATTCACCCTCAACCGTGTGTAAATCCGTATGACAAACCCCACATTAGCTGACTTGCAGCAAGATTTCCCCAGGCCCGGGCGCGGGAGGCGGCACTTCCACGAAACGCAAGGGATGATCCTTGATGGGTGCCGGGAAGTCCAGCATCATGGCCCTCATGGTGGTTAATCTCCCTCGTAGAGTTATTATTGGTTGGAACAATGTCTAACTTTGGTTTGAGTCAGAGGCTCAGCATGGTCAGATGCAAAGCTCTGGGTGATGATCCTACCTTTTTTCCTGCTTGTTTAACTGGCTAATTATTCTATCATAGCTTCACCTAAGTGATAAGGGTAAGCTTGCGGGATTACGGTCTGCCGGTTTTTTTATTGTTCATAATCTAGGTAACGCTAGGGGCATAATTTTAATAGCGG
>JAQVHY010000191.1 GCA_028695935.1 Desulfobacca sp.
CCATCACCGGCAGTACCGAGATCTGGGACGGCCTATCCTCCATGATGTGGGTGGCCTCCTTAAGGCTGATCTCCGGGGTGATGGTAATGGGGTTAGGGGTCATGCAATCGGCCGCTTGGAGTAGGCGGATATCCTCATGGGTTACCAAGGCCCGCCGCAGGTCGCCGTCGGTGATCAGACCGAGCAAGCAATAGTCCCCATCCACGACACAGGCGGCCCCTAACGGGCGCTCGGTCATCGCGATGATCACCTGGCGCAGAGGGGTGTCAGGGTGCACCCAGGCCACCTTATCCCCCTGGTGCATAACGTCAGCGACCCGGAGCCAGAGGTTGCGCCCCAACTGGCCGGCAGGATGATAGCGGGCAAAATCCTGATCGGTAAATTGTCTGGCCTGCATTAAGGCCACCGCCAGGGCATCTCCCAGGGCCAGGGCCACCGTGGTGCTGCAGGTAGGGGCCAGGTTCAGGGGATCCGCCTCCCGCTCCACCCGGGCGTCCAGGACGACATCGGCCTGTTTGGCCAGCGGGGAATTAAGATTTCCGACAATGGCGATCAGGGGCGACTGAAATTGCCGCAGAATGGGCAGCAAGCGCAAGAGTTCAGCCGTGCTGCCGCTCTTGGAGATCAGAATGCTGGGATCGCCCGGCGTATAGATGCCCAGATCGCCATGCGCGGCTTCGGCGGCGTGCAGAAAGACCGCCGGGGTGCCGGTGCTGGCCAGGGTGGCAGCGATCTTCTGGCCGATATGCCCGGACTTGCCGATGCCGCTGATCACAATTTTGCCATTATGATTCATAATAAGGTCGACAGCTTTGGCAATATCATCAGCTAAACGGCAACTTGCCGCCCATAAAGCTTGGGCTTCAATTTCCAGAACAGCAGTGGCTATGCCAGCTACATTATTTTTTAAACTGTTTGCCTTTTCAAACATTTATAGAACCGCCAACTTTTGATGATAATTCGTATACAAAGAATACAAGCTATGGCGTATTTGCGACCGAAAGGCGGTGTCGCAAGCCAAAATAAAGACCAGGATAGTCGCCAATAAAAAATTGATAAAGAATACTAATCCCGCATTAATCAGATAATGTGAGGAAAGCATGAGGCTTTTTAGATATAACGCTATGAGAGCAATTAAAATACCACAGATAAGAAATTTTTTCCCTTCTTGCCAGATGAATTTAAGGTAATTTCTTTGAAATAATGCCGCGGTCAGGCGAGGCAAATACCAGCATGAAGTCAAGATTCCGGCCAATGCGGTAGAAAAGACTATGCCGGGAAGCCCAAAATACCTTCCTAAGATAATTGCCAGGCTTAAGTTTAATATCCCTTCGATGACGCGGCTGATAGTTTGAGGGCGCACAATCAAAGCCGCAGACAGGGTGGCCCGATTGGGCAAAACCCAGCAATTTATTATTAGATTCAACCCTAGCGCCAAATCGAGCCACCAGCCACCATAATTTTCAGAACCGACCCACCAGACCACAAACCAACCATTGGCGGCAAATAAACTAAACGCTAAGCTGATTGCCAAGCCATTAGAAATGATAAAAATATTACGATATGAGTTCAATGCTTGGATAAGTTTACCTTCACCAAAAAGCTGCCCTAAAGCTGGACGGGCTATATTGGTAATTTGTCCTAAAACGCCATAAGCCAGCAGATATACCCTGCTGGTTAAGGCAAGGGTAGTTACTGATTCCAAGGACAGCAGCCGGGCTGCCACTACACGGTCCAAACTTTCAATAAAGATACCCGCCAACCCACCCAGGCTGAACCAGATCCCCAGGTTTCCCAATGATTTCAGTTGATCCCAGGAAGCCAGGCGATAACGGATGGTTAGGTCCGGAAGCATTTTATAGCACCGCAAAACCGCAAGGCTTGTGGTAATGCTAATGGCCGTGACATTTGCTACGGCCAGAGACAATAGTTTCAAACCTCCCAATAATAAAACTACGGTGAGTCCTGTGCGGATCGCAATCAATGCCAAACGAATAAGATTGTCGATGTGAATCTGTTGATGGGCTACCAGCAAGGCCGAAAAGGTCTGGGTCGCCATGTTTATAATTACTCCTACCATTAAAAGCCCCACTAACTGCATTGCCTGGGTTTGCAGATCTGGACGGACCTTGAAAAAGGTAGGGAAAGTATAGACAAAAGCTCCACCAATCAGGGCTACTAGGAAAACAACACCGGTCTGGCTAAAAAACGCAGTGCTGGCTAATCTATTAATATTATAAGCATCTGGACGCCCGGTTAACTGGGCTACTTTCACCCGAAATGACGCCGTGATGCCTAGATCTAGCAGATTTAACCACATCAGAATGTCACCGGTCAGGGCAAAGATGGCATATTCTTCTCGGTCCAGGAACCGTAGCGTAAAAGGCGTTAGCCACAGTCCAACAGCGACGGTTACAAAAGTAACCGTATAGCCGCTTAAAAGACCGGCTAGATAATTTCTGGTACGGGAGGCCATTGTATTAAATTACAGGTATCGGATAGATCACCAAAGTCTCTTAGATGAATTACTGACAAGGGTTACCTGAATTTTTGTTATTATCTTTCCGGCTTGAATTTGGAGAACCACCTCTTCGGCTGTCCGTTGCGCTTGTAGTCTCGGTAATAGCGGGAGGTGTTTAGTTTTTCTACTTTGTTGAGGACATAGCCCAGGATCGGATAGGCCTGGAGCATCTCTACACATTGGCTCAGGTCTTCCCGCGAAGTCTGCCGGGCGGCGACCACCAGCACAATGCTATCCACCAAGGGGGCAAAGGCCAGGGCATCGGCATAAGAGAGCACCGGCGGCAGATCGAAGATCACATAACGGTCAGGATAGCAATGCTTCAATTCCGGCACCAACTCCGCCATGCGGGGCGAGCGGATGAGTTCCGCGGCCCATTCCGTGGGTTTGCCGCCAGGCAGGACGACCAAGCTATTGATCCCCTGGGGATGCACCAGAATCTCTGGAATTGAGGCCTGGCCTTCCAGATAATCCACCAGACCCGGCTCGGCGGGCAGGCCGAAATATTGATGAATCGAGGGAGCGCGCAGATCCACATCAATCAACAGCACGGTCTGGGCCAATTCCTGAGAAATGCTGAGGGCCAGATTGATGGCGGGCAGGGTCTTGCCGTCCTCGGGCAGGGGACTGGTGATCATTAGAGTATTGCGGTGGTCCGCCAAGGTCTTTTGCAGGATCT
>JAQVHY010000092.1 GCA_028695935.1 Desulfobacca sp.
ATCTCGCACCCGCAGTACCGCCCTTGGCGGTGCCCAAAGAAACCAATTAATAATTCTATCAATCAGGTGAAGCTTATATGGCTTACGGTGATAGGCGTAAGCCTTGCTTCCTCATCAAGCCCTCAAAGTTTTAGCTTTGAGGGCTTATTAATCATGCCCAAGGTGGGCGGGCGGCAGGTAAGGCCGCAAGCGCCGCCAGAGGAGGGGTCATGCTTCAGATTGAAGACCTATGGGTAACCATTGAAGATAAAGAGGTCCTGAAGGGAATCAACCTTGAGATTCAGGCAGGTGAAACCCATACTCTATTTGGGAAAAACGGCTCCGGTAAGTCCACCCTGCTGATGACCCTGATGGGCTTTGCCCGCTATAAGGTAGTCCAGGGGCAGATTTTATTTAAGGGCACTGATATCACCCAGATGCCTACTCATGAGCGGGCCCGGCTGGGACTTGGTCTGGCCTTTCAGCGACCACCCACCATCCGGGGGGTCAAGACCCGAGATCTGTTGCAGGTCTGTAGCGGCAAGGGGCGCCAGGCGGCCGAGGCACTGGCCTTCGATTATGACTTTGAAGGCTTCTTGGAGCGCGAAATCAATTATGGTTTCTCCGGTGGAGAGATCAAAAAGTCGGAATTATTACAGCTCTTAGCCCAAGATCCCGCGCTGGTTTTGTTGGATGAACCGGAGTCCGGAGTTGATCTGGAAAACCTACAGATGGTCGGGGAAATTATCCGCCGCCTGCTGCAAAAGGAACGGCGTCGGGTCGACCGGGATAAATCCGGGCTGATTATTACCCATACCGGGTTTATTTTAAATTATCTCAACGCTGATAAAGGCCATGTGATGTGTGACGGTCAGATCGCCTGTCATGGCATTCCGCGGGAGATCTTGGAACACATAAAGGAACAAGGATACGAGGAGTGCGTACGATGCCTGACGACCCCAAAGTAACAGCCGCCCGAGGCCGCGATAAGAAGGCCGCCGCGGGACCAGATGTGGACCTGAAGCAATACTCCCGTCAGGGCGGAGACTGGGCCTACGATGAGCAGTATCAAGGATTTGATGCGGCAGAACGATCCCATCTGCTGAAGGCGGGCATAGAACTGACCGACGAAGAACATGCCGCGACGTTCTTCCAGGCCGATCGCGCGGTGATGCATTGTAAGGTCAGTCAACCGGGGTTGGAGGTATTGCCCATTAAGGAAGCCCTGGAGCGCTATGAGTGGGTCAAGGATTATTATTGGCGTCTGGTGTCTCCTGATTCGGATAAATATACGGCTCAAACCGCCCTGGATCTGGACAACGGCTACTTTATTCGGGCCTTGCCGGGGGCCAAGATTGTCCACCCGGTGGAAACCTGCCTCTACATCCGCACCGAGGGTCTGGCCCAGCATGTCCACAATATCGTCATTGCCGAACCGGGGTCGGAACTAAATGTCATCACCGGCTGTACTACCCATCCCGGTGTCAAGGCCGGTCTGCACCTGGGTATTTCTGAGTTTTATGTCAAGGCCGGAGCCCGGCTTAACTTCACCATGGTCCACAACTGGGGTACTGACATCCATGTCCGACCGCGTTCGGCGATTTTAGTGGAGGAAAAAGGGACCTTTATTTCCAATTATATTTTGCTCAAACCGGTGAAGTCAGTCCAGATGGACCCTTTGGTGCGCCTGACCGGTTCGGGTGCGGTCACTACCCTGCAATCCATTGTGGTGGCCCATCCCGATACCGAATTGGACCTGGGCGGTCGGGTCTACCTGGAGGCCCCTCAAACCCGGGCCGAGGTCATTGCCCGATCGGTAACCACGGGCGGGAAGTCCATCTCGCGGGGACACCTGGTCGGCAAGGTCCCGAATGTTAAGGCCCATCTAGAGTGTCAGGGGCTGATTCTTTCTGAAACCGGCATCATCCATGCAATCCCGGAGCTGACCGGAGAGGTAGCCGGGGTGGAAATGTCGCATGAGGCCGCGGTCGGTAAGATTGCCCAGGAAGAGATCGAATACCTCATGGCCCGCGGTCTTGATGAAGACGAAGCCGCCTCTACCATCGTCCGCGGGTTCCTGAGCATCAAGATCGAGGGTTTACCGATGGCCCTGGAAGAGGAAATCGAACGCACCATCCGGGAAGCCCGCAAAGGTCTCTAGAACACTCAGCTCCTGAACTTTGCTCTACCTGCGTACAAACTCAGCCGGGAACCCCCTTTTTAGGCCGCCGCCCCTACCCCAGGGGGGGCGGCAGGTCGATCAAGACCTGAGCCCCCACCCTCCCTGATCAGGTGCCAAGGACGCCGGGGATTAGACGGTTTTCTGTTAAAATAAAAAAGCTATTCAGTATGAATGGCGATTCAACAGAAAACAGAAAACCCCAAACAGAAAACGGTGTTAGACCTCGGCCATCAGCTTGTCAAACTCGGCCACCGGAACCGCGGGTGAAGTGGTAAAAGCAATGCCGGTAGCCTGGCCCAGCGCTACCGAAACTTTCATGGCCTGTTCCACTCCCGGTAAATCAAGGATTAAAATCAGATCAGTTTCTCCCAGCAGGGCATACATCGCTTTCACTTCACCGCCAAACTGCTTAATCAGACTGATCGCCTGGTCAGTGCGCGCCGCGCTGATTTGCTTTACCGCCTCTCCCGAATACTTACCACACATAATAAAGGTTGGCATGTAGATTTCCTCCTTAATTCTCTTGTCATTAGCGCCAATTATATCAGAAAGCCAGATTTCCACAAAGATTGTTTAGGCCCTTGTCTGGGGCTGCCACTCCCCTGACCGGATAAACGCGGCGAGCCCAAAAATATGAAAATTCGGTTTAATTTTGTGATAGAAAATCGAAGAGAAAGTAAAGTGAGAATTCACCAAATCCTGGTTCCCCAGCTTGCCAAAAAATTATTTAATGCTTAATTTTGGAGTGAGCCGCTAGTTTCTCTGGTTCCCGAGTTAAGCTTCCTGATGAATAGGAGTTAAAATGGCTTATCTGGGCAAATTAGGAGATTTTATCAACCATCACCTCTCCGGGCACCTGTGTTTTGCCTATGACACCCCGCAGGAACACATTGCCGTACTGACTCCTTATTTGCTGGAAGGGCTAAAGCGCCAGGCCCGGGTAATTTATATCGCCGATATCCACCCGGCCCAGGAAATCCTTTCCTATTTATGGCGCAAAGGGGTGGACCCAGAACGATATCAGGCCGGTGGCCAATTGCTGATCTTAAACCGTTATGAGACTTACATTCGGCAAGAATCATTTGATCCTGATAAAATGGTAGATTTCGTCCAGAGCGAAATCAAGCGCGCTATAAGTGAAGGTTATTCCGGACTGGTGGCCACCGGAGAGATGACCTGGGCGCTGAGGGGGCATCCGGGCTCCGAACGTTTGGTCGAGTATGAGATGAAGCTCGACTATTCTATTTTAAATAATAAATCTATATGCTTATGTCAATATAATCGCCATCATTTTGATTTGCAGCTCATTGACGAGGTCATGGCTGTCCATCCCCTGATTCTTTTGGGCAATAGAGTTTTCGACAACCCCTATTATCTGTCCCCCAGGTTATATCATATCAATTAATAGCCTTTCCCTTTAGTCCGGGATCGGCACCGTCCCCTGAGTCATTCTGTTTATTCTTGGTTAAACCAGCTCTTGCAGGCACGGCGGCACGGCGTCTTGGAGTTTGTCGGGCCAGCTATAACAACAATAGTAATAAAACGGCGCGTCACAGAAGCAGACCGTCGATTCCTCCCAGATGAGATAAGGGCAATATTCACAACAGGACGGTAGTTGGTCGAGACAGGAAAAGGGAATGCCATGTTGCCCGGAGCGAAACTCTTCCAAGTCAATCATACGCTTATGTTCTCCAGAAATACAAATTAGCTGCAGAATAACTTTATCGGTAAAGTCCAAGGGCCTGATTACCGATAACCTAAATAACTAGCTGACTTTTGCTAACTGGTCTATATTTTGCAGGGCTTTCAATTATGAATTGCTGGATAGCGGTTTACGGCCGAGCCTTAAGGTTAACGAAGCTAAAGTTATCCTGGCTAATAGGGAAAAAATTGCCCTTGGCCAGCCTAGTTGCACCTGCAGAGGCAGGATTCCGGCTTTACCTGGCGTTATTGCTCAGTCTCGGCGTCCTCGCCGGGGGTTGTAATATTGAGCGGCCGTACCTCTTAGAACCTTTAGTTTACGCTGCCCCCACCCAGGTTTTCCTAGATCCGCCTACAGGGTTATTGTTAACCAGTCGCACCGGCCTGTTCTATTTTACCACCCCGGATAATGTCCCTAACGTGAGCTTGCCGTTAACCGAGATTTTCTACCAGCAATTCTTGAGAAAACAGGCTTTTTATGATTTAAGACTAATTCCCCAGACTTATTCTACCCTGGAAGAAGCTCTGCGGATCGGCCGCGTTAAAGGCTATGACCTGATCCTGTTGGGCCAGGTGCCATATTTTCTGGACAGCGGCACCACCAGCAAATCCGGCCTCCAGGTAGATCTGCGCATTGTAGAGGTAAAAACCGGAACCGTCATCGGTTATCTTTCTGATGCGGTGGGCGCGGAACCCAGCCCCATGCTGGATTTCATTATTTGGGATACTAAGTCCAAACCGTCACCCAGCGTCTATGCCCTGGCCCAGATCTTGGCGAATCGGATCGCCGACACCCTTACCTTTATCCCGGAAGATACGGCCTCAGCCACAAACTTGCCCCGGGAAATTCCACCGCCCTCCAACCTAGATGCCGCGTATTGATAATATAACATTTATTTACCGCGACAAATCGCTCCTGGAGCCGCCGACGTTTTTAAACACCGCCTGAAAGTCCCGATACAGGGTCTTATTGTAGCGGACCCGATGACATTTCTTCAGGTAGTGGTTCCGGTCAGGATTGTCGGCCAACAGGTCCAAACCCTCCCAACCCTGGGGTCGAGGAAAGGCATAATAAGGGAAAGCCTGGGGCACGCCGCGCACATAGATCACCTGCGGCACCACCCATTCCTGCCGGGCCAGATAGACCCGGTGCATGCCATCATTGATAATCAGCGCCACCGTACCGTCCGCTTCAAAGGACTCCTCGATTACCGGGGGATAGAGATCATAAGAGACTAATCTGCCCTCCGGTTCCCGGACGGTATAGGTCACAAAGCCATCCAGACGGAACATATCCAGGCCATTATCCTTAAGACTCCAACGCAATTCCTGAACCTTGCGCAATTCTTGCAACCACAGATAGTTCTGGGGCGGATGCAGATAGTTGGTATGAATAAGCTCCAGGGTGATCAGGGCTTGGCGATAAACCAGGACATCGGGCTGTTCTTTAAGCGGCACCTGCCGCAGCCGGGCGATCAGTTCGTCTTCGGAATGATGTTTGACCTGAATGATTTCCATGTTAATTCTCCTGGTATCGAAGTTCCCGATTTAGCTCCCCGTCCATCATTCCTGGATAAATTCCTGGCCATCCTCCAGGCACTGTTCCGCCCGGGCCAGTTGCCGTCCCAGATACAAGGCGTGATTGAGGTCCGAGAGGGCCAGGTCGCGGGCCAAGCGGTGCTGCAATTGCCGGGCCTTGTCGCTCCGATAGGTTTTCAGAGTCACATCACCCCAGCGGTGTTCCACCACGATCTCACCCTGGTCCAGACTGATGCGAAAATAGCCGCAGGGATCTTGTCGAATCTCAAAGGGACGATGCCCGATGACCTCCAGGGCCCGGTCCAATTCCCGCCGGTCAATGCTGATGGAATGGCTGATGACGGTGATGGCCCCGGGGGGCAGCGCCGCGGCTTGGGCCACATACTGTTGGATGGCCATCAAGCCGTAGAGATTAATCAGCCAGGCGTCCAGGGCATTATGGGTCCGAAAGGTGGCAGTCAAGGTCAATTTTTCCTCAAAACGCCGGAAAAATAGCGAAACCAGACAGGGGTGTCCCTCCGGTGCTTCTAAATCCCGCCGGTTATCCCAAAGCACCACATAGGCCTTGCGATCTTCGGGATCGGCCTGCAGCCGCTGGATACCGGCCTGAAGCCCGTCCAGGCCAAAATACTGCCGCAACCGGTGGCCGTAGTTATAGGTTTCATCCGCCTCCTTTTCTCCCTGCAAGATCCCGGCCTGGTAATGTCGCAACTGCTCGGGGTCGAAGTTGTGAGCCTGCAAGGTGGCTTCCGGTTCGAAGGTCGGCTGTTCTACGACCACCTTGAGGTTGGATAATTCTAGCCGTTCGCCTTTTTTCAGGGTTACCGGCTGGCCGAACCGACTGATGATATATAATAGCTCTTTCCAGGCCGCCAGGGGGCTTTCCCGGACCACCGTATGGGCCCGCGGGTTACTGGGGAAATGGCTGATCGCCACCTGGGGCAGGGGTATCGCCTGTCTGGGCAACTCGTTGACAGAAGGCCCGGGGCTTGGCTTCCAGGTGGCGAAAAACTGGGCAATGCGCTCCAAGGTGGCGGGCTCCTGCGGTTCCCCCAGCCACTGGAGTTGGGGTGGAGCCCCGAAATGCTGCGGTCGGACCAGGCTATCGATCAAGCGCCCGGTGCCGCGGATGCGGCAGGTCTGCACTGCTTCCCCGGAAGGCAGGGCCTGATAGCTGACCAGCTTGGAATCGCCCGATTCCAGACCCTGGTCAAAAAACTTTTCAAGCTCTTCCCGCGACCCGGAGCGATTGCGGCCGCAGATCAGCAGCACCTGAATCTGGGGATTATAGAGCAAATTACGTAGCAGTTCCCGCAACCCATTGCCGTAAAGCGTGCCAAATAAGGCGATCGGCGAGGTCTGCGGATCGAGATTTACCCCGGCCTGGCGGAAGCGCTGCTGGACGTAATCCACCTTCGACCACAGGGTGACCACGCCGATCGACCCGTGGGGGTTGATTAGCGATAATTTTTCCTGGAAAAATAGCGGGATAAATTCCATGTAAGTAAAAACAGTCCTGATCGTAATCTGAGACTAGACGAAAATTTACTATAGCTGTTATATTAAAATCTACCATAAAATCTTGAGCCGCATAACCCTGTGGCTAAAACTTTTTGGTTCCGGTTCACCACCGCCAAGCTTGAGGAACTAATCTTACCCAAGAACTCTGCGCTGATGGCCAGGCCCTTGGGGGTTGATTTTAACCATTTAAATTTTTTTTGATTTCTTGTGGTTATATGCTTAAAATATTGGTAGTGAAGGCCGTCGGTCAGACAAAACCCCAGCCAGGGATTTTCTTAGTAACTCAACCCGAGCGCGGTATTAACCGCCTTGAAGGTTTAAGCCTTAGAATAAGAACAGGTTAAACGGTAGGTCAAGATTTTTTGCCAAAAAGCTGCGTTGGCGATATAATATTAGTCAATAAGGCGCAGTTTAGAATAAGATCCCTGGATGGAGGCAATTTTACTGCGGTCCCTTTGTGACGAAAGGAGCTTCGATTGATCGAAATACGCTTTCATGGCCGCGGGGGACAGGGAGCCGTAACCTCGTGCGAAATCCTCAGCATGGCAATCATTGAGGAGGGGCGTTATGCTCAGGGTTTTGCCAGTTTTGGGCCGGAACGTCGGGGGGCGCCGGTATTGGCCTTTGTGCGGGCCGGTGATAAAGCCCTGAAATTACGCGAGCAGGTCTATGAACCGGATATTGTCGCGGTCCTCGATCCTACACTCTTGCGGATTGTCGATGTCACCAGTGGTCTTAAAGAGAACGGCTGGCTGATTCTAAACACCAAAAAAACCTTAGCAGAGCACAAACCCAAACTGCGCTCCGACCTTAATCTGGCCGTAGTCGATGCCACCACGATTTCGATGGACATCTTGCACGCGCCGATCGTTAGCGTCTCCATTCTGGGCGGCTTGGTGCGCGCCACCGGCATTGTGGAGCTGAATTCATTGGAAAAGCCTTTATTGAAGAGATTTGGAGCCCTATTGGCCCGGAGAAATAAAGAAGCCCTTATGCAAGCCTATTGGAATACCGCCATGGCATAGGAGGATAGACAATGGCCGAAAAGGTTGAGAAGCGAGCAATCATCGGCTGGCGCAATTTAGCTCTGGGATGCGCGATTCTGGAACCGGGCAGCTCCATGCATCTGCTGACCGGCACCTGGCGGCTGCAACGACCGGTGGTCGACCCGGAAAAGTGTAACCAATGCGGTCTGTGTCACATTTACTGCCCTGACCTGGCTATGACCAAGACCGCGGCGGGAACCTATGAGCCTGACTTAAATTATTGCAAAGGCTGCGGCATCTGTGCGGAGGAATGCCCGAAAGACGCCATCACCCTGGTAGAGGAAAAGGAATAGCCATGCCGACCCGAACCCCGATGGAAGTGTCGATCGCCGTGGCCAAAGCCGTACAACAAGCCGATGTCGATGTCATTGCCGCGTACCCCATTACGCCGCAGACTCATATCGTGGAACACCTGTCGGAACTAGTCGCTAACGGTGAGTTACAGGCGCATTTTATGAATGTCGAATCCGAACATTCGGCCATCAGCGCCATGGTTGGGGCCGCGGCCGCCGGGGCCAGCACCTTTACTGCTACCAGTTCCCAGGGGTTGGCACTGATGCATGAAATTCTCTTCATTGCTGCCAGCCTGCGTCTGCCCATTGTCATGGTCGTCGCCAATCGTGCCCTATCCGGCCCGATCAGCATCTGGAACGATCATAGCGATATTATGGCGGAGCGGGACATCGGCTGGATCCAGGTCTTTTGTGAAACCGGGCAAGAAGCCTATGACGCGATCCTGCACGCCTTTCGGGTAGTCCGCGATCCCAACGTGGTGTTGCCCATGGTGGTCAATATTGATGGCTTCAATCTGACCCATGTCATCGAACCGATCTATCTCTTTGAGCAGGAAGAACTGGGCGACTATCTGCCCGAGCACCGCCAGTCCTTGAAACTTGATATTGACCACCCGATTACCATGGGCCCGGTAGGCATCCCCGAGGTCTATACCGAAGCCAAAAAGCAGGTTGAAGATGCCTTGATCAACTCTAAACAGGTTATATTGGCTGCCTGGCAGGAATTTGGCCGCCGTTTTGGCCGGGCTTATGCCCCGATTGAAACCTACCGGGTGGAAGACGCCCAGATTCTGTTGATGACTATGGGGGTCATCAGTCGCACTGCAATGGGCGCGGTGGATCGTCTGCGGGACGCGGGCAAGCCCGTGGGCCTGATCCGCTGCCGCCTCTGGCGTCCGTTCCCGTTGCCGGAGTTTCGGGAGGCAGTGCGCCAGGCCAGTATTATTGCCGTAATCGATCGCCATATTTCCCTGGGGGCCCACTCCGGGCCGGTGGGTCAGGAAGTGCGGTCGGCGCTCTATACCCTGCCGAACCGCCCCCAGGTATTTGATTTCGTGCTGGGTCTAGGGGGCCGGGATGTTACCGTGCACGACTTCTTGGAGATTGTCGAGTTGGCCGAACAATATGCCACCCAAGGCCCCCCGGAATCGGAATACACCCTTATCGGCCTGAGGGAAGTATAACCGCCAGGAGCACCTAATGAAAATCGCACTGGAAAGTTTTGAGAAATTTGATCCCCAGCACTTGCCGGAATTTGAGCCATTAGCTCCAGGACACCGGGCCTGCCAGGGATGCGGTGAAGTGCTGGCCCTGCGATTGGCGGCCAAGGCACTGGGGCGGGAAATGATGGTAATCAGCGCCACCGGCTGCATGGAAATTATTTCCTCAGCCTATCCGCAAACCGCCTGGCGGGTCCCCTGGCTGCATGTCGCCTTTGAGAATACTGCCGCAGTAGCCAGCGGGGTGGAGGCGGCCCTGCGCATAATGAAAGAGAAAGGCAAGATTGCCCGGGATGATATCCCCATCCTGGCCGTGGCCGGGGATGGCGGCACCGCCGATATTGGCCTTCAGGCCCTGTCCGGGGCCTTGGAACGCGGCCACAACTTCATTTATCTCTGTCTGGATAACGAAGCCTATATGAATACCGGTATTCAGCGCTCCAGTCTGACTCCTTACGGCGCCGCCACCACCACTTCGCCTCCCGGCAAATTATCGATGGGCGAAAGCCATTTTAAAAAAGATATGCCGGCCATTGCCGTAGCCCACAAAATCCCCTATGTGGCTACCGTCAATCCGGCTTTTTACCTCGATTTGATGAACAAGGTAAAGAAAGCCTCGCTGATCAAGGGGCCAGCGTATATTCATGCCTTTTCTCCCTGTCCAACCGGTTGGCGACACGAGGGCCGCTATGCCGTGAAGATCGCCCGTCTGGCGGTCCAGACGCGAGTTTTCCCCTTATATGAGGTTATTAACGGCAAATATTTTTTGAACCGCAAAATCTCCAAGCCCAAGCCGGTACGGGAATACCTGAAGCTGCAAAGGCGTTTTGCACATCTGACTGAAGAGGACATTGAGATCATTCAAGAAAACGTCAATAATGAATATGACCGGCTTCTGAGACTGAGCCAGGCAGTTGATCTGGAAAGCAAACTTACCACTAGCTTCCAGGAATATATCGATCAACTCAAGCTGCAGATGGATGAGGCCTATCAGAAACTGCGGGCCGAATTCCAGCATACCTGACCACTCAGACTGAACCGCAAGGCTTCCTTAATATTAACCTTTAATAAGAGGAGACAATTAGATGACCACCAAAGAGAGGCTTTACCTATTAAGTTTTCAGGAGATCAGCCGAGCCGTCAGTTCTACTCTATCGGTGCATGAGGTTATGGAGTTGATCGTCAATAAATTGACTGAGGTAATGAATCTGAAGGGCTGTACCATTCGCCTGGTCAACCCGCGGACCAATACCCTGGAACTGATGGCTTCTACCGGCATCAGTGAAAAATACCTCCATAAAGGGCCGGTGGATATGGACAAAAGTGTGGCTGAGGCCCTGAGCGGTCGTCCGGTGGCGATCTATGATGCCACTAGCGACCCGCGCATCCAGTACCCCCAGGATGCCAAGGAGGAAGGTATCGCCACCCTGGTAGCCATTCCCATTCTGGTCAAAGGCCAGGTGATCGGGGTCATGCGGCTGTTGACCTCGGAGCCCCGGGAATTCACCATGGATGAGGTGGAATTTGCCGGCGCGGTGGCCGAATTGGGCGGCCAGGCGATCATTAATGCCCAGATGTACGAGGCCCGCCTCAAGGAATTGGAGTTATTAAAGGCCCTGCAGCAGGTCGCCAAGGCCATCAATTCCACCCTGGAGGTGCAAAAGGTGCTCCATCTGCTGGTCAAGACCGCCACCACGGCGCTGGATATCAAGGCCGCGGCCGTGCGCCTGTTGGACGAAAAACGCCGCCAGATGGAGTTGGTCGCCAGTTACGGCCTGAGCGATCGCTATATCAATAAAGGGCCGGTGGAAACCGATAAATCGATTGCCGAGGCCATGACCGGCAAGCCGGTGTCCATGTATGACGTGGCTTCCGACCCCCGGGCGCAATACCCCCAGGCCTGCACCGAGGAGGGCATTGCCTCCATCCTGTCGGTGCCCATCAGTCTGAAGGGTAATGTTATCGGGGTCTTGCGGATTTACAGCAGCGATCCTCGGGATTTCTCCGAAGATGAGATTACCTTTATCTCCTCCCTGGCCGAGCAAGCCGCCCTGGCCCTGGAGAATGCCCGCATGTATCAGAAACTCAAGGGCGAACACGAAGAGATCGTGAGCGATCTCTACCGCTTTACCGGCTTTACCCGCAGTATTTAGCTCATGAATGGTTGTCAAACGGCAATGGAGGAGGAGAACGCGGCTATTACCCAGATCAGCGGCCTGTTCTGCCTTAAATAAAGGTAATATGCCATGGTTTTTTAGCTTGACGGCTCAATTTTAGTTTAGTAATAGAAGAACATAAACATATTGACAGGCGAGAGTCGGTCTGCGGGCCCACCCGAGGTTGGCCATGGAACCCGGTGTAAATCCGGGGCGGTCCCGCCGCTGTGACCGGGGACGAATCCGGCATAAACCACTGCCTGGACGGCTAACTCAGGTGGGAAGGGCCGGTGGAGAAAGATCCGGGAGCCAGAAGACGAGCAGATTGACTTTTGGGGACTGACTTATGGTAACAGGGTCCCCTGGCTCACTCGAGCCAGGGGATTTTTTTATGACCGAGAAAGCTGACTACGGCGCGGAGGACACCTATGGAGATGAATGCGGCATTACTAACTGCGCCTAAAAAATTAGAGTTCTGTCGGGTGCCTCGCCCGGAGTGCCCTAAAGAGGGCTTATTAATAAACGTGGCCGCCTGCTCCCTATGCGCCACCGACGCCAAGATGTGGCACCAGGGGCACCGCGACCTGATCCTGCCCCGGATCTTGGGACATGAGATGGCCGGAACTATTGTCGAGGTCGGCAACGGGGTGCGGGGTTTCCAGATCGGCGACCGGGTGCAGATGGCACCGGGCCTCCCCTGTGGCCGTTGCCGTTATTGTCTGCGCGGGGTTCCCAACCTGTGTCAGGAGATGCGCATCATGGGCTTTCATCATGACGGCGGGCTGGCGGAGTTTCTGGCCGTCCCCGCCGCCGGGGTGCACCAGGGCGCGATCAACCTTATTCCGGCGGCTCTCTCTTTTCAGGTGGCCACCCTGGCCGAACCGCTGGCCTGTTGCATAAATGGTCAGGAGCAGGCTGGGGTCGGTCCCGGGGAACACGTGGCGATTTTCGGGGCTGGCCCTATCGGCCTCTTGCACGCCCAACTGGCTTACCTCAGGGGGGCCTCGCGGGTTATCCTGGTAGAACTGGCTTTGGATCGGATCGCCCAGGCCCGGCAAGGCTGGGCCGATGTGGTTGTAGATGCCGGTAATCAGGATCCGGTTGCAGCCATCCGGGAATCGACGGACGGCCAGGGGATCGATGTCGGTATGTTGGCCTGTAGGGCAGTCGAGGCCTGGGAATGGGCCCTGGCGGGGTTGGCCAAACGGGGCCGCCTCTGTCTATTTTCCGGCCTGCCGTCCGACCTCGGCAACCGGCCAGTGGACTTAAATCGTCTGCATTATCTGGAGGCTACCCTGGTCGGGGCCTACGGCTGCACCTCCCGCCAGAATGCCCTGGCCTTGGAATTGTTGGCCCACGGACGCATCCCGGGAGAAAAGTTGCTGACTCACCGCCTACCGCTGACTGAGGTGGAAAACGGCCTGCACCTGGTTCAGAATCGGCAAGGACTCAAAGTCACCATTGATTTGCCAGGTGGGGAGGACTAGAGATGGAGGTAGGCGGGTCCCTCTCCCTGGCTCCCGTGGGATTGGCGTAACCATTGGTTATCTCAAGTTTGTAGGTCAACGGAAAAACCAATTGTATAACACAAAGCATAAACCTTGAATTTTGAATTTTGAACCTTGAACCTTGAACTTTTCCCAGCAGGAAACCAAAAAACGGTATTTATCGATGGAAGCTAATGTCAGATTTGAGGAACAGGCCCTAAGAGGGTTTGGCCGCGCCATCTTGGAACTGCTTCAGGGGCGTCATCTATCCCGAGCGGAGGCCAAGGAATTTTATCGTCAGATTCTACTTTCCGAGCAGCCGGAGCTCCAGCAAGGGGCCTTTTTGATTGCCCATCTGGCCAAGTCTCCGACCCTGGAGGAGATCGCCGGAGCCTGGGAAGCCCAGATGGACTACGATGTCGAAGTCATCGACCCCCGACTTCCTGAACCCAGTGCCGATATTGTCGGGACCGGTTCAGATTTCCTCAAGACGGTCAACGTCTCCACCGGCGCGGCGATCATTGCCGCGGCGGCCGGAGCCTATGTGGCCAAAAAAGGGTCGCGGGCCGCGACCGGGGTCTCCGGAGCCTCCGACATGTTTGAGGCCTTTGGCCTGGATCTGGAAGCCCCTCTAACCCTGGCAGCCCAATGCCTGGAAGCGCATCGGCTGTGCTATATTCCCGGAGAACGGATTTTAAAAACCGGTTGGGGGAGATTGATCAAGGTTATGCGCTTTACCACGGG
>JAQVHY010000093.1 GCA_028695935.1 Desulfobacca sp.
GACCTCAAGCCCGGCAAACCGTGGAGTATCTTCCAACTCAAAACCAACTTTACGATGGACCTGATCCAACAACAATTTCAACATTCCCTAGCACTGGAGATCAATAAATGGAAAAAAGCCGCGTGATATCTGGATATTCAAACCGTACCCGTCGTTTCTGAGTTATGAAGCCGGCGGCGGCAATTATCAGACTATGATCAATGAAGCCTTGCGGAACCATGTTAAACGCCAGGATGAGACATTGGAGGAAATCCTGCGCCGGGTGATCAGGGAGGAAATGCGGTCAGCAGGTTAGCATATGTCCGGGGCCTGGTTCTTCAAGTTGTGCTGATGGGCGGTGAATTCAGCGCGCTCCTTAATGGTGGGCGTTATCCACAATACCTTAAAAATACCGGATAATATGTTTTAATGCTAGCTAACCGTATCTGCTAAGGATTGATTATGAAACCAACCAAGCAAGATACTAACGTGAAAATACTTATTGCTGGTGCGGAGTTGGTTGAACTGACGCCCGCGCATTCCCCTTCCTAGGCACTTGCGCCAGGAGGCGGGTCAAGCGGGCCGGTTTTGTTTCAGTTTTTTACGGGGTTTTTCCTTGGTTCCTTGTTGCTCGACATAACGTCGCACTGTTTCAAGGGTGACATTGCCGACGCTGGCGACAAAATAGGCCCGATGCCAGAAAACCGGCTTCCCATAGAACTTCTTGAGGTGGTCGGCGAAGCGGTTTCTTATCCGCCTGGAGCTAGCCGATTTCAGGTTATTGATCAATACCGAAATATTCAAGGCCGGATGGATTTCGACCAAAAGATGGACGTGATCTGCTTCACCGCCAAATGCTGCCGAAGACCTATTCCTCCAGCGTCTCCGGGAAAAGACCAATCCCGAACGCCGTTCTCGCCGGAAATACCGCTTAGTGCATTTGTTGCCGTAGGAAGACGCCGGGGATTCCACGTTACTACAATCCCGGCCTCGATCAGGGTTGATTCCGTATCGGCGTACCAACCGGTCAGACTACTTTAGTCTGACAAATAGCGAGACCGTTCTCCGCCACCTAACAGGTCTGGAAGGCGAAGCATCAATCTCGTTGTGTTATAGTAACACAATTGCAACAATAACAACCCTTGAAAAATCTGATTCTGCCTGAACGCCTCATAGGCATCAAAAGATTAAACCTAGCCTGCTGGTAACCCCTGCTTTGCTCGAAAAACCATCTCGCCAAATTCTGAACTTCATAAATACTAAAATATTCTTAAAGTAAAATATTACTTGACATTAATTATTATTATCACTATTGTTTATCTCACTTCTTAACTTAAGCAGGGGGAGGGGAAAAGTTATGAGTAAGAAGAAGTTAATGATGGGGGGGATGGTGTTGGTGGTAGTCCTGGCTTTCAGCCCGGTCTGGGCGGCCAACTCTGAGAAACTACCGCTGAGTATCGAGGTAAATGCGGGGCTGGATTACGATTCCAACGTGACTTTGCAGTCACGGGAAGACGACACGGCCCGATTCGTTTTCGGCAATGGCGATGGTCTCTACAAACACCAGGCCAATGTCGGTTACAATTTGGGGCTTACCAACGAGTTGGGACTTTTATGCCAGTATTCTTTTTATCAGGATATGCATTTTCGCCTTACTCAATATGACGCCATGATTCATAATTTTGGCCTCACGCCGACCTGGCGTCTCTTTAATGGCACCGGGCAACTGGTGTCGCTTTTTAATTTCACCTACATGGATATCGGCTCAGACAAATACAAGACTGCCTATTCAGTGCTGCCTACCTATTTTCAGATGCTCACCGATCGGACCATGCTGGAGTTCGGGGTGCGTTTCGATCGCAACTACTACTGGGCCCCGGTTTTTGTCCAGCAGGACGATCGCAGCACCCATACTTATGGGGCCAGCATGGGGGTGTATTATTACGTTAATGACCAGCGCACCGGTTACCTGATGGCCCGCTTCAGCTACGAAAATGACTTTGCTGCCGGGGATAATTATGACAGCGAAAGCTATCGTTTGCGTCTAGAGGCCGCGTGGCCGATTATTAAACGGTTGCGTACCCGCGTCTATGTTGATCTACTCCGGCAGTGCTTTGATAAACCCTGGTGGGACGCCCACAATTTGACGAGGATTGCCAATCTGCAGCCTCCTCTTATCTTCCCTAAGCGCCAGGATCATGTTGTCGAAACCGGCTTGAATCTGACCTATGCCATCTATCGCGGCCTGGAGGGGCAGGTACATATGACCTATACGCATAGTGCCTCCGACATCACCTGGTATAAATATGATCGGTTTGTGATCGGCGGTCTGATAGGCTATCGGTATTAGTGATCCGAGGCGGTAGTTACCGAAGCCGCCAGTCAATACTGTCTGGTCACCGCAAGGTGAATACCGCCGGGAAAGCGAATCGACAGCTTTATTTCAAAAAAAATTCTCATTGTGCCGAGGGGAATCGATCATGAAGAAGCTGATTATCAGATTATTAAGCATAATCTTATTATTATATGGCGTTGGACTGGTTTGCCAGCTCTATGCTACTGAACCCGGGGAGCGGGAACTGCCGCCCGCGGAGTTGGATAAAGATAAATATCGGGCCTTAGAGCCAACAACACAAGCCCCCACAGATCTCCGCGGGGGTATCTGCCCGGGGTGCGGCGGCAGCCGGCCACCGACAATACCAACACGAACTTATGAATCAGAGCCGGAAGCCGAGGCCCCGGTCAAACCAGAAGAAGAAAAGACCAGGATCGCGGCTGAAGCCCGGCAGAGCCTGCAAGGCATAAAAGCCCAATGGACTGCCCTGCAAAAAGACCAAGCCGAGGCCGATAGGTTGGCCAAGGAAATTGAGTCAGAAAAGCAATTCTATCGAGACCGCGGCGGACGGATTTTCGGTCAGGCCGCGGTTGCTCTCACCAATAAAGAAAACCGCTTGAACCAGCTCCAGACCAAGATCGACCAAGAGAGGGCAAAACTTGGCGAAGATCGCAAAGTTTTTAACCGTAATTTCGGGATCCCCTACTTTGACCCGATTGAGGACGACTTCTCGAACCTGGGAGAGGTTGGGCGAACTATAGATTAAGCGTTTATATATGGTGACCGGCAAAGCCATGGCTGTTTGTCACCCTGAGCCGCAAGCAGAGGTCGGTGAAGGATATTGCTAGCCGCCTTCGGGGCTCATAAAAACGAAAATTGGTAGCCCTGGGCAACCATTCCTATTCAAAAAGAAAAACCATTTTTATGGTGGGGATCAATTATGAAAAAGCTGATTATCCGCTTATTAAGCATAATCATGGTATTATATGGCATTGGTCTTTTTTGCCAGCTCAATGCTACTGAACCGGGGAAGCGGGAACTGCCGCCCCCTGAGTTGGATAAAGATAAATATCGGGCTTTAGAGCCGGCGCCTCAGGCCCCCACGGGTCTCCGCGGCGGGGGCTGTTACGGGTGCGGTGAGTCAGAGATCCCGGTTAAACCGGAGCCGGAAGCCGAGGCCACAACTAAAGCGGAAGAGCAGGCGGAAGTGGAAGCTGAGGCAGAGGCGGAAGAGCAGATAACCGAAAAACCCGAGGAGAAGACTCCGGAAAAACCGCCCAAAAAGGGGCAGGTTTATGCCGCCATGGGGCATGGCGCGGCGGGGTATATCGGTGCCGAGAAGGGCGATCAAGTCCTGGAGGATACCTTTGGCAAAGATAGCTTCACCACCGGGGATCGGCCCAATAGACAGCAATTATTGGAGAACATCCCGAAATCAGAAGTCGTCTTGTTAAATGCCCACGGCTTCCCGACCACCAAATGGATCAGGGATGAAACGGGCGCAGACGTCCCCCAGATCGATACGGATGGGAGTGAAGAGGGAAAAATCCATCCCGCGGATTTGGCCCGGAGCGTACGGGCGGCCGGAACGGCCCCCAAGGTCACCTTCCTCAATGTCTGCGCGGTCGGCAGCAAAAAAGACCCCAAGCAATTTTCTTTTTCCGATGCCCTGGGGGTGACACCGACCACTCAAGGACGGGCGGTGATCGGCTATAAATCCAAAATTCTCGGCAAGGATGCGGACGACCTGTCTTTTGAGACCCTCAAAGAGTGGAAAAAAGGCGGGACCTTAAAAGAGGCCCTGGAGCGGGCCAAAGCTACCATGAGCAAGTCGGAAGGCCGGAGAAAAGGGGCGAGAATGCTGGGCGCGGGATACGCCCCGGATGAGGCGGTCCTAATCGGTGATGGCAATATTAAGTTTTCTGACCTCACTGGCAGCCCGGCCCAAGTGCGCCGCTAAAGATCATCACGGTTAGTCATGACCTTGGCAATGGGGGTGGCGCAGTATTAGCCAGGTGGTGCCTCCGTCGGGCCCGGCACCACCCCCAGGCCAGCAACCCCATAGAGAGCAAGGCCAGAACCAGGGCGAACCACTGGGTCAGGGGCATACTCCACCACACCGGTCCGCGATAATCTTGCGGAGCGCGAAAGAATTCCACCCCGAAGCGGGTCCAGTCCATCAGACATAAATAGATCAGCAGCAGTTGGCCGTCAAACGCCTTTCTTGGGCGGTAATACCAGATTACTGCAAAGACGCCCAGCATTAACAGGGCCTCATAGAGAGGAGCGGGATGCACCGCGGTGCCGGCGGTGAGATGCCAGGAAGGGTAGGTCACCGCCCAGGGCAGATCCGTCGGCTTGCCAAAACAGCATCCCGCCGTAAAACACCCCAGGCGCATCAGAAAATGCCCTAAGGGTAGCCCCACGGCCAGGGCGTCCAGGTAAAGCCGCCAGGGCAATTTTTTGATTCGCAGATAGAGCAGGGCAGCGCCCAGGGCTCCCAACAGACCGCCATAGGAGATCAACCCCGCCTGGAACAGATAAAACAACCGCCGGGGGTGAGCCAGATAATACCGGTAATGAAACCCGACAAACAACAGGTAAGCCCCGGCGATGGCCCCCAGACTGGCGTAGAAACAGAAATCGTACCAGCGGCCCAGCGGTTGGCCGCGCCGTCTTATTTCCCGGCCCCCCAGGTAGGCGATCACCACCACGGCCAGGAACATACAGACTACATAAGTGGGAAGCTGGAGCGGTCCCCAATCAAGCAGTAGAGGATACATCGTTCTTAGCGCCTTGACAGTTTTCTATAACCACCTGCCAGGATATTACCAAACTGAAGGCCGAAGCTGGTTGGCGTTCTGTGCTTAAGTTCTATATCCCAGGCTCCATAATCCCTGCCTTAATAGTTTTTCGGAATAGTCGGGGCCGGGGAGAAACCTCTTCCTAAGTGTAACAACAGAAAAAATAAGCAGCTTAACCCATATAACATAATTCAGAAAAAAATAGAGTTTTTAATTATTTTTTCCGATTAAGTTCATATGACGTTTGTCCGACTTTATTTAAGGTCTTTAGTGATTCAGCCACAGCTAGATTTTTATTAACACCGAGGAGAACAATATGAAAAGATTGGCTTTTCGTTTACTGATGATTATGTTGGCCATTTATGGGCTGGGGATCATGACCCAGCTGTACGCCACTGAATGTGGCAAGCGGGAGCTGCCCCCCACCGATTTGGGGAGAAGTGTAACAGGAGTAAGCCCAACGCCTTCACGCCTCAGTGCGGGGGGCTGCGGCGGGACGAGCTATAGTCCGATAGCCCAAGCGCCTACCAGTGAGGAACCGCAGCCTACCAGCCACACCTCCGATGGCCGGCCTATTTACGGCACCGGAACTAAATCTGATCCGTATAGAGATTACCCCGATGTCAACTTGCCGGGCTGGCAGCCAAGTATGGGCACTCCGGCACCAGGGGCGACCGGTTATATGTCCGATGGCCGGCCTTATTACGGCACCGGAACTAAATCCGATCCGTATAGAGATTATCCTGGCGCAACCCAGCCGAGCAGCGGGACTGTCTTTGGCACTCTGCCGCCATCGACCTCTCCGGCGGCCCCGACCACGCCACCTCCGACAACCACGACCACAACCGCGCCAACGGCTCCGGAAGCTCCTAAAGCACCAGAATGGAAGACTCTGCCCCCGACGACATCGCCTCCGGCAACTCGGACAACGACCGCACCTAAGGCTCCGCCCACTGCTCCACCACCAACTTATCAAGGGGGATTACCAGCAGGTGAGATGCCTGATGAATACCCATCAGATATTAAATCGGGAACCGTCCAACTGCCTCCTGTGCCACCTGGGCCTAGTTCTCCGGAGCCAACCTCAGCGCCAACTAGTGCTGGGCAGCCTCCCGCTCCCTCCTCGGCTAGTTCCACTCCTTCGGCGGGGACGACATCTACACCTACAGCCAGCAGTCCTTCGACGAGGTCTGGGGCACCCGGAACCTATCAAGCAACCCCCCGAGGTCCATCAGGAGCGTCTTCCGGGGAAGCGCCATCTAAAACAAGTGCACCAACGGCCACGACGACTAAATCTTCTTCATCTAAACCTACAACTCCGGGTTCGAGACCATCCGACAGGATAAGAAAGGATAAAGCCGAGATCGAGGGGGTAGTGGCTCCGGAGGGGAAGGATGTGCCATATCCCCAGGATTCGAGGGGTAATCTGATACCATGGTTACCTGAGGAAGTAAAAAAAGACCCCAAGGCTGGTTGGGCATATATTGATAAAGAAGCCGATAAAATGGGAATGGATAGAGATCAATATATCGAGTGGCGGCGAAAACAAGAGATGAGGAAGATGTGGTAACCATCCATCATTTCGTGGGCACTACAAGCTAAGGCGCATTATCAGCGAGAACGGTAGAAGATACTAAAGGCCGCCAAGATATATTGATCGATCAGGCCAGGGGGGTCGATTTAAGCTGCAAAACTAAGCCTTATCTGTTTCTCCGTCACCAATCTACCTTAACTTCCCTCTCCCCGGCGGGGGAGAGGGTTCGTTAGGGGTAGTATTGTTTTTGGCAATTCATAGTACAATATACCCTGATCCTGTCAGAGATTATTTAAGGTTTTCAGTCTTCAACCATAGCCAGATTTTTACTTGCACCGAGGAAAACAATATGAAAAGATTGGTTTTTCGTTTACTGATGATTATGTTGGCCATTTATGGGCTGGGGATCATGACCCAGCTTTACGCCACGGAACCGGGCAAGCGGGAACTGCCCCCCTCTGAGTTTGGGAAGACCATGGCAGATATAATTTCGGCGCCCTCGCGCCTCAGTTCGGGGGGGTGTAGCGGTTGCGGGGCGAGCCTTGGTCCGGTCGCTCAAGTGCCCACCGGCGAGGAAGCGGGCGAGGAACCCGGAATGACCGAGGCTCAAAAAAACCAGGAGATCGCCAAAATCCAGACGGATGCCAACACCCGAATCAAAGGCCTGCGAGACCGGATCAAGAATTATAACCAGATGAAGCAGGAAGGGACCTCCACTCTTACCAATGAGCAGCTCGATAGCTATATCAACCATGCCCAAAAGCAAATCAGTCAGATTGAAACCGAAACTAACCAAAAGATTGCCGATGTCAAGGCAGGCAAAGTAAAGCCTCCGGCGGCGCCCGAAACGGTGATCGCCGCTACCGGCAAGGAGACGCCGGTTGAAGAAAAGCCCGCGCCGGAGAAGCCGACTGCGGTAGAGCCCAAGAAGGTAGAGAAGCCGGCCGAGAAGACCGAGCAAGAAAAGCAGCGTGACAAGGAATGGGACGCCGAGAAGCGCGATCCCCTACCGCCCCCAGACCGTGAGCATGATCCGGAACTGAATGCGGCCGTTGATGCCATTGCCGATAACACCGGTATTGGAGCCGCTAACATGGTAATAGAGGGAAAGGTGCCGATTTCTCCAATTGACTTCACAGGTAAAGATTTCGCGGAATTATTAAAAGATACGGCAACATCAGGACCGCTAGCTGCCGCAGGTAAGAAAGCGGCAGAAAAGGGGGTAGAATATGCCTCCAAAGTTATGGGTAGCTTCGTCGGACGAGCCGCGATCGAACGACTTTATCGGGAAAATTATGAAAATGGCAACCCTAGCAGCAAGGACGATCAACGTCTTGCTCGGGAATATGCCAGGTCTCAAGGATGCCCCAACGGGAAAGAAGACCTGTGGATTGCGGCTTATTTAGTAAACCGGAAGCAAGACAAAGACCGGCTGACAGCAGGAATGAACAGTTCTTACAGGGCATATAAGGAAAGTCTTCAAAAAGACTGGAGTGCGTTTGGCCTGCCAGCTAAGGCGAGGTATCAGCAAGAACGCCAGAGGCTGCTAAATTCCGCCAGGATGTATTGATCAACCAGGCCAGGGGGTTCGTCCTAAGTCCCCAACATAAGCCTTATCGGTTTCTCCAGTAGCAATCCACCTTGACTTCCCTCTCCCCGGCGGGGGAGAGGGTTCGTTAGGGGTGGTATTTTTTTGGCAACTTATAGTATAATCTTATCCCCGATCAGAGATTATTTAGCGATGCTGACGGAGATGAGCAGATGAAAAAACTTATCAGTCGCTTGGTCTTGACAACCCTGATCATCTATGGGCTGGGGGCTTTGCCGCAATTGTGGGCCACTGAGCCAGGGAAACGGGAACTGCCGCCGCGGGCGGTCGGACCCTTAGCCACAGGCGATTCTTCGCCCGTGACCGGTCTGTCAGGCGGCGGCTGTTGCGGGGGCACCAGTGTGGTCCAGGCTCCCGAACCCCCGCCGCCGGTTGAACCGCCGACCCCGGTAGCCGAGAAACCGCCCGAGACGGCACCGCCTCCTAAAGAAGAGGTGCAGCCGCCACCTTCTTCGTCCCATGTGGCAACCAGATGGCTTTCTCCGGATGAGCACCCAAAGCTACCAACTGGGGTATGCCACGATTACGTCGGCGAGCGGATAGGGATGCCGCCCCCGCAGAACGGGGTTCGCCGAACTGCGGCAGAGGTCACCTCTTTTTTGCAAGACCCCAAAAACCATTATCAAGGCCCGAAAAACTATACCCCCGGGACACCAGAGCCACCCTTACCCCCCGGGACCGTGATCCAGTTGGGCGGAGCACATGTGGGCATTGTGTATCCGGATGGTAAAATCCATCACTATACTCAAGCAGCGCCGAGTTTAGGGATTAAGGCCCAGCCCAACGTTAGCAATTCCATCACCGAACTGGTAAACACCAAAAGAACCTGGCAAGATGGGCAGGGCAACACTGTGGTTAATTATCCCTACAAGAATCAGCCGGTGCGGGTCTGGGTGCCGAAGTCCACTCCATAGCTGGCTGTAGTCCCGCAAAATAGTAGGTCCTGCTTTGGTCTCGGGATGATTCCCTAGAGCGCTAATACCAAGTTGCGATCAGTACGTAATATTAAGATGAGGGAAATTGGTTATCGACCGCAATTTTTGAGATCGCTGGCGAGACTGTTCAGGCCCTGGCAAAGCTGTTCCTCCCGGTCATCAAGGCTCCCTATGTTGTTGTCCCTTCAGTCTATGCTGGCCAGGAAGCAAGATTCCTGCCTATTGGTATCCTTAAAGGAAGATTTGTTACCGTAGCTTATACAATGCGAGGCAAGGCGATCAGAATCATTTCTTTTAGGAGGAGACGCCATTAAAAAAGACAAACATATCAGAAGTTATACAGCAGCCGAACTTAATGCTAAGCGGGCCGAGAGCCAGACCGAGCTGGGCAGAGTTGACGCCATGACCGACGAAGAACTGGCAAGGATCGTCGCCGAAGACGAACGCGACCTTGCTATTGACTGGATTAAGGCGAAGCTGGTAATGCCCGCAACGCAAACAATCAGTGCATTTGCGTGTTAATGCCCACAAGCATTGACATCCTCTCCGTCCTAAAGGGCGGAGAGAATGTCAACGGTTGTGGCAAAAAATCTTTGGTAAGAAGGTAGGGATGATAGAATTGCTTGACTCTGGCAATTACCCATTATAAACTAGTCTTAAACTAGTTTAACGGAGGTAAATATGCCTCAAGTAGGGGCTTATGAGGCTAAAACCCGTCTTTCCCAATTGCTGGAACAGGTGGCACGGGGAGAAGAGATTATTATCACCAAACACGGGGTCCCAGTCGCAGCCTTGGTTCCGGTGGCTGGGTTTCGGCAACCGGACCCGCAAGCAGCGATCGCTGCCCTCAAAGCCTTCCGCCGCGAGCATAGGTTGGCTGGCCTGTCACTACGCCAAATGATTGAGGAGGGGCGTCTATAATGCCATCGCTCGTCCTGGTATTAGACGCCTCGGTAAGCTTGGCTTGGGCCTTTGAAGATGAAGGGAATACTTACACCGACTTGGTTTTGGAATCCCTGGCGGAAGCTAAAGCCTTCGTACCGACCATCTGGCCGTTGGAGGTGGGCAACGCCTTATTGGTCGCCGAACGGCGCGGGCGGCTCAATCAAGCAGCTACCGTCCAATTTCTGGCCCTGCTCTGGCAGCTTCCCATCGTGGTAGAGGCGGAAAGAACCGAACGGCTGTTGGGCGAGACTCTGGCGCTGGCGCGGGTGCATCATCTGTCTGCTTATGACGCCACCTATCTTTACCTGGCCATGCGACATGGCTTTCCTTTAGCCACCACCGATGAAGTCCTGCTCCAGGCCGCCAGCCGCGCTGGTGTGCCGTTGTTTGGTAAATAAGAGGGCGCGCCATCAGCTGCCGTTCCCGGCTGTTCCCGGCTTCCACCAAATTTGAGGGAAGCCGATGAGCGCAAATAAGTATTGACAAATACTTAAAATTTGGTCATCATATCAATATGAAAGCCATTGCCTTCGATACCCTTGAGTTTGCCAAGCGGCTGCGGGAAGCAGAATTTACCGAGAAGCAGGCCGAAGCCCTGGCCACGGCAGTGGCAGAGATTATTGAAAGCCGTCTGGCGACCAAAGAAGATATTGCCCTACTGCAACGCGACATTGAGCAGCTAAGGGCGGATGTAAAGCGGGATATCGAAGAGCTAAGGGCTGAGCTAAAACGGGATATGAAAGAATTAGAACTCCGCTTAGAAGAAAAAATCAGTATGACCGAACTTCGCCTCAAACACGACCTCACCCTGCGCCTGGGTATCATGATGACCGCGGCGGTAGCCATCGTTGCCGCGTTGGTCAAACTGCTGTAGCAAAACTTTTTTAGTAAGGCCGGCGTTCTCTCCTCCTGTCCCTGGCCTATCCCCCTTTTAAAATTACCTGACCGCTTCCTTTAACGCCTTCCCCGGCTTAAACTTAACCACCCTGCCAGCCGCGATCTTAATCGGTTTTCCGGTCTGAGGGTTGCGCCCCTCACGTTCCTGGCGCTCACCGACCTTAAAAGTGCCGAACCCGGCCAAGGTTAGCTTGCCCTCGGTCTGCAAGATGTTGGTGATGCCGTTGATCAGGGCGTTAAGGGTTTTCTCCGCGGTGGCTTTAGTTACCTGGGTTTCTTGTGAAATTTTTGAGATCAATTCGGTTTTGGTCATTTTCTTCTCCCTTTCGTAAAGTATTTATGGCTTATAGGCCTAATCATGACTTTTTGGGCCGCCTGCCATTCCCTTCGGTCTAAGCCGCGGCGGTCGTCATAGGAGGAGCCTCAAAAATGACAACCGACGCCGCCCTTGATACTTAATTGCGAGCTCGTGATCTTGTGCTCTATGGACCAGGTGCCCACCAATCCCCAATTCTGATCCATGTTTGCAGCCGAAAATTGGAGCCAATCTCCGGACAGATGGACAAACCAATGCTGGGAGAGCGCCAAACGGCCCTGCCAAGCTACTTTGAAACCGTCGCCGTAAGCCTTGGTCTTGGTAAACCTGTCACGGAGGAGATGAAAATCTTTATCTTTGGCAATTAACCAGGGACTATAAGCAAAGCTGGCCAGACAGGAAAGACGTTTGTAGGTCAGTCTGCCGGCAAGATCTAGAAAGGGCATCAAGAGATTAAATTTATAGGCGATAACCGGACCAGCCTCTCTTGAACACTCTCCAGTGATGAGGTCATATTGGACGAGATTGCTGCCATCCCAACTAAATTCTTGATATAAGAGGCTGGCGCCCGGGGCAATGGCCCAGGCCAGATCACGATTCACCTGTTTTTCGATGATCCAGTAACGCATACCCAGATCGAGGATATATCCGGAAAACGCGGTATCGGAAGTCCCAAAACAGGTTTTGACCTTCGGGCGAGATTCATCCTCCCAATCGCTATCCTCATCTTTTCCCGGCTCATCCGTTAAATTCTTGGAAAAAGCTATCCTCAATTCCCAATTCTTTAAAAACCGCAGCTCTCCTCCTAGCGTAAACATCAGCAGGTCCAAGGGCCACTTCAATTCGCTAAGGGGGAAATTGACTTTCCCTTGGAATGCCTCGCCGAACGATATGCCTTTATATTTGCCGCCGATTTGGTAAGTGACATCCCCGGTCAGATACCCCAGGGCGATCCAGATATTGCCGCGTTCCCGGCTGACCACCTCTTTTTTCTCAGGCCCCAGGGCTTCCCAGGCCAAGGCCGGGGGTGTAAACCAGGCAGTGGCCAGAAGCAGCACCACGAAGGAAAAGAGGGGTAGCCGGTTATATCGCTCTTTCAAAGAACCACTCTTTTTTGACAATAAGCAGACATGCTGCTTCCCTTTGGGCTAGCCCCAAACCAACTCAGAAGAAGAGGGGAATCAACGCCTTTAGGCATCAGAGTACAAACTAATTATCATTTATCCTTCATCGCCGAGAATACCCCTTCCTTCAGGTAGGGGATGATAGGCGACTCAACTTGGCGTTTTCTGGTATTCGATGTACTGCTTAATAACAGATATCGGAGCACCGCCACAAGATCCGGCAAAGTAGCTCGGAGACCAGAGCATGCCTTTCCAATAATGCCTTTCGAGTTCCGGGAATCGTCGCCGTAAATGCCGGGACGATACTCCCTTGAGGCTGTTAACCAGCTTGGAGATTGCCACTTTGGGAGGGTAATGTACCAGGAGATGGACATGGTCTGCTTCGCCATTAAATTCTACCAGCTCGGCCTCGAAATCCCGGCAAACTTTTGCGAATATATCCTGCATAGCTTTCAGAACCGCGGTAGTGAAGACTTTTTTGCGGTACTTGGTAACAAATACGAGGTGCACATGCAGGTTAAAAACGCAATGCCGTCCGGTGCGGAGATTAGTTGACTTTTCCATAGACCAATGATACCATATTCCTATGAAAATCCGCAAGGGCTACAAATTTAGGTTAAAGACCAACTTGAGACATGAAGGTCTGTTCCGAAGATTTTGCGGCCACTGCCGTTTTGTATGGAACAAGGCCTTGGCTTTGCAGAAGGCCCGGTTGGAAAGCAAGACCCCGCTGCTGAGCTATCAGGATCTGGCGGGCCTGCTGAAACTCTGGAAAAGCAGCGAGGAATACGGCTTTCTCAAAGAAGCTCATTCTCAGGTAGAACAGCAGGTCCTCAAAGACCTGGA
>JAQVHY010000094.1 GCA_028695935.1 Desulfobacca sp.
GGCACCACCTCGCGACAGACATCCTCCTTGAAGCACTCCAAGAGGAAAAAGGCCACCAGCATGGTGTAGTAAAAAGCCGCATTGGCAGCAAAGCGCAAAAAGGGCAGCTCTTCAAAGCCGAAATCCTGGAGGGCGCGGTGCACCAGTTCATCGGCCCCCCGGCCATGAGCCATGGCAATGATGTTTTCGGCCCGACCGGCCTGCTCCCGGCCGACCGCGGCCAGACGCTGGGCAATGGCGCCGCCCATCCCCAGGTTGGTGTAGTAAAGGGACAGGGGGCGGGCAAAGGCCAGCAGCCGTTGTTTGCCGGCTACCACCGGCCGACACCGGATGGCCCGCCAAAAGGTCTGCCAGCTACCCCGTCGGTCACCGTATTCCAGATAATCCATAAAAAAGCCCCGAGAGATTGATAGAAGACCCTACCCCGATTCAGGCTCAGATCCTTGCGGCCTGGGGCTATCAAGTTAATAGTGGGGTCTTACAAAAACTTGATGTATAACCTGCTGATATTTTTATACTAAGGGTTCTTTTAACCCTAAGAAGCCTTAAACTCCTGTCAAATAATCTCCGGAAACAACAACTAAGCCCGGAAGTTCCCTCCCGGGCCGATAATTTCAGTAATCATGACTTGTTAGATGTATTTGAAAATAGAGCGATCAGATAGCTTCCTTTAATATTTGTATAATCCTAGCCGCGGCGCAACCATCCCCGTAGGGGTTCTGCGCCTGGGCCATAGATTGGTAGAGGTTAGGATTGGTCAGCAACTCTGAAACCCCCTGGAAGATTTGCTCGCGTTCGGCGCCGACCAGCTTGACGGTGCCGGCCCACACTCCCTCCGGGCGCTCCGTGACTTCCCGCATTACCAGCACCGGCTTCCCCAGGGCCGGGGCCTCTTCCTGAATGCCGCCGGAATCGGTTAGGACCAGATAACTGCGGCTCATCAGATAGACGAAAGGGGCATAATCGAGGGGCGGCAACAGCGTCAGCCGACCGCCGCCGTTGAGCTTGATGGAGGTCGCCTGACCCATCTTGACCATGGCCCCGACCGCTTCCGTCATCATGCTATAGACCGGCTGCTGCACCTGGGGGTTGAGATGCACCGGATAGACCAGATGCACCTCGGGATGCTGAAGGACCAGGTCCCGCAGCGCCAGACAGATCTGGCGAAAGCCCTCCCCAAAGTTTTCCCGGCGATGCCCGGTCACCAGCAGGAGGCGTTGGTGGTCCAAGGACAGACCGTAACGGTCCTTTAAATAATGGGACCAGAAGCCCGGCTCGCTTCCCACCTTCTGGGCCATCCATTGCAAAGCGTCGATCACGGTGTTGCCGGTGACCCAAATGCGCTCAGATGGCACCCCTTCGGCCAGCAGATTGTCCCGCGCCCAATCAGTAGGGGCAAAATGGTAGTCGGCCAACACCCCGGTGAGGCGGCGGTTCAGTTCCTCGGGATAGGGGCGGTGTTTATCTCGGGTGCGCAGACCGGCCTCCACATGGCCCACGGGAATTTGCAGATAAAAGGCGGCCAGGGCCGCCACCAAAGTAGTGGTGGTATCGCCATGCACCAGCACCAGGTCCGGTTGTTCCTGGCGCAACACCCCCTTTAATCCGGCCAGGGCCTGGCCAGTGATATCAAACAGGTCCTGAGCCGGGGACATGATGTCCAGATCGTAATCGGGGGTAATGTTAAAGAGGTCCAGGACCTGGTCCAGCATCTGGCGGTGCTGGGCGGTGACCGCCACCCTTGACTGAAAGGTTCCTGCCTCACTAAGACGCATTACCACTGGGGCCATCTTAATGGCCTCGGGCCGGGTGCCGAAGATGAGCAGGATCTTTTTCATTGACCTTTAATAATTGACAAATATCGCCTAATTGAGTGATAATTTAATTATGGCCACCGTGGATACCCTCAAAGCCTATGAAATCTTGATCGGCGCTGATATGCCGGACAAACAGGCCCGCGCCTTAGTCGCCATCGTCACCGAGTTGCAGGAATCCCGCCTAACCGAGGTGGCCTCCAAAGCTGATATCGCTGCCCTCCGCAGCGACCTGAAAGAATTAGAAAACCGAATGATCGGTTTAGAAGTTCGAATGACCGGCTTAGAAACTGGCATGGGGGATTTAGAGGCCCGATTGGATGGCAAACTGGCTAATCTGGAAGCTCGGATGGAGGCCAGAATCGAGCGAGTAAAGTTTGACTTGCTAAAATGGATCATTCCCCTGCTCATCGGCCAAGGCGCCTTCATTATCACTATCTTGAAGTTGCTGCAATAAGCCCCTTACTATTATTTAATAAACCTATAAAATCCAATAACTTGCTTATCTGGTAGGCTTTATAACGGACATTAATGGAACAGATTTTTAACCTGTTCCCTCGCACCGGGAACATACCGGTGCCGTCAAAAAGCTTAGACTTTAATGCAGGTCTCTAATTTAGGTTGATTTACTTCAGGGGATGATAAACCAGGGCCAATTTTAGGGCCTTTGGCAGGCCTAGCAGATAAGTATGACTTTCCCATCTCTCAAGATAGTCCACGGCCATGATTTTGGCAGAAGAAATTTTGTCTGGGCGAGATCGGCAAAATAGATTAGATGAACTACGCAGTGAAATTAACGAGATTAGACCATTCCCCTTCGGACCTTAGGCGCAGGTAACGGCCTAATCTTCTCCCGCCAAACGTTTGGCGGCCGCCAAGAGTTCTGGAGCTAGACGGTATCCAGCCATCTCTATTTGGGAGAGAAGCGGGGTTACTTGTTCCAGGCAGCCCTGTCGTTTTGCTAGCAAGATGATGCCGATCGTGCCGCGCACCGGAATTTTCAAGGCCAAGGCACAGTTTCGAGCGGCGCGATCATCGAGGATGGCTTCGTACCCCGGATTTTTATAAGCCCACGCCAGTACCTCGCTTTCACCCTGGCCCAGATTCCAGGCATAAATCATGGGGGGTATAGAGTCTACCTCCCTGATCAAATTTTTTCCAGGAGATTGAAGCCACCGCCTCGCCGGGTCTGCTTCCCGACCCTGGGAAATCTCCTGTGCTACCCCCGCCGGCACCACCAGTTCTGCACACAGGTCCGATAGCAAAAAAAGGTGGTCGATCTTGGCCAGAACGATTATGGGAGAAGCATCCAGGACCCAATTCCTAGGCATCTACCGCTTCCTGGGCCAGCTCCTCAGGCGTGGCTTGAAAGGGCGACACCTGAAAACGATGGAGGGCTTCCAGAAACGCCTGACGACTAAGCCCTGCCAGTTCCGCACCCTTGGATTGGGATACCATGCCTATCTCATACCATTTTACCGCGGCGGCCAGACGCATTTCCGCCACGAACTCAGCCGGGCTTGTTCTGAGTACCGCCAAGACCCCTTCTGGCAAGTCTATGGTAAACTGCACCGACACGTTTATCTCTCCTTACTGTTGCAGGCGTGGTGAAAGACTTTACCTTGATAATAACATTTTGCAAAGATTGTAAAAAGCCTGGAAAAGCTTTGTTCAGCCTGGCGAAACCAAATTTGCGCGCTGCCGACGACATGCTCGGCCCGAAGCGGGCGGCGGCGGCGGTGATGCGCTCCAAATTTTTTGGAAACAGGCGATGTTCTGTTTAAGACCGGCCGCGAAGGTAAAAAGGGACTGGTAACCGATGAGCTGACGGGCCCGGTCCATGGGGGCCAGTTTTAGGGTTTTTTAAGGAATTATCAGGGACGGTTTATAAACTATTCCACTCTTCCGCGGTTATTTTCCGTTTTATGATGGTTTCCACCTCGTTTAACATCATACGTAACTGCGGAACTGAATATTCAGGGTTGGAGGGGAGAGCTAAACGGCATTGGGCAAAGACCATAAATTGATGGCGAGTTCCAGAATAAGGTCCCGCAAATTTAAGGCGGCGCAGTTTTTGAATAAAGTCCCGCCGTTTACACGGCCTCCAGGGACTCACCCTCAGGCTCCTGATTTAAATTAATATTGGCAATGACCGGCAGAGTATGGCCCATTTTCAGGCCCACCAACAGCCAGTCTTCCAGAATTGAACGCAATTCTTCTTCACACTGGCGCAAAGTTACGGCAAAAGCGATAACCCCCGGACAAGGGGGTATGCGGCCGGCAAAATTTCCGTCCTCTAGCTTATCATAGACTGCCTGGGCCATAGCCTGGGCGATATAATCGCTCAAGATAAATTTTACCGCCATATCGATTCCCCTAACTTTTACTCAGGGATAAAAACTTATGGCCCATATTATATAATTTTCCCACCGCCCCGTTAACCCCTTGCTCCCACTTCCCGCACCGCCGAACTCATCCCCGGCCCGAAGCGGGCCGCGGCGGCGATGCGCTCCCAGTTATCCTGAAACCAGGCAATGGTCTGTTTCAGGCCGTCCTCGAAGGTAGTATGAGGCTGATAGCCGATAAGTTGTTGGGCCCGGTCCACCGCGGCCAGGAGCCGCGGTTTGGTATCCCATTTGCGGCGTTCGGTAAAGGTTATCCCCGCGCCGTTGCCCACCTGGGCGTTGATCATCTCGGCCAGGTCGATGATCCGGGTTTCTTGCCCCGAGGCCAGGTTGAATTCCTGGCCGACGGCGGCCTCAAAATACCCGGCCCGCAGCAGCCCATCGACGATATCGCCGACAAAGGTGAAATCCCGGGTCTCGTCGCCGGTGCCGGTGATCGGCAGGGGCTGCCCCTGCAGGGCCCAGTAGATGAAGTTGGGGATAACGTTGCGATACTGGCCGGGAACCTCGCCCGGGCCGTAGGAGTTGAAGAACCGGGCCTTGACTACCGGCAGATCGTAGTGGTGTTGGAAGAAATTGCCATATAACTCCCCCAGCATCTTGGTGATCTGGTAGGGCGAGCTGAGGTGCAAAGACATAAACTCTTCAGTGAGCGGCAAGGGGGCGCTCGAGCCGTAAATGGAACAGCCGGAGGAGGCATAGATAAATCGTTTAACCCCGGCAAGCTGGGAATATTGCAATAATTTCAGGGTGCCCAGACCATTGACTAAGAGATCGGTCTCCGGGTGGTCGATGGAGTTCTGGTTGGCAAACAGGGCGGCCAAATGATAGACAATCTCCGGGCCTTCAAAGAACACCCGCTTGAGCTCTACTTCGTCCAGGATGCTGCCTTCTATAAACAGGACATTGGACAGGCCGGGCACATTCCAGCGCTCTGCCGAAGACAGGTCATCAAGGACCAGGACCAGTCTGGCCCCCAATTCGCCCAAGGCCCGGACCAGATTGCTGCCGATAGCCCCGGCGCCGCCGGTTACCAGGATAGTTTTGCCGTGGTAAGAGTTGAGATAATCATTGGATGACATGCAGTTACCTCTGAGGGTTTCGAGTTGTTAGTTTTGAGTTTTGAAAGTCTGCCCTGATCGGCAATCCGAAGTTATTGTTGTCCAAGAAAAAACCTGCGTGGCAAAGTGCTTGACGTGTCAGGCGCATCTGGCTATCATATAGATAAGACTTTATGTTGAGGGAAGACGAGCATGGAAATCAAGGAGGCCGTGGTCGCGGCCCTGAAAGAAATTATTTTCCCGGAACTGCAGGGGCTGAAACATGGTCAGGCCGAACTCCGGGCCAGTCTGGACGGGATTCACAAACGCTTGGACGACCATAATGCTTATCTGGTGGACCTTAACCGAAGGGTTGATAAACAGGGCTCCAGTATGGACGAACTTCGTGCTGAGGTTACCAATCGCATTGACAAGGTCCAGACTGAGGTTAATGTTAGAATCAACAAACTCGAGACTGTGTTTACTACCCGGATCGACAAGGTCGAAACTGAACTTAATACTCGACTTGACAAGATCGAGACTGACCATAATAACCGCTCTGATAAGCTGGAGAGTGTATTTACTACCCGGATCGACAAGGTCGAAACTGAGCATAATAACCGCTTTGACAAGCTGGAGACTGAGCTTACCACCCGGATTGACCAGGTCCGCAGTGAACTCACAACGCGCCTTGACAAGCTTTACGGGGATCTTATTGCCCGCAACGACGAGACCAACCGAGCTGTTGCCCGGCTTTATGAAGTCATTGTCCGCCGCGACGAGCTAGGCGTTATCCTGGACCGGGTGGCCCGGGTAGAATGGGAGGTCGAGGAAATCAAGAAAAAATTGGCGGCTTAGTTTCTTTAGCCGTTTCTTTTCCCCGCCATTTAATTTTGCCATCCTGGGATGACCAATTCTTATCCCTACTGTTAAATTCCGCGACCGAAGAGCACAATTCGCACCGTTTTCAGAAGTATGGCCAGGTCGAGGCAAAATCCCATATTTTTGATGTAATAGAGATCGTATTGGAGCTTTTCCTTGGTCTGTTCCAAGGAAGAAGCATAAGGGTACATTACCTGGGCCCAGCCGGTGATACCCGGTTTGACCAATAGACGATAACTATAAAAGGGTATTTGTTCGTTATAGCCGTAGATAATCACGCAGCCCGGCGGATCATTGGCCCGGCGTCCGGTCCGACATTGCGGCACGGGCTGCTGAAAATCGCGGATAAAGATCTCGCGCTCCGGCCGCGGGCCGATAAAGCTCATTTCCCCGCTGATAATGTTGAATAATTGCGGTAATTCATCCAACCGCAGCTTCCTTAGAAGCCAGCCTACCCTGGTTATGCGGGGATCATCTTCATTGGCCCATTGCGGGCCCTGATCCTCGGCATCTTGATCCATAGTCCGAAATTTGATCATCTGAAAAGGGCGGCCCTCCTGACCTAGCCGCTCCTGTCGATAAAACACCGTACCGGGGCTATCCAGCTTAATGGCTAAGGCGATGATGCCGAACAGCGGCCAGGATAAAGCCAGCCCCAAAAATGCTAATCCCAGATCCAGCAGGCGTTTAACATGGCGGTAATACACCTTGTTGTTTTTTAAAATGTTGAGCAGCAGCCAAAGATCCGAGACATGATCCAAGGGGAGTTTTCCAGATAAAAATTCATAAAGGATAGGCATATCAATTACCTGGCAGCCATTTAAAGATACCCGCGTCAAGGCACTGATTAAGCCCGGAGATTTTTCATGGGTAATGGCGATGACCACCAGATTTATATTAAATTGGTGAATAAGCTCAGATAGCTGTTTGGAACTGCCCAGCACCGGCAACCCAGCGATCTTGGTGCCGATTTTCCGGGGATTGTCATCCACGAAACCCACCACGGCCAGGCCGCAGTTTTCCCGGTGCTGAATGGCTGCCATAATCCGATGGCCAGCCTTGCCGGCACCGACAATGACCACCTTCTGCTGCAGACGCTTCGGCAAAGCCACTGCAGAAAAAGTGTAGCGCCACATAACCAACAGAACCACAAAAGCCAAGGCCTGCCGGACCATCCATTGCCGACCGATAAAGGGCGCGAAAGGGAAATATAATAACGTAATGACCAGGATAGTTCCGGCCAGGGCCCAGGCCGCCACATAGGTGAGGTTTACGCGACGGCGAAAATCCTGGTAATGATCATAAAGATTACCGATATACAGCACGGTTAGATAAGTCAAGCCGACAATCAGTACGGAAATTTTATATTGGTTCAGAAATTCCCAGGCAGCGTAATTTACCCTGGGATTAAGTAATAAGCCCAACAGCACCGAGACATAGAAAACCCCCAGATCGCCAGCTAGTAACAGCAACTTCCATTTACTGAAATGCAGGCTAAAGATTCTAACCATCGTTTACCTGAAGCAGTGGATAAGAGTTAGAGACACGGGAGAAGGATTTAAAAATCAGTGCTTAGATCTAAGATTCTAGGCTTGGGGTGGGGCGATTTAAGCGAAGATTGGGCTATGAATTTTTAGGTTATAATTGGGCCGCGCCCAGATCATCTCTTAGGCCGCGGGCGGTATGATGATATCGCAACCAATCCTTAAGGCCTCCGCGGCCTTTAGGGTAGTGCGGGTGGCAGCTAGATAGCTCTTAAAGAGCTCGGCATAATTCGTCGCTGGCTCAACAGCTTTAAAAAAGTATTTCAGTTCGCCGGTATAGCCCATGTCCATGGAGAATTTTTTCAGGTGCCGTATCCGACCCCCCTGAACGATCTGGGCCCGGCGGAAGTCCTCAATCACCGCCACCGCGTCCTCGCTGAAAACCTCAAAGCGTTCCCGGCAAAAGGCCTTCGGTCCTTTGGCAGTATAGATGATAGTGCCGATGGAGCCGTCCACAAAGGTGATTGTGATAGACAGGTTATCATCCGGGCGGTATTTACCGGTGGCCCCGGCAATGCTGGCGGCGCTTACTTTTATGGCTACGGAATCGGTCATAAAATGCAGAAAGTCAATAAAATGGCAGACCTCGCCCAGCAAGCGGCCGCCGCCCACTTCCGGGTCATGCACCCAGCTATCCTCGGGGATGAATCCGGCGTTGACCCGGTAGTTCATCACCAGGGGGGTGGTGCGGCCTGCCAGGAACTCTTTAACTTTAACCGCCAGCGGGGCAAAACGGCGGTTGAAGCCCACCATCAGCAGTCGGGAGCCGTCATAAGCGGCGATAATCTGTTCCAGCTCCGCTTCGGTGAGACACAGGGGTTTTTCCACCAGTACCTGTTTCCCCGCGGCCAGGGCTTCCACCACCAGCCTGGCATGAAGATTATGCCGGGTGGTAATAATCACACTGCCGATGGCACCATTGGCCAGCAGGGCCTTATAATCCGTGGTCGCGTAGGCAAACCCGAACTTTTTGGCCAGATGCTGGGCACTGACGCCGGTGGTAGTCGCTACTCCCAGGGGCTGTATGCCATCCAGTTTTTTCAGGGCCGGCAATAGGATGTTTTTGGTGAACATACCGCCGCCGATCAGGCCGAGAACCAAGCGGTCGGCTGGTCCAGTTTCCAAAAAGTTAGGTGTACTGATGTTATGCGCAGTGGCACCGACATCTTGCCGGTGCAAATGAACAGGTTGAAAACCTGTTCCACTGTTTGCCTCACCCTGCGGATAGGTGAGCAGCACGCCGATGTACGGTTCGCGGTTCTTTAAAATCAGCTCATAGGCCTCTAGAGCTGCTTCTAGGGCAAAATGATGGGTGATCAAACGCTCCACCCTCACCTTACCCTGCGCCACCAGGTCTAGAAAAGCTTGCAGATTGCGTTTTTCGGTCCAACGCACGTAGGCTAGGGGATAGTCAAACCCTTTGGCCTCATATAACGGGGCCACACTCCCCGGCCCCGCGGCCTTGGACACCGTAAAAGACAATTCCTTATCCCAAAAGGCCTTGCGGGTCAGGCTAATATCCGCGACCCCGACCAGCACCAGCCGGGCCTTTTCTCGGGCCAGGGCCTCCGCCAGACGGATCGGCCGCGGGTCGTCGCTGGCCGCGGTGATAATCACGGCATCGGCCCCCAGGCCGCGGGTAAAGTTGGCCACTGCTTCCTCGACCTCATCGTCGCCCGGCACCAGCGCCGAATCGGCCCCCAACTCTAACGCCAGGTCACACTTCTGGCGGTCCAAATCCACGCCCACGACCCGGCAGCCCTGGGCGGTCAACAATTGCACGCTGAGCAGTCCCAACAGCCCCAGGCCGATCACCACCGCGCCTTCCCCCAGCGTCAAACCCGCCTGGCGCACGCCATGCAGGGCAATGGCCCCCAACATGCAAAAGGCCGCGGCCTCAAAGTCCACTCCCTCAGGGATGGGCACGCAAAGGTTTTCCGGCACCCAGACCACCTCGGCATGGGAGGCGAAGCCCGCCCCGGCCACCGCCACCCGGTTGCCGGGCTGAAAACCCTGCACCCCGGCCCCTACTTCTACTACTACCCCGGCGGCGCTGTAGCCCAGAGGGATAGGCTCGTCCAGCCGGTTCATGGCCTCTTTGAAGACGCTGACGAAGCCCTCTTTCCTGGCCTTGGCCCAGGCCTGGCGCACCAGGTCCGGCCGCGCTCTGGCCTTGCCCAACAGGCTCTTCTGGCCCATTTCGATCATCAATTTTTCGGTCCCGGCGCTGATCAGCGAGGCCACATTCCTGACCAGCACCCCGCCCGCCTTGCCAGCCGGTTCCGGCACCTCAGCAAGAGAGATTTTCCCGTCTTTATAACTCTGGACAATCTGTTTCATATTTAACAACTTGACATCTTTAACGAATCTGTTAAGATAAAATCAATTTCGGCCTGATGCTAAAAGGACTTGCGATGCCCACCCTGGTTTTTGACACCCTGGAGTTTGCCAAGAAGCTCAAGGCAGCCAATTTTACTTCGGACCAGGCTGAAGCCCTGGCCGCGGCCATGGCCGGCATTGTCGAGGAACGACTGGCCACCAAACAGGACCTCAAAGAGTTGGAAGCCCGGTTGGAAGCCCGCATGCGTGAATTGGAGCTGCGCCTGCGGCATGACCTCACCCTGCGCCTGGGTGCTATGCTGGTGGCCGGAATTGCCATCGTCGCCACCCTGGTCAAATTATTATAAGATGTACATAAGATGTACCAGTGATTGCTCATCCCCCCGCCTCTCGACCCGGCACCTCATAAAGAGTAATTTCCACGTTCTTATTCCTTAGGGGCTTGGCGTGAGGCTTTTAGTAGTTGCCGACCTGGCGTAATATTCCTTCTAACTGCCCGGCCACCGCAGCCACCGATAGATGCTGTTCGGCATATTGTCGGGCTTGGCGGCCCATTTGCCCCCGGCGCTCCGCATCCTGGTAGAGGTCAAGGATGGCTCGGGCCATGGTGTTCGGCTCCGCCGGGGGGATGACCACCCCGCACCCGGCTTCATTAATCAACCGGGGGGCATCGCCGTCCAGGGGCAAACTGGCCAGCACCGGGCGCCCCGCGGCCATGATGCTCAGAAGCTTGGAGGGCACCACCGGCGTCCGCACTTCCGGGCGCAGCGTGGCCAGACACAGGTCCGAGGCGGCCAGCACCTCAGGATATTTGGCCTTGGGTTGCATGGGGAGAAAAATTACCTTGTCTAAACGGTTAATTTTGACAAATTCCACTAACTTCGGTTTCTCCACCCCGTCGCCGACCATCAGAAAGACTATATCGGCCTGATCCTTCAGGAGCCGGGCGCTCTTTAGCACGGTTTCCAGGTCCTGGGAATAGCCCATGATCCCGGCAAAGGCGACCACGAACTGGTCGTTGAGGCCCAGAGCCGCCCGCAGGCCATTGTGGCGCGGGCCGGGCCGGATGGCCGCGGTATCGATCCAGTTGGGCAGGACGGTCACTCGCTCCGGATTTGCGCCAGCATTTATGATGTATCTCCGATTGCCCGGCGAATGGACCGTCAGTAGGTCGGCGTGGCCATAAACCCAAGACTCCAGCTTTTTAAACATCCGAATAAGCTGGGGCTGCCGCAAGACCCCCAGATCAACGGCGCTCTGCGGGAACAGGTCCTGGACATTGACCACCACCGGACGGCGGCGTAAGCGGCCCAGCCCCAGGGCGGCCAGGGCCAGGGGCAAGGGCGGTGAATAGACCAAGGCGACATCAAAGGCCGGTAGGCTGAGCCCGGCCAGCAATGTCAGGAAAGCCGACGCGAATTGATCCAGCCCCCGCAACACCGGCACATTCCAGGGGATTTCCAGATTAAACACCCGCCAGACGCGCAGGCCCTGAAAGTGCTCCCGGACCAGCAGGCGCCGCCGGGTTGTTCCCCGCGGCTCGGCGACATGATAGCGGGGCTGGCCGGTCAGCACCAGCACCTCATGCCCGCGCCCCTTAAGCGCCTGCCCCAACTCATAAAACAGATGCGCCGCCGACCCGACTTCGGGTGGAAAATAGGGAGTGATAAGTAAAATCTTCACGCTTAGAATGACTTAACTTTACGTATTACGTTTACTTTGTTAGGTCCAATAATAATTCCGAGGTCATCTCTGCTACCCGCTTCCAGGTAAATCTTTCTCCGACTAGACTTTTGGCATTTTGGCCCATTGCTTGGCGCATTTTATTATCCTGCAACATGGTTATCATTGCCTGGGAAATTTCTTGCGGGTCGGTATCGACAATCAGTCCAGCATTCCATTCGCTGACCTCAGGTAAATGACAATGCGGGGTTATAATTACCGGTAAGCCGCAGGCCATAGCCTCTACCCCCCCATGGGCAAGCCCTCACTGTAAGAGGGCAGCAGAGATAACTCCGCCTGCTGCAAAAGACCATTCTTGAGCGCACCGGTCACCATGCCAGTTAAGCAGACTCCCTCATCTAGATTAAGGTCGCTAATCATCTGACGGACTGTCTGACCGTACGAGCTTTCCTCAGGGCCGGCAATGATTAGTTGGATATCAGGAACCAGCTTCAAAGTTTCCGCCAGGGCCGGCAATAGCACATCAAGGCCTTTTTTGGGATGCAAGCGGGCCATGAAGAGCAGCCATCTGTTGTTTTTTAACCGGGGGAATCGTTCTTCGATTTCCTCCCTGGTCAAGGCCTCTTGGTAATCAGCAAAATTGATGCCATTGGGGATCACTGCAATTCTGCCGCTAACCCCCATGTGTCTGACTTGATTTGCCTCCTCGCGGGTCAGAGCCACCACCGCCGCGGCCCGCTGGTAATTCTGTTGATCAAACAGTCGCCACCAGACCCGCTTCCGCCATTTTTTTAGGGACAAGGCCCAGGGATCGAAGTTGCCGCGGGGATAAACCACATAGGGCTTATGACTCAGAAACGACGGGTACGGTTTGAATATCCAGACATCACGCGGCTTTTTTCCATTTATTGATCTCCAGTGCCAGGGAATGTTGAAATTGTTGCTGGATCAGGTCCATCGTAAAGTTGGTTTTGAGTTGGAAGATACTCCACGGTTTGCCGGGCTTGAGGTCATCTTTACGAGCCCTCAAGAGAAAGTTATAGGCGATCAACGAAATGCCCAGAGATTTTTCAATGCGGGGCAGTTTTTTGGTCACCTGATGTTCGCCTAATCCCAAACCGGATTTAAGCTCTTTGAAAAGAATTTCGATAGCCCAGCGCCGCTGGTAAATATCAATCACCTGTCTCGCGCTCAACTCCAGCAGATTGGTCACCAGGAGCTTCGTATGCTTGGGGCCGAGGTTACGCCCTTTTTTGGTTAAGACCACGGTGACATCTCCTACGTGCTGGAGACGGGTGTGTTTTGCAAAGATCCAGAAGGTCTTGCGGCGGTTATGGCCAGGCCGGCGGGGAATCCAGGTCTGGTGGTAACAAGAGTGTGGGGTGTGCTTCACCAAGTTTTTTAAACTTTTGCCGTCGGCCATATTCCAGGTGCGGGCGATGGCAAACACGAACCCCCAGCGCCGTTGGGGATCATCTTGGTCCTTGGCCTGGATGAATTTCATATTGGCTTTGGCGGCAAAGGCGGCATCACCCACCACGATGACGACCT
>JAQVHY010000095.1 GCA_028695935.1 Desulfobacca sp.
GCCGCGGCCTTAAAGTTTGCCGAACATTTTCCTCCGGAAGGCTTAAAACGCTTTGAAAACCTCCAAGATAACCTGGAAAGCACCAGACAGGGTTTAACAGCCTGCCAGGACCAGGCGGCGCGGTTAGAGTTAGAATTACAAAATCTTCAGGTGGACCAGCTAGTTCTCGATCACCAGAACGACATTGCGGCTCTGCTGGGCGAACGGGAAAAACTGGCCTCGGCTCTCAACGACTATCCCTTGATTAAGACCGGCACCGAACAGGCCGAGGCGGAATTTCAGCGGCGCTTGCAGGAGTTGGGACCGGACTGGGATTCGACCCGCATAGCCCGGTTGGACACCTCAGTGGCAGTGCGGCAGCAGGTCCAAGAGCTGGGGCGCATTCTCAGCACCGCGGAACGTCAGCACCAGCAGCAGCAGACCGTGAAACAGAACCGGGTCGAAGCCGCGGCCGAGGCCCAGAAGCTGGCCGAGGAGGCCCAAGCCCGGCTTAACAAGCTTCCCGAGCCTCCACTGGCCGAGACGCAGGTGCAAGAGCAACAACAGGCGGTCCGGCGGCTGCGGCCCCTCTTGGGGCAGCGCGACCTGGCGACTACGGAGTTAAATGCCCGGCTGGCGGCCCAGGAAGAGCTGGCCGCGCGTCGGGAATCGGTGCTGCGGCAGTTAGAGCCCCCGGCCGTCATTTTGCCCTGGTGGCTGCTGCTGGCGGTGCCGCTGGCCGGGCTGGGCCTGGCCGCCTGGTTAGCGGTGGAACGGTTTTATCTCCCGGCCGCGTTAGCAGCCAGCACCGGAGCCGCAATAGGGGCCTTGTTGCTGGTTCTCCGCCAGCGTCAGCAGAAATTTGACCACCGCCGCGTGGCTCAGCTTCAGGCCGACCTGGCGGCGGCAGAGCACCGGCTTGATGCCCTGGCCACCGATATTCATCAACTGGAAGCGCAGATTAATAATATTGACCATGAATTAGCTGATGAGGGACAAAAGGCCGGGATCCACCGGCCGGCGGATTTAGTCCAACTGGAACGCCGGGCCGCGCAATTGGAGAGCGTGGCGACGGAGTGGCGAAAGTGGCAGGAACGGCAACGGCAATACCAGGAGGCCCAGGGGCATTGGCAGCGGGCGCAAACTAAACTCAATGATGCCGAACAAGATGCCGCAAAAGCCGCCCAAGTATGGCAAGGGCGTCAGACCGAGTGGCAGAACTGGCTGGCCCGGCGGGAGTTCGCAGTGACGATGCGCCCCGAGGGTTTTGAGGCGGTGTTACAGGCGGTCGAAAGGGCTCGGGCCGCAGAGCGCACCTTGAAGGAATACCAGCAACGCCGGGACCAGATAGCATCCTATATCAACACTGCCCGACGGCGGCTAAGCGCGGTAATTTCGGCTTGCGGTCGCCAACCGCTGGGTCCTGAGGTGGGGGTGGAGGATCTGGAGTCTCTACGCCGGGCTTTAGAAGCGGCCCGAGCAGCCCGGCGAGAGCAACAACAACTCGACAGTCGACTAGCCGACGTCCAAGCGGAAATTGTCCGCCTGGAGGAGCAGCGGCGCGACCAGGAAATGGCCCGGCAGGCCTTGCTGCAGCAAGCCCAGGCCGACGATGAAGATGATTTTCGGCGTTTGGCCAATGACTACCAAGAGTGGTGCACCGCGGTGCGGCAAATCGAGGATAATCAGCTGGCCTTAGCCACCATTGCCGGGACTCCGGAAGCCCAGGTCAGGTTGGCAAAAGAACTCAGCCAGAGCGATCCCTTACAGCTTCAAACTGAAAAGGAGCAGATTCAGGCTGGCCGGCAAGAACTTGAGGCGGCTCTGGCTCAGGACTTACAGGAACTAGGGAGCCTTAATGGCGCTCTGGACGAGATGGCCGGCAATGAGGAGCTGGGCGATGTGCTCCTCCAGCACCGCAGCTTACAAGAGCAGCTAGCCAACGCCAGCCGACGGTGGGCGACGCTGGTCGTCTGTCACTATCTCTTAGACCAGGCCCGGAGCATTTACGAGCGGGAGCGGCAGCCCTTGGTGATTCAGGAAGCAGGCCGATTTCTGGGGATTATGACCGGGAACCGCTATCGGCTGGTGTGCGCGGCTGATCAGGGTAGCCTGCGACTGGAGGATAAAAGTTTGCATCGCAAGGAACCCCTGGATTGGAGCAGTGGGCTGGCCGACCAGGTCTATCTGGCCATCCGCCTGGGACTGGCCCGGGAGTTTGGCCGCCACAGCGAACCCTTGCCCATCATCTTGGATGAGGTGCTGGTCAAGTTCGACCCCGGCCGCCAGTTGGGGGCCGCGCAAGTCCTGCTGGAATTCTCTAAGGAGCAACAGGTGCTGTTGTTTTCCTGTCACCCGCACTTGAAAGCGATCCTGCAACAGGCCCAAGAAAAATACCGCCCAGACCTCCCCCCGGTTGCTTATTATAGCATCACCGACGGAATCATGGCAGCCTCAGAACCTTATTCCTAATTGCTAATCCTGGCAATAAGATATATAATTAAGGACCAGGCGATCCAGCAGTCTGAGGGCGGGAACCACCAAGCCAGATAAATCCCTGGGCTTTGAGGGGAGAAAACCAATGGGCGACATAGAATGTCAACTCCCGGAATTCAATCCGGAGGATGATGAAGTCAAGGCCATTCTAAAAAATAACCACACCATCGCCGTGGTCGGACTCTCTGCCGATCCTGAGAAGGATAGCCACCGGGTAGCCAAGTACCTGCTGGAACACGGCTATCGTGTTGTGCCGGTCAACCCCAAATGTGATCAGATCCTGGGCCAGAAATGTTACGCCAGCCTCAAAGACATCCCCTTTTCCGTGGAGGTCGTCGATATTTTCCGCAAAATTGACGCTATCCCGGGGATTGTGGACGAGGCTATCGCCATCGGCGCCAAGGTGGTATGGATGCAACTGGGACTGGCGGAGAACACCTCGGCGCGGCAGGCCCAAGAGGCCGGTCTAGAGGTAGTGATGAACAAATGTATCAAGATCGAGCATAGCCGATACTTTCCGACTTAAGCTAGATCGATGCGCTAAATTACTGAAACCGGAGGTCGTAAATGCGGTCCAAGCTGATGAGAAGTTTGCTGTTCGTAATCATTATTCTGGTTGGGGGGGTAGCTTCAGGGTGGACTCAAGCCCAAGCCCCGGCGCAGCCGGTCAACTTTAAGGAATTGTTGCCGTTTGTCAAAATCGAGCTTCCCGACTGGGAATTGGTGAAGGAGCCGGAGGGCATGACCATGAAGCATCCCGGCATGATGATGAGCCAGGCCGGGGCGGAATATAAGTCAGGGGAAAAATTCTTGGAAGTGAATGTGGTCGATGGCGGTATGACCCCCATGGCAGGCGCCAATTTCGGCCTGATGAAAGGTGTAGAAGTAGAATCCACCGAGGGAACCACCAAGACTATTGAGGTGCAGGGCTTTCAGGCTATCGAGCAATACCAGCATCAGGAACAAGAAGCCAGTCTAACCATTATGGTGGGCAATCGTTTTATGGTTAATCTGAAAGGCCAGGGTCTGGAAAATACCCAGGTGCTCAAAGACGTCGCGGCAAAAATGGACCTTAACAAATTGGCGACGCTGGCCCCGGCGAAGTAAACTGAAAGGCGTATTCGGGGCCAAATTATTACCAAGTGCATAAAATAGATTACTTTTTGGCATGAATCACTGTGATTAAAAATCCCCCTCAATCCCCCTTTAAAAAAGGGGGACTTTTAAATGCCAGGCTTGTATTTCCCCTCTTTCCTAAAGGGGGGCAGGGGGGATTTTAGACTTAGTCAATTTAACGCTCTGAGTAATATTAAACCATGTTAGCTAGGGTCAAAAGCGGGGCCTTGCGGGGCGTGGATGCCTATATTGTCGAAGTGGAGGTGGATATTGCCCCAGGGCTACCGGCCTTTACTACCGTAGGCCTGCCGGAAGCCGCGGTCAAAGAGAGCAAAGACCGGGTTAAAGCCGCCCTGAAGAACTCCGGCTATCAGTTTCCCGGCAACCGGGTGACCATCAATCTGGCCCCGGCGGATGTGCGCAAGGAGGGCACCGGGTTTGATCTGCCGGTGGCCGTCGGGTTGCTGGCCGCCCAGGGCCTAGTGCCTGCCGAGAGTGTAGATAAGTATTTGATTATCGGCGAGCTGTCGCTGGATGGCCGCTTGAAGCCCACCCGCGGGGTGCTGTCCATGGCCTTGGCCTCCCGCCAGGACAGTTGCGTGGGATTGATCGTCCCGCGGGAGAACGCCGCGGAAGCCGCGGTGGTCCAGGATATTGCGGTATATGCGATCGAGACCCTGTCGGAGGTGGTGGAATTCTTACAGGGCCGCCAGGAGTTAACTCCGGCGCCGCCCCCCCAACTGGACCTGGAATCCCTGGAGCCGGGGGACGAGGTGGACTTCCGGGAGGTTAAAGGTCAGGAGCAGGCCAAGCGGGCCCTGGTCATTGCCGCAGCCGGGGGGCATAATGTCATCATGGTAGGGCCGCCCGGAGCCGGGAAGACCATGCTGGCCCGGCGGCTGCCGACCATCCTGCCGCCCTTAAGCTTTGAAGAGGCCTTGGAGACCTCAAAAATTTATAGTATCGTGGGTCAGTTGCCCCCGAATCAGCCTTTAGTGAAGCATCGACCCTTCCGTCCCCCGCACCATACCATCTCGGATGCTGGGCTGATTGGCGGCGGTCGTATCCCCCGACCGGGAGAAGTTAGTCTGGCCCATAATGGCGTCTTGTTCCTGGATGAATTGCCGGAATTTAAACGTCAGGTGTTGGAGGTGCTGCGGCAGCCTTTGGAAGAGGGTCAGGTCACGCTGTCGCGGGCCAGCGCCTCCCTGAGCTATCCGGCCCGGTTTATGTTGGTGGCGGCGATGAATCCTTGCCCGTGCGGCTTCTTGGGGGATCCCCAGCGGGTCTGCACCTGCACGCCGCGTCAGATTCAGACTTATCAGGCCCGCATCTCCGGGCCGCTCTTGGACCGCATTGATATCCAACTGACGGTGCCGGCAGTCCGGTTTCAGGAATTAGCCGCCCCGACCGAAGGGGAGAGTTCCAAATTTCTGCGGGATCAGGTGATGGCGGCCCGGCAAATCCAGGGCCGGCGCTTTGCCCGCAGCCGCTACCACTGTAATGCCCAGATGTCGAGCCGCTATCTGAAACAATTCTGTGTCCTGAGCACCGAAGCCCGGCGGCTGCTGGAGACCGCCATGGAACGCCTGGGGCTATCGGCCCGAGCCTACAATCGTATACTGAAGATCGCCCGTACCATTGCCGATCTGGAGGGCGAGGAGCACCTGAGCCTACCGCATGTTGCTGAAGCGATCCAATATCGCAGCCTGGATCGCCAATTGGGGTAATTATGGGAATATTTTCAAAACGGCCATACACCAGCCAAACTACCCGGCTGATGGCCTATGAACGCCGCCGTCGTCGGGCCCGGCTGGTGGGCCGAATTTTTATCGGCTTTTTTCTGGTAATAATTCTGGCCGCGGCTGGTTTAGCGGGCTATGTCTATAACCAATTCTCCAAAGACTTACCGGATTATACTGCCATCCGCGATTTCCGTCCCCATCTGATCACCCGCGTCTATGCCAAAGATGGCCGGGTGATGGGGGAATTCTATGCCGAGAGACGGATCGAAGTTCCTTACAGTCGGCTTCCCTGGCACCTGGTGGCGGCCTTTGTGGCCGCCGAGGACGCCCGCTTTTTCGAACACCCGGGGGTGGATTTTTTCGGCATTGTCCGCGCCTTTATCCGCAACCTGCAAGCCGGCGAAATCGTTCAGGGCGGCAGCACCATTACCCAACAGATCGTCAAAAGTATCCTGTTGACCTCCGAAAAGAGCTATGCCCGCAAGATCCGGGAAGCGATTCTGGCCTATCGCATCGACAATTATCTGAGCAAAGAGCAGATTATCAATCTCTATCTCAATCATATCTATCTGGGCCATGGGGCCTACGGCGTGGAGGCCGCTGCCCAGGAATATTTCGGTAAACATGTAGAGGACTTAGACCTGGCCGAAGCCGCGCTCTTGGCCGGGCTGCCCAAGGCCCCCAGCCGTTATTCACCCTATCTTAATCCCTTGCGGGCCCAGGAGCGTCAGGTCTATGTGCTAAATCGCATGGTGGAGGCCGGCTTTATCCGACCGGAAGAGGCCCGTCAGGCTCTGAACCAGCCGCTTACCCTGAAATCCCGACATCACAATCGCTGTGAGGAAACCGGTTATTATGCGGAGTATGTCCGACAATACTTAGAAAACAAGTATGGTCGTGACCCGCTATATCAGGCCGGTTTTCGCGTCTATACCCCGGCCGATGTTGATCTGCACCGGGCGGCGAAAGAGGCCATCGAATCAGGACTGGACTCCTTATTTAAACGTCATGGCTACCGCGGTCCCTTAAAACATTTAAACCCGGCCCAATGTGCCTCGTTCTGGGCCCGGCAGCAGCAGAAGTTTGCCAAAGACCCACCTCGCCGGGGGCGACTACAGATCGCGGTAGTGACACAGACCGAGCGCCGAGATCGTGGTCTCAAGGTGCGGTTTGGAGATGAATATGGCGTCGTAGTGGCCAGCAGGGGCGGGGTCGGTTTGGAAAAGAAGGCCGCCAGGTATTTGGACCGCTTACAGGTCGGGGATGTCATCCAGGTGCGGTTAGTTACTAAAGAATCTGGTAGCTCAGATTGGCTGGTCTGTTTTGACCCGGATCCTATGGCTCAGGCCGCCCTGGTATACCTGGAAAATCGTACCGGCCAGGTTCGGGTGCTGATGGGCGGCAAGGATTTTAATGATAGTCCTTTTAACCGCGCCGTGCAGGCGAAGCGCCAGCCCGGTTCGGCTTTTAAACCGATTATTTATGCCGCCGCGGTGGAAAAGGGTTATGGTCCCCATTCGATGCTGTTGGACGCGCCCTTGTCGCTCCCCGGCGGTAAGCGGGGAGAACTATGGACCCCGAAGAACTACGACGGCAAATTCTTTGGTCCGACCCCGCTGGCCACGGCTTTGGCCCGCTCCCGCAATATTCCTACCATCCGGTTATTGATGAGCATTGGCCTGCCGCAGGTCATGAAGATAGCCGGGCAACTGGGGATTGATTCGGAAATTTATCCTAATTATTCCGCCGCGCTGGGGTCTTCCGAGGTAACCTTATTGGAGCTGACCCGGGCCTATTCGGTGTTTCCTAACCAGGGGCAATTGGTAACGCCGGTCTTCATCGAACGGCTGGAGGACCGCGACGGCCGGATATTAGAAGAACATCAGCCTTATAAGCAACCGGCCATCAGTCCCCGCACCGCCCAGATCATGACCGAACTGCTGGTCGGGGTCGTGCAACGCGGCACCGGCCAACGGGTAATGGCCCTGAAGCGGCCGATTGGCGGCAAAACCGGCACGACGAACCAGTGCCGCGACGCCTGGTTTATCGGGTTTACCCCGGCAGTAACCGCCGGCGTCTGGGTCGGGATGGATGACGAACAATCACTGGGCAGCCGGGAAACCGGTTCCCAGGCAGCAGCCCCGATATTTATCGAATTTATGCGGGAAGCCTTAAAAAACCAGCCGGTGGAGGAATTTCCGAACCTGCCGGTGGGCCGCTATGCTCGGGATGGCAGTGACTCGCCCAGGTACGATGACGAGATCGCGGTGGGTGAAGAAGGCGAAGACCTGGAATACTGGCTCGAAGAACGGCGAGGTTCCCTGAGCCGGGCCAATAGCCAGAGTTTCTTCAAACGGGATCTGGAAGAATAGGTTGGTTAAGGCTACCAATTTAAGCTACAAGGGGCGAGCCGGCGGGTCGCTCCTACCATGACCTAGCGGTTCCAAGCGGCTTTGGGCAATCAACATTAGGTCCCTAGACTAACATTTAGGTTCAGCCCGATGACTAAGTTCAGAGACATCAAGGATCATTACCGTTTTTCCGACCCGGAGATAGAAACTCTCCGAGAACTGTTGCCTCGGGTAGAACCCCACGTTGGTCAGATTACTGATGATTTTTACCATTTTTTAAGAGACATGCCCGGCACCGCCCGTTTCCTGGAGGACGAAGTCCGGTTGGCCCGGCTCCGTCAGTCCCATCAAGACTGGATCTTGAATCTTTTCAAAGGGCCATTTGACGAAAGTTACCATAAACGCCTGCAGCGCATCGGTCACGCGCATGTGCGCATCGGTCTAGCGGCCCATTATGTCTATGTGTCCATGAACTTTATCCGGGAACGCCTGCGACAGATCATTGAGGAGGAGGTCGATTCCGAACTGCAAGTTAACGCGCTGCGGGCAGTGGATAAGATTCTCGATCTCAACCTGGATGTGATTGCCCGCACCTACCATGAAGAAGAATTACGCCGGGTATTTTTGTCTTCTAAACTGGATGATGCGGTAATCCGCTTTGCGCACCGCTTTACTTTCGGGCTGAACATGACCCTGGTGATCGGCTTATTGGGCCTCTCCTTAGGTGCGGTAGTTATGATCGTTATTGATGTGGTCAGCGTATTTTCCGGCCAATTTGAAAAAGGACTGATCGGCGCCCTGGGGTCGTTGTTGATCTTATGGCTGGTGATTGAATTGCTGGAAGCGGAAATTGACCGTCTCAGAGGCGGGGCCTTTAAACTGCATCTGTTCGTCGGGGTCGGTCTGGTCGCCTTTATCCGGGAAGAATTGATCTCCTCCATATCTCATAAGGACATCGCTATTCAGGCGCTTTATATCGGCGGCATCTTAGTCTTAGGGTTTATCTATTGGCTGTTGTCCCGTAGCGAAGGCAAGGATAGGGTCCAACCTAGATAAGTTTTATTTAAGCCTATTCCATCTTGAGCTAATTCAGGTTTCTCTGTCTAGGGCTAACCAGGAGGAAAACTTCAAATTTCAGCGATGATAGCTTCCGCCGCCTGTTTTAATTCCAGATTGTTGGTAGTCAGAGCCAGGGTCCGCAATTTGCCTTGCAAGCCCTGCTGTTCTACTCTGGTGCGGGACTTAACCAGGGCCCGCAGACTCTGCAAAACTTCCTTCACCACCTCCGGGTCGGAGTAATCCAACAGCAGATTCAGGGTGCTCCAATCTTCCGGCAAGCCATATTCGGCCAGAAATTTTTTGGCGGTAGCCTGAAATTTTGGGGTGCCGCGCTGCGCTTCCAAGGTACGCAGCGTCTTCTGATATTCCGGCCGCCCCCGTTTCCCGGCAAACAGAGATTCGGCCGCTTTCAGGGCCTGTTGTCTGAGCCGTTCTGCTTCAGCTTTGCGGCCGCGGCCAGGCCGGGGTGGCGGGGTAACATGGCGGGAACGATCCTTACGGCGATCAATCTCCCGCCAGCTGGGGCGTTCCCGTTCGTCATCATCGTATTTGGGGACCATCCGTCATCCTCCTTGTGGCTTTCTAAACATACTTAGCTTTAACCGTAGGGGCGCAATTGATTGCGCCCTTTAGGGCTTGTAATTCCTAATTGATTAGATATTACAAACTCTGGTGACCGGGCACTTCTTGCCGAAAACTCAGGCCCCGGAGTTCGGGTCGATAACCAAAGATCACCACACATACTAACCCGGCCAGGCTGCTGCCCAGCCCCACGGTCAGGCAGGGGCCCCAGTAATCGGCCAGGGTGCCGAACAGCAGACTGCCTACCGGATTAAGGCCGATCAGAATCAGGCTGAATAAGGACATAATCCGCCCCCGCAGTTCGTCCGGGACATTGAGTTGCAGCAGGCTGTTAGTGGTCGAAATATTAATGACCATCCCCAATCCGGCCAGAAACAGCCAGCCCAAGGCCAGGGTATAATTCCGACACCAGGAAAAAGAGATCAGGGCCAGGACCAGTAAGGCCGCGCCGCCCCAGAAAAAAGGCATGGGTGAGTAGCGGCGCAGACAGTTGGCTAAAATCAAGGCCCCCAAAAAGGCCCCCAAGCCGGTGGCGGCCATCAGGAAGCCGTAGCCCCGGGCCCCGGTGCCCAAAACATCCCGGGCAATCATGGGCATCAGCACCAGGAAGGGCAGGGCCAGCACCGAGATAATCGCCATGACCACCAGCATCCAGGTCAGATCCGGGCGGGTGCGCAGATGGCCGACCAGTTCCAGCATGCCGGTCCAGGTCCGGGGTCGGGGTCGGGCCACCGAGAAGCGCGGCAGGCGCATCAGCATCAGCCCGAAGATGGGGGCTACATAAGTTAAGGCATTGATAAAAAAACAGTTGGCCAGGCCCACCGAGGCAATCATCAGCCCCGCGGCCGCCGGCCCCAGGACCCGGGTGCCATTAAACAGGCTGGAATTTAGGGCAATGGCGTTGGGCAGATCTTCCCGGCCGACTAATTCCACAATAAAGGACTGCCGCGCCGGGATATCAAAGGCCATGACCGTCCCCAGTCCGAAGACGATCAGCAAAATATGCCAGATGGCCACCCAATCCAGGAAGATCAACAGGCCGAGCAGCAGGGCCAGCAGCAGGGCGAAGGTGTTGGTCAGGGTTACCATGGTGCGGCGATTGACATGATCGGCGACCACCCCACCCCAGAAGGAAAACAGCAGGATGGGCAGAGTGGAAAGCGCTCCCACCAGGCCCAGCAGAAAGGCCGAGTTGGTTAATAATAATACCAGCCAGCCTTGGGCCACGGTTTGCATCCAGGTGCCCACCAGGGAGATGGCCTGGCCCAAGAAAAACAGGCGATAGTTGCGATGCCGAAAAGAAACAAAGGTGTCGGCCAGATATAGCGGCATGTCAACTCCGAGCCAGTTTGACTTGCGCCGCCGGGTTGGGGCGGTCGCTGATCATCAGGCCATCTCGCAACATCACTAGGCGACTGGTAAAGGCGGCAATATCAGGGTCATGGGTGACCAGAATAATGGTCAGCCCCTGCTCTTGGTTCAAATGTTGAAACAGGGCCATGATTTCCAGACCGGTGGCGGTGTCCAGATTGCCGGTCGGTTCATCGGCCAAGAGCAGAACCGGGTTATTGATCAAGGCCCGGGCAATGGCCACCCGCTGTTGCTCGCCGCCGGAAAGCTCCGAGGGAAGGTGCTCTTCCCGCCCGGCCAGTCCGACTTGCGCCAAGGCTTGGCGGGCCCGGACCGGTCGCCAGGACGCGGCCAGGCGAGTATAAAGCAGTGGCATCTCCACGTTTTCCAGGGCGCTAAGCCGCGGCAGCAGATAAAATTGCTGGAAGACAAAGCCGATCTTTTCGTTGCGGATCTGGGCCAGGGCATCCCGATCTAAGGAGGAGACATCGACGCCCTCCAGATAGAATCGCCCCTGGCTGGGGGTATCCAGGCACCCCAAGATATGCATTAAACTGGATTTACCGGACCCTGACGGCCCCATGATGGATAGAAATTCCCCCTTTTCAACTTCGAGATCGATGTCCCGCAGGGCGGTTATGGTATGGGCCCCGCGGCTATAGGTCTTGGCAACCTGGTGCAATCGGATTAAGGCCATAATGGGAGTCTTAAAACGGGCCGCGCCGGCCTGCTGGGGTCCGGTGTCCCTGGTCGTTCGCGGCCGAGACCTGAGCTACAATGAGCTGATCAGTGATTTTTAAATCACCCTCCAGTACTTCGGTCCATTGGCCGTCGCTGAGACCAGTGACCAGGGGAACGGGGACCGGGCGCTGCTCAGCGCCCAGACGCCAGACGTGAGTGCCCTCCGGGATGGCAACGTCCGCCGGTGCCGATGGCCGAAAGCGGAGGGCAGCGTTGGGCACCGCCAGCACTTGTTGCCGTCGGGCCACTAGGATGTCGACGCTGGCGGTCATACCGGGTTTGAGGAGAAATTCCGGGTTTTCGGTTTCAATCACGACATTATAAGTGACGACGTTTTGCACGGTCTGGGGAGACAGCCGGACCTGCGTGACTTGGCCGGTAAAGCGGCGCCCCGGATAGGCATCAACCATAAAAGTGGCGGTCTGGCCCTCTTTGACTTTGCCGATATCGGCTTCGTCCACGGAGGTATCAACCTGCATCTCGGTCAGATCCTGGGCAATATTAAACAAGGTAGGGGTTTGGAAACTGGCCACCACGGTCTGACCGACATCGACAGCGCGCGATACCACCACCCCCTCCACGGGCGATACTATGGTGGTGTAATCCAGGTCGGTTTTCGCGCTTTTCAGGTTGGCAAGGGCCTGGGCTACCTGGGCCTGGGCCGCCTGCAACTCGGCGCGGCTGGTTTCATAACGGGTATAAGCCTTGTCCAAATCGTCGCGCGCGACCAGATTCTGCCCCCAGAGCGTCTGATAACGGTGGAAGTCCTTGCGGGCATCATCCAGGTTGGCCTGGGCTTTGAGGACATTGGCCTGGGCCACCTGATAATTGGCCTGGGCCTGATCCACTCGGGCCTGAAACAAGGCCTGATCGATCTGGGCAATCACCTGACCTTTTTTGACCTCGGAATTATAGTCGGCATAGATTTTCTTGATCATGCCGGTAACCTGCGTGCCGACTAGCACAGTGGTTACCGGATTCAGGGTGCCATTGGCCACTACCTTGACTTCCAGGTCGATGCTCCGTACGGGCTCCAACTGATAGCGGACCTGCGGCCCGCGCTCGGCCAGCCACCACCAGCCGCCGCCGAGCAGGATCAGCAATATGCCGCCTAGAACCACGTATTTCAAATAACGCGTGCTGCCCATCATCCTGACTGCTCCCCTAAAGTCGAAAATATTGTATGGTATTAACGGCAACATTGCAATCTAGTCACCAGCACTCTAAAACTCCGGTAGCACCGGATTCCAACCGGTGCGGCGGCTTACAAAATTTCGGTTGCTTCCCCTACCCAAAAACATTAATATTTAAAGATTTGAATAAAAATTTACTTGACTGTCGCACTCAGGCAAGTTGGCATAAAGGGAGGAAGCCAGATGGCACGAAAAAAGATCACCGTGGTGGGGGCCGGCAATGTCGGGGCGACCTGCGCCCATTGGCTGGCGGAGCGCGAATTGGGCGACATCGTCCTGGTTGATATCGTGGAGGGGATGCCCCAGGGTAAGGCTTTAGACCTGATGGAGGCCCGTCCGATTTTTGGATTTAACGTCAATATCATCGGCACCAATGGTTACGAAGAGACCGCGGCTTCGGATGTGGTCATCGTTACCTCGGGCGTGGCTCGCAAACCGGGCATGAGTCGGGAAGATTTGCTGAATACCAACACCAAGATCGTCGCCGAAGTCACGAAAAATGTGGTGGCTCATTCCCCGGCAGCGATTCTCATAAACGTCGCCAACCCGCTGGACGCTATGTGTTATGTCATGAAAAAGGTCAGCGACTTCCCCCGCGAACGGGTTATCGGCATGGCCGGCATCCTGGACACGGCCCGTTTC
>JAQVHY010000192.1 GCA_028695935.1 Desulfobacca sp.
TCGCTATACCGTGGGCCAGGAAGCTATCCCGGCCACCTTAAAAGCCGCCGACCCCGACCAAGACCTCTGTCGGCTCGCGGCCCCCGGTCTGACGGCCAAACCCGCCCGCGTGGGTAAGACGCAGAGACTCCGGGTGGGTGAGCGGGTTTATGCCGTGGGTGCGTCCCAAGGGTTGGAACTCTCCCGGTCCGAAGGGATGGTCTCCCAAGTTGACGCTGGCCCGCCGCCTCTCATCCAGACTACCGCGGCTTTTTCGCCCGCCTCCAGCGGCGGCGGCCTGTTCAACGCGGCCGGGGAACTGGTAGGGATTATCAATTCTTACCTGAAAGACAATCAAGGTCAAAATTTTGCCCTAGCAGTGGAGGGCATCAACGCGATCGCCCAGCGCCAGACCCCCAAGCCCGGGGTTGAAGTAAGTAATCAAGCCCCTGAGATTTCGGGATCGGGCGTCAGAATAAAAGTTGGCTGGGCCAAACAGGCCTTGGCCCTGGAAAAGGCCCAGGACTGGCAGGGGCTGGCGGCCTATTGCTCCCGTTGGATCGAGGCCGAGCCCACCAACGCCCTGCCCTGGGGCTGCCTGGGCCTGGCTTATGAAAACCTGGGCCGCTACCGCGCTAAGCTCGCGGCATACCAGGAAGCCTTGCGGCTTAAGCCTGATTATGCCGAGGCCTGGTATAATCTGGGCGTAGCTTATGGCAAACTGGGGCATTATGGCCAGGAACTGGCGACTTACCAGGAAGCCCTAAGGCTTCAGCCGGATGATGCCGCGGCCTGGAACAACCTGGGCGTCGCTTATGTCAGAATGGGCCGCTACCGCGACGCGGTGGCAGCTTGTCGGGAGGCCCTGCGCCTTAAGCCGGATGTTCCCGAGGCCTGGAATAATTTGGCCTTTTCCTATTATCTCTCGGGCAACTATGGCGCGGCCCAGGATGCCATCCAGGAGTTACGGCGCTACGATCCCCCGCGGGCCGCAGAACTGGAAAATTCGCTCCCCCGTTGCATTCAGGAACGTCAATAAGGTAGGCTACGTTTTTTTAACTCGTATCCGTCCGGAAACCCGCTTTTCCCTCCCCCTTGAGGTGGGAGGGTTTGGGTGGGGGTGAAAAAATATTATATAATCTCAATATATTGAAATTAACGGCCCCCCCCCACCAGGGGCGGGGGAGTTTCCGGATGAAAACTAACTCGTTTAGCTCGATCCCAAGTTGTACTTGGGAACGTAAAACGACCTTTCCCGCCCCCGGCCATTTTGCGATATAATGTATTTATGTCGGAAGTGCGGTCTGAAAAGATCACCCCCATGCTGCGCCAGTATCTGGAGGTCAAGAGCCAGCATCAGGATGCGCTGCTGTTGTTCCAGATGGGCGACTTTTTCGAAGTTTTCTTTGACGATGCCCGCCAGGTGGCCCAGGCCCTGAATATCGCCCTGACCAGCCGCAGCCGGGCCGAGGAAGAGCCCATCCCCATGGCCGGTTTTCCCTGCCACGCGGCCGAGGGCTATATCTCCCGCCTGCTCGATCAAGGTTTTCGGGTAGTCATCTGTGAACAGGTAGAGGACCCCCGCCAGGCCAAAGGGCTGGTGCGGCGCCAGGTCACCCGGATCCTGACCCGGGGGGTGATCGTTGACCCCGCCAACCTGGCGGCCCGCGAGGCCAACTATCTGGCCGCGGTCACCTGGAACCAGAAATCCTGGGGCCTGGCCTATCTGGACCTGTCCACCGGCGACTTTCGGGTCGCCGAGGGGCGGGATCGACAGCTCATGTGGGAGGAGCTCGGGCGGCGGCGGCCGGTGGAACTGTTGCTGCCGGATTTTCTGGAGGCCGAGGACATAAATGGCTTTCTGGAAGGTTTTCCGCAAAGTCCCAGTATTCGTTACCTGGGCGCCGAGGCCTTTGAAATCAAGGCCGCGACCCGACGACTGACCCGGCAATTGGGCACGCTGTTCCTGGATGGCTTTGGAGTGGCCGATTATACCCTGGGGCTGCAGGCCGCCGGGGCCACGCTCTATTATCTGGAAGAAACCCAAAATACCACGCCGCGGCATATTATCCGCCTCATTCCCGAGGTCCTGGATGATTATTTAGGTCTGGATGAGGCCACCCTGCGCAACCTGGAAATCTTTGAAACATCCCGGACCCGCAGCCGCCAGGGTTCACTACTCGACCTGTTGGATGCGACCTTAACCGCCATGGGCGGCCGTAAGCTGGCCCACTGGCTGCGTTACCCCTTATGCCAGATCGACGATATTCAGGCCCGGCTCGACGCGGTAGCATTTTTCAAGGACAACAGCAGCCTGAGGCAGCAATGGCGGCAGGCGGTAAAAGGCATGGCCGATCTGGAGCGTCTGACCGCCCGCATCGCCTTGGAGCAGGCCACGCCCCGCGACCTGGTGGCCCTGAAAAATTCTCTGGCCCAGTTACCGGCGCTAAAGGCCATCTTAAACGGCAATTTGCCCGCCTTGCTGGCCGCGACCCAGGCGCAACTGGAGGACCTGCAAGATATCCATCAGTTGATTGATCAGGCCCTGGTGGCCGAACCGCCGTTAGCCATCAAAGACGGCGGGATTATCCGGGAAGGCTACCACCCGGAATTGGACGAACTGCTGGCCCTCAGTCGCGCCGGCAAGGACTGGATCGCCCGCCTGGAAGCCCAGGAGCGGCAACGCACCGGCATCAATTCCCTCAAGGTCCGGTTTAACAAGGTGTTCGGCTATTATCTGGAGGTGTCGCGGGCCAACCTGCATCTGGTCCCCGAGGATTATATCCGCAAGCAGACCCTGGTCAACGCTGAACGCTTCATTACCGCTGATCTCAAGGACTACGAAACCCGGGTATTGGGCGCGGAGGAGGCCCGGGGACAACTGGAATTACAACTTTTTAAAGAAGTCCGGCAACAGGTCGGGGCCGAGTCCGGGCGTTTAAAGACGGTGGCGGACGCGGTGGCCACCCTGGATGTTTTGGCCGCTCTGGCCGAGATCGCCAGCCAGTATCAATATACCTGCCCGCGGCTGCAAAAGACGCCGGGCTTAGGCATCCGTCAGGGCCGACATCCGGTTATTGAACGG
>JAQVHY010000193.1 GCA_028695935.1 Desulfobacca sp.
TGACCAATCTCCTTTTCGAGGTCTTGCGCCTCACGAAACGCATCCAGCCTGTAACCTGTCTACCCCATCAGTTTTTGAATGATAGGATATCATCGCCGCAGAAAATCATTCATACCATCTCCTTTTCAAAAACCTGCTGTAAGGCCCGAGGTCTAAAGGCTGATTCGTATCCCTCCGGAAACCCGCTTTTCCCTCCCCCTTGATGGGGGAGAGTTAGGGTGGGGGTGATAAAATATTATATAATCTCAATATGTTGAAATTAACGTCCCCCTCCCCCCAACCCCCTCCCACCAGGGGCGGGGGAGTTTCTGGATGCATACTAATTCAGCTGCAGACCTGACCAGCAGTTAGCCGTTAGCGATCATTTGTTGTAATTGCAGCGCATTCTGGACCGCATAACCGGCTTCATCATTATCAAAGTAACAGAAAATTTCCTTGCCCTGGGCCGCCCAGGTCGCCAAGGCTCCGGCCCAACCCGCCAGAAATGGGGTATCATAACAGCCCTGGTAGGGGCCGGCGGGGCCATGCAGCCGCAGGTAAACCAGATCCGCGGTCACTGCTTTCGGAGTTTGCCGACCGGCGAAATCGTAGATACAGAAGGCCACCCGGTGCGCGGCCAGGGCCTCATAGGTTTTTTCCGTCAACCAGCTCGGGTCGCGGAACTCGATAGCATAACGCCGGCCTGGAGGCAAAACTGCCAAAAAGGCGTTTAAGCGGTCGAGATTACAATGCCACCGGGGCGGCAGTTGGAAGAGGATCGGTCCCAATTTTTTCCCCAAGATGTTGACTCGCTCCAGCAGCGGGGCCAGGGTCTGGTCCGCGTCTTTGAGTTTCTTCATATGGGTGATATAGCGGCTGGCCTTGACCGCAAAAATGAACCCCTCAGGGACTTTATCGGCCCAGCCCGCCAACGTCGATTCGCTAGGCAATTGATAAAAGGTATTGTTAATCTCCGCGCTCTGAAAATACCGGGCATAATAATCCAAAAAATCCGGGGGCGATACCTCGGGTGGATAGAATGGCCCTTGCCAATGCTGATAATGCCATCCCGAGGTGCCGATATGGATGTGTTGTTGTCCTTTCATGCTGGTAAGTAATATAGGGACTCAAAAAAGAGTTAAGTTTCAAGGTAAGTTATCAAAGACCGCGCGAAGCTGCAACTCTAGTGCCGGACAAAGTTTGGAGATGGAGTATTTATCCTGGGCTGCAGCTAATTGGGATTCCGGCGTCGGCGCCAATCCCAGTTGCGGCCAGACCACCTCCCGCGCCAGGGGCAAAAAGCGCTCCCGCAGGCGGGTTCCGGCCGGTCCCGGCCAGTAATGTTCCAGGGCCAGAAAAAAGAGCAGCAGGCGATGGAAGAGGTGCAGATCATAGGTTTCCACTGCCAGTTTATACTTATGACGGCCGATGAGCCGTTCTCCCAGGGTCCTGAAGGTTTCATAGAGTTTGGTGCGCCCGGCCACCCGCAGGGAAGTTTCTAAAAGCGAGTATTCGCCAGCAATTTCATGATATTGATCTACAGAGTAGTCATACAGGGTCAGACGTTGCCCTAAATGTTCGACGAACACCTGTTTGCTCCAATCCATCACTACCAGAAACTCGGTTTCCTGACGCCAGCTTTGGAGCACCGGGAGCGGGAAGTCGGTGAGGTCGGCGATCCAGGCCAGGGAAAACTGCCCCAGATAGGCCTGCATCAAGGCCGCGCCGTACTGACGGACCGGCATGATCAGTAGGCGGCCCTTTAATTTAGGCGGTTGATGCATATCTAGATATCTTTTTAGGGTATCTTCCAGCCACTGTTGGTAAAGGAAGGTGGGCCGTGTCCTTGATTTCATGAGAAATATCGGGTTTTAGTGCAGCAGATGAATATTGCCCAGGTGGACGTTGCGAACCCCGGCCGCCAGGGCCACCTGTTGGGCCTGCAAGGCAAAATCACGCGAGGTCACCGGCAGGTCGTTGAGGTAAAACTGGGGATAAAAGGCCAGCAGGCTATAAGGAATATCCGGATTGAGGGTGGCAATAAACCGGGCCAGGCCGTGAATCTCTGCTAAATCAACATACCCCGGAACCATGAGGGTGCTGGCCATGAGCAGCGGCACCTCCGGTCGCTCCCGTGAGCGGGCCGCCAGGGCGGCAAAATTTTTTAGGGTCTGGGAATTGCTGACCCCGCACAGTGCCAGATGGATCTCTTCACTGAAGGCCTTGAGGTCGATTTTAATGATGCCGCCGTTATCCAGGCAACTGGCGACCAGCGGTTTCAGCCAGCGCGCCTGCATGGCGCCGTTGGTCTCCCAGCAGATGCGCACCGGGCGTCCGGACGCCACCGGCTGTTGCCGGGTCAAGCGCGCCGTGGCCAGGGCGTGGGGCAATTGCGGAGTAGGATCGCCGCCAAAGTAACAGAGGCAGGCGGTGTTGGCCTGGACCGCGGCCGCCAACTGCCGGGCGGAGATGGCCGGACTGGTAAAGGTCAATTTTTTGAAATGCCAGTTCTGGCAGTACAGGCAATTAAAATTGCAGGCATGGTAGAAGACGGCCAGATTGAGGTAGCCATGTTCCGGTCCGGGGCGATGGGCATAATGGGGATATCCGCGACCGGTGCCGCCGGGACAGAACCAATCGGCCACGCAGTTGGTAGGCAGCGGATCATGGTAAAAGCTGAGCCGGGCCCCGGCCGGCCCGCCGCCCCGTAACTGGCCATCTTCGACCCGCCGGGCCCCGCAATAGCCGACTTCACCCTCCGGGATGCGGCAGGCCTGAAAACATAGGGTGCAGAGCTTACCCGTAGGGTCTCGCGGGGGACACACCGGCAGTCGAAAGGCCTGGCGGCTGGCCTGATGCAGCTTCTCGATTTCCGGCCAGACTTTGTCAAAATGCTGTCGGATACAGGCAGCACAAAATCCCAAGGTTCTTGAAATAAAGGGGCTTTCCTGGCCGCAATAACGGCACCAGGCCGTTCTCACCGGCATTTCCGGCTTCAAGGTTCAAATCCCTAGTTAGTATCTATCCGGAAACCCGTTTTTTCCTCCCCCTTGAGGGGGGAGGGTTAGGGTGGGGGTG
>JAQVHY010000194.1 GCA_028695935.1 Desulfobacca sp.
ACGGTCGGTGATATCGAGAGCCTGCCCTTTTTAGAGGCCATCCGCCAATTCAAGGGTGATATCGGCAAGGAGCATGTCTGTTATATCCACCTGACCCTGGTCCCTTATATCAAAACCGCAGGGGAAGTCAAAACCAAGCCTACCCAACACAGCGTCAAGGAACTCCGGAGCATCGGTATCCAACCGGACATCATTTTATGCCGCACCGAAAAGATGCTATCCAATGAAATCAAGGCCAAAATCGCCTTATTTTGCAATGTCGGACCGGAATCGGTGATCACCGCCCAAGACGTTGAAAGCATCTATGAAATCCCGGTAAATTACCACCAGGAAGGTCTGGATGAACGGATTATCGAGACCCTGAATATCTGGACCCGGGCCCCGCGCCTGGAGGCCTGGCAGGAGTTGGCCGATCGCCTCAAACACCCCACGGATACAGTAGAGATAGGGATTATCGGCAAGTATGTCAATCTCCAGGAATCCTATAAGAGCTTGCATGAGGCCCTGGTACACGGCGGCCTGGCCCACCAGGTGGCCACGCACCTGAATTATATTGACGCCGAAACCATCGAGCGCGAGGGTCCCGAAGGTCTGCTGAGCCACCTGCATGGCATCTTGGTGCCGGGGGGGTTTGGCTATCGCGGGGTCGAGGGCAAGATCAGCGCCATCCGTTATGCCCGGGAGCAGCAGGTGCCGTTTCTGGGCATCTGTTTGGGGATGCAACTGGCGGTGATCGAATTCGCCCGCCACGTCAATGGCCTGGAGGGGGCGCAAAGCGAGGAGTTTGATGCCCAATCGCCCTATCCGGTGATCTATCTGATGCGCGAATGGTTTGATTATCGTCGCCAGGCCATCTGTCGCCGCGACCTCACCTCGGACAAGGGCGGCACCATGCGGTTGGGGGCTTATCCCTGCATCCTGAAAACCGGCCACCTGGCGGCCCGGGCCTATGGGAAGTCAGAGGTTTTGGAGCGCCACCGCCACCGCTATGAATTTAATAATAAATTTAAGGATACCTTGGTAGAACAGGGCCTGGTAGTCAGCGGCACGTCGCCGAACGGCGAATTGGTCGAGATCATCGAACTAAAAGATCATCCCTGGTTTCTGGGCTGTCAATTCCACCCGGAGTTCAAATCCCGGCCCATGCAGCCGCATCCCTTGTTCAGCGATTTTATCCGCGCCTGTCTGGAGTATAAGCAAGGCCAGGCGTCCACCGAGAGTTTTATTTAAGCCCATGCGCCACTTGGTCCCCGTAGCTGATTTTGTTATAGGTGATGGCGGTCTGGTGATTATTGCCGGACCCTGCGTCATCGAATCCGCGGCCTTAACCCTGGAGATCGCCAGGACTTTAAAAGGCTATGCGGAGCAGTTAGCCCAACCTTTAATCTTCAAGGCCTCGTTTGACAAGGCCAACCGGACCTCGGCGGCCTCCTATCGGGGTCCAGGCCTAACCGCGGGTTTGGAGATCCTGGCCCGGGTGCGAGGCGAGGTCGGCCTGCCGGTAATTTCGGATGTCCACGAAGTCTGGCAGGTGGAGCCGGCCGCGCAAGTCTTGGACGTGCTGCAGATTCCCGCGTTTTTATGCCGCCAGACCGATCTCCTCCAGGCCGCGGCCCAGACCGGCAAGCCGCTCAATATCAAAAAAGGCCAGTTTCTGGCACCCTGGGATATGAGCCAGGTAGTGGAGAAAATTACCGCGGTCAATCACCATCACCTGATGCTCACCGAACGCGGCAGCATGTTTGGCTATAACAATCTGGTGGTGGATTTCCGCAGTCTACCGATCCTGCGCAGCCTGGGCTACCCGGTGGTGATGGATGTTACCCATAGCGTGCAGTTACCCGGCGGCCAGGGCTGTGCCTCGGGGGGCCAGCGGGAATTTATCCCCTATCTGGCCCAGGCCGCGGTGGCCGTCGGAGTGGATGCCCTGTTTATGGAGGTGCACCCCCACCCGGAGCAGGCCCGCTGCGACGGCCCCAATTCTCTACACCTGCACCAGGTGTTTAGCCTGTGGCGCCATCTTCAAGAACTTCATGCCTTCCAACAGCAAAAGATAACAGAGCCATCATGAAACCCACAGCATACCCAGCGGCGGTTTGGGACCGGGCCCGCCGTATACGTCTGCTCTTGCTGGATGTGGACGGGGTGCTCACCGACGGACGGATTATCTATACCGACGCGGGCCAGGAACTCAAGTTTTTTCACGTCCGGGACGGTCACGGCATCAAGCTGGCCCAGCGGTTCGGCATCGAGGTGGCCCTGATCACCGGCCGACACTCCGAGGTCGTCAACCATCGCGCCCAAGACCTGGGCATCACCCGAGTTTTCCAATCCGTCCGGGATAAAATCGTCATCCTCCACGAACTTCTTGACCTGCTTAAACTAGAACCGCGCCAGGTCGCGGCCATGGGCGACGATCTGGTGGATCTGGCCCTCTTCCGGCAGGTAGGTCTGGCCATTGCCGTAGCCGACGCGGTGCCGGAAGTCCAGGACGCGGCCCATTGGGTGACCTCCCTCCCCGGCGGCCGGGGCGCGGTCCGGGAAACCTGCGAACTCCTCCTCCAGGCCCAGGGCTTCTGGGATCAAATAATCGGCTAATAATGCTGAGGATTTGAGTTGTCTTGATATGGAGATTAAAACGGCGGGATGCGCTGCGCTTTCCCGCCCTACGGCCCTACGGCCCTTTTTCCACTCGTGCCCAAGTTGTACTTGGGCTCGCCCACCAAGAGGCAATGGTAAAGTCCAGATGACTGGCACTGGTGAAGACGTGCCACCAGCTTACAATAGTGCAGTAAGCAATTTATTCAGTTCGGTGACCTTATATCGTCCTTCCATAATTATGCTAAAGAATCAAAGCCCATTTTTGAGCCAGATGTTGTTCCCAAGTACAACTTGGGAACGAGGAAATAAAATGTAATCGATCACAGGGTTTAAAATTATGCTTGGGAAATCCAAGCGATATCTGGAGCTTTTCCTTTAAAATAACAACTAATTGCCTCTACTAATACTGGGAATGTCTGCATTTGGCGTAGTCGGCAGG
>JAQVHY010000096.1 GCA_028695935.1 Desulfobacca sp.
CAGGAGATTATCACGTCGGTACTGGGCCAACCGCACCCCAACGTCGCAGCAGTGTTGGATTACATCTCGCAACGGTTGGTGCCCAACATCCGTCGCGCAACTGAAGAAATTGACGCCGCGCTGAACGCTTTGGAGGGCGGTTTTGTCGAGCCGGGGCCGTCCGGGGCCCCCAGCCGCGGGCAGGCCGATATTCTGCCCACCGGCCGGAATTTTTACTCGGTGGATCCCCTGAAGATTCCCAGCCCGGGTGCCTGGGAGGTAGGCAAGCGCCTGGGAGACGCCCTGCTGGAGCGTTATTTGAACGATACCGGCAAGTATCCCGAGAGTGTGGGCATCATTCTGTGGGGCGGCTCCACCATGCGCTCCAAGGGGGACGACCTGGCGGAAATTCTCTACCTGATGGGCGTCAAACCGGTTTGGCAGCCGGGCAGCGGTAACGTCAAGGGGGTGGAGATCATTCCCCGGTCCGAATTGCAGCGGCCGCGCATTGACGTAGTGCCGCGCATATCCGGATTTTTCCGGGATTCTTTCCCCAACCTGGTGGAACTGATCGACCAGGCGGTGCAGATGTTGGCGGTCTTCGATGACCCCCTGGAGACCAACATGATCAGGCGGCATGTGCAACAGGATCTTGAAGAATATCTCCAGGCCGGCATGAACTCAAAGGAGGCCTTGCGGGAGGCGACCTTCCGGGTCTTCGGCTGTCCGCCGGGCACCTACGGCGCCGGCGTCGCCGAGTTGATCGAGGCCAAGGCCTGGGAAACCCAAGAGGACCTGGCCGACAATTATATCCGCTACTCCTCGCATGCCTATGGGAAGGAAAGTTACGGCCAGCAGAAGCCGGAGACCTTCCGCCGCCTGCTGTTCCGCATGGACGTGACCGTAAAAAATGAGGATTCCCGGGAGTACGACATACTCTCCTGTACCGATTATTACAATTATTACGGCGGGTTGATCGTGGCGGTAAAGTCGGTCCGGGGGGAGTTGCCCTTTGCTTTGGTGGGTGATTCCAGTGATCCGAAGCGGGTCAAGATGCGCACCACCTTTGAAGAGGCCAAACACATTTTCCGCGCCCGACTGCTGAATCCCAAATGGATCGAGGGCTTAAAACGTCATGGCTATAAAGGCGCGGGTGATCTATCGAAAATGATGGATGTAATTCTGGGTTGGGACGCCACCGCGGAAGTAATCGACGACTTCATGTACGAACGCTTTGCCGGTAAATATGCCTTGGATCCTGAGATGCAGCGCTGGATGAAGGAAGTGAACCCCTATGCCTTGCAAAATATTCTGGATAAGCTCCTGGAGGCGATTAACCGCGGTATGTGGCAGGCGTCTCCGGAGATGACCAACAAGCTCCGGGACGCCTATCTGGATATCGAGGGCGAGATTGAGGAGGCCACGGGTTAAGGTTGGACGCCTACGAGAAATTTTCCATCGATCCAGCCCCAGGACCACCGGCAGGAATCTATCATGGACGATGATAATGCGAAAACCGGCGTCATTAGCCGTAAAGTCTATCCCTTTGCCGCCATTGTGGGACAGGAGGAGATGAAGCTGGCCCTCATCTTGAACGCCATTGATCCGCGGGTGGGGGGGGTTTTGATCCGGGGCGAAAAGGGCACGGCCAAGTCCACCGGGGTCAGGGGCTTGGCGGCCTTATTGCCTGAGATTAAGGTGGTGGCTGGTTGTCGTTTCCGGTGCGACCCGGAGGCCCCGGAGGACTATTGCCGCGACTGCCGCGGCCAGCCACCCCAGAACGGCGGGGTTACCTCCCGGGTGAAATTTGTCGATCTGCCCCTCAATGCCACGGAAGATATGGTGCTGGGCGGCATCGACTTTGAAGCTGCGGTTAAGCAGGGCACCAGACAGTTTCAGCCCGGACTTCTGGCCAAGGCCAACCGCGGCATTCTCTATATCGATGAGGTCAACCTGTTAGACGATCACCTGGTGGACATCATCCTGGATACCGCGGCCAGCGGGGTGAATGTGGTGGAGCGGGAAGGGATTTCCTTTCAGCATCCCGCCCGCCTTATTCTAGTAGGCACCATGAATCCTGAAGAAGGTGATTTGCGGCCTCAACTCCTGGATCGCTTCGGTCTGTGTATCGAGGTGCACGGCAGCGCCGACCTGGAAGCCCGCGTAGAACTCATGCAAAGACGGGAGGATTTCGACACCCAGCCGGAAGACTTTAGCGCGGCATATCGGGCGGAAAACGAGAAAATCGCCCACCAGATTGCCCAGGCCAAAAAGAATTTGCCCAACGTGCGGTTTCCGAAGCACCTGCGCCCGCTGATCTCGGAGTTGTGCCTGAGCCATAAGGTCGCCGGGCACCGGGCGGATATCATTATCGAACGGGCGGCCTTAGCCCTGGCGGCCTATCGCGGTAAAGCCGAGGCGGGTATGGAGGAGATCAAAGAGGTCGCGGCCATGGCCCTTCTGCATCGCCGCCGGGAGACCATGCCGCCGCCACCTCCTCCCCCACCGCCCGAGCCCCCGCTTCCAGAACCGTTGCGGGATGACTCCCCGGAGGACGACCACCGGGAGGAACCGGACCGGCAAGAGAATCAGCTACCCGAAGAAACCATGCCGCCGCTCCCTCAGGACCGGGAGGCCGCGGCGAATGGCAGGGATAATGAGGTTGCCGAGCATATTTTCGAGGTGGGCACTACTTTTAAAGTCAAGCGTTTCAGCCAGGATAAGGACCGTAAGCTGCGCCGGGGTTCGGGGCGACGGTCCCGCACCCGGACTGCCCTGAAACAGGGCCGATATGTGAAGAGCATCGAGCACCGTCACGGCGACGACCTCGCTTTGGATGCCACGGTGCGAGCCGCGGCTCCTTATCAGCACCGCCGACGTCGGCCAGATTCATCCCTGGCCGTCCATATCCACCCTGAGGACGTGCGCCACAAGGTCCGGGAAAAGCGCATCGGCAATTTTCTGCTGTTTATCGTGGATGCCAGCGGCTCTATGGGGGCGCGGGGCCGAATGGCGGCGTCCAAAGGGGCCATCATGTCTTTGCTGTTGGATGCCTATCAGAAGCGGGACCGGGTGGCGATGGTTTCCTTCCGGAAACGGGAGGCCTGGGTCAACTTGCCCCCCACCTCCTCCATTGAAATGGCCGGGAAACTGCTTGAAGAAATGCCCGTCGGCGGCCGGACGCCGCTTTCCGCCGGGTTGTTTAAGGGCTACGAAATTCTGCGCAATTATCTGCTCAAGGACCCGGCCTCCGAACCGATCGTCATCGTGATCACTGACGGTAAGGCCAACATCGCCTGCGGTGAATCAAACCCGGTGACGGAGGCCTTGAGTTTTGCCCGCCAGATGACCCAGGAAGAAAGGATCAAGTTTATCGTCGTGGATACCGAAGAAGCCGGGATTGTCAGTTTCGGCCTGGCAGCCGAGCTGGCGGCCGCCTTGGGCGCTAATTATTTCAAAATAGAAGACCTCAAGGCCAATGAGCTGGTGGATGTGGTGAGGAGGAATATTTCGTGAAACCAGGAAGGAACTATCCTTTCGCGGCTATTGTCGGCCAGGACCGGATGAAACTGGGACTGATTTTAAACGTCATCAACCCCACGCTTTCCGGGGTGCTGATCCGGGGTGAAAAGGGCACGGCCAAATCCACCGCGGTGCGGTCACTGGCAGAGATTCTGCCCCGGATCGAGGTCGTCAAGGATTGCCTCTTCCAGTTGGCTCCGGGCGAAAATATTCAGTTATGCCGGGAATGCACCAATGCCGAATGCCGGGAACAGGTGCTGCACGGCTCCCCGGAGATAATCCGGCGGGAGATTCGGGTGATCGAACTACCGGTGGGCGCCACCGAGGATCGGGTGGTGGGCACCCTCGACCTCGAACAGGCCTTGAAAAAGGGCGAAAAGCGCTTTGAACCGGGGATCTTGGCCGCAGCCCACCGGGGCATTTTATATGTCGATGAGGTCAATCTCCTGGACGATCACGTGGTCGATGTGCTCCTGGACTCGGCGGCCATGGGTGTATGCACCGTGGAACGGGAGGGCGTCTCCTTCTCTCACCCGGCCCGCTTTACGCTGGTCGGCACCATGAATCCCGAAGAGGGGGAGCTCAGGCCGCAGCTTCTGGACCGCTTCGGTCTCTGCGTGAATATTGCGAGCCTTCAACAGGTCCAAGACCGGGTGGCGATTATGGCGCGGCGGGCCGCCTTCGAAGCGGATCCCCAGAAATTCTGCCGGGATTGGGAAGGGGAATCACAGCGGCTGGTGGAGAACATCGTCCAGGCCATGGCGCGGTATCCTCAGGTGACCATTGACCGGAAGCTGCTTTGGGAAATCGCCTCCTACTGCCTTGATGTAGGAGTGGACGGCCATCGCGGCGATATTATCATTCTCAAGACCGCCAAAACTTTGGCGGCTTACCAGGAAAGGACCGCAGTCAACAAAAATGATATTGACCTCGCGGCGGAATTGGCGCTGCCCCATCGCATCCGTCGCCAACCGTTGCAGGAAATCTCCCTGGATATCAGCGAAGTCCGCCATCAGAGAAAATTAGGAAGCCGATGAAGAAAATCAGGCGCGCAGGAAATTCCTTGGAAAGGGCTGTACCACCCGGAAGTAGTGCAACATTACTATCCCCATCCTACTACGTACCCCAGGGGTTACGAGGGTTATTGCTCATCCCCAAAAGGATTAATTTGTCACCGTGATTGAGATCGTCAATTTAGTGAAACGCTACAAAACCGTTAAGGCCTTAAACGGGGTGTCATTCCGGGTCGAAAACGGGGAAATGTTCGCCTATTTAGGCCCCAACGGCTCGGGTAAGACCACAACCATCAGAATCCTGACCGGACTGACCAAGCCCACTGCCGGCGATGCCTATCTGAACGGCTGTCATTTTGAACGGGACTCCCTTAAGGCCAAACGGCAGTGCGGACTGGTGCCGCAAGTTATCAACCTGGATATGGAATTGACGGTACGGGAGAATTTGGACCTTCATGGGCGTCTCTTTCAGATGACTTCTGAGGAGCGTCGGGCCCGGACTGACGCCTTGCTGGAATATGTGGAACTGGACGATCAATGCGACAGACTGGTAAACCATCTGTCCGGCGGCATGAAGCGACGGGTAATGGTGGCGCGGGCCCTCTTGCATGCTCCCGAAATACTTTTCCTGGATGAACCTACGGTGGGACTGGATCCCACCATTAGGCGCCGGATCTGGTCCCTTCTGAAAAAGATTCAGCAAGCCGGGACCACCATCTTCCTGACGACTCATTATATCGAAGAAGCCGAATTCCTTGCGGATCGGGTGGCCTTTCTGGATTTCGGCAACATTGTCCAGTTGGATACCCCGGATAATTTAAAGGCGCGGATCGGCGAGTGGGCCTTGGACAAAATGGTCGACGGCCACATGCACACGCAGTATTTTCCTTCCCGCGAGGGGGCCCAGGCCTTCATTGACCAACAACAAGGCAGTTTTTCCTTGCGGCGGGTGAATCTGGAGGACGCCTTCCTTACCCTGACCGGTAAGAAGGTCACGGCCGACGGCAGCGTCGCCCAGGTGTCCACGGACCATGAGCCTACCGCGGCCCTGCTCGCAACTGGGCCGGACGGGCCTTGAGGACCATGGCGATGCGAGGCTGGTTTCCAATATATCTGCGAGAGATGTTGATCCTGCGGCGTAAACTCCTGCGGCAGATCGCTTCCATGTCGGTGTCTCCGATTCTCTATTTGATCGCCTTCGGTTTGGGGATGGGAAGTGATATTACCATCCACGGCCGGTCTTATCTGGAGTTTCTGATCCCCGGCCTGGTGGCGATGACCAGTATGGTTCAGGCCTTTGCCATCGCCACGGAGATCAATGTGGCCCGTTTCTATTGGGGCATCTTCGAAGAGTTCCAGGCTTCGCCGCTAAGCGACCCGGCTTACGTCACCGGTGAGGCCCTGGCGGGTATCACCCGGGCCATTTTGTCCGTCCTAGTCGTTATACTGATTGCGTTCCTTTCGGGAGTGAGGCTGTCCTATAATCTGTTTTTCTGGCTGGCGGTCATCTTGAACAGCTTCCTGTTCGCCTCCCTGGCCATCGGCCTGGCCATGGTAGTCAAATCCCATGCGGATCAGTCGCTGCTGACCAATTTTGTGATCACACCGATGGCCTTTCTCGGGGGCACCTTTTTTCCGCTTGATAAGATGCCTATCTGGGTGCAAAGCATCTTGAAACTGCTGCCGCTGACGCCGGCCTCGGAGGCGATCAGGGCTTCAGCCTATGGACAGACGCCGCCGGGGTTTCCCTATCTTATCCTGACGGTTCTGGGCTGCACCTTGTTTGGGTTAGCGATTAAGTTAGTAAAAAAGGCCAGGGATTAGCATAATCCGGTTTCTGGTCTTATATGCCGGATCTGCCGGAAAGCGGAGATGGCTTTTGAAGAAAACGGTGGCTGGTACTGATAATCGTGCTGTTCCTGTAAAAGCCGGGTTTCCCGTCCTAAATGGGGCGGGAAGCCCCCGCCTACAGAAAAACATGCCAATTTATTAGGAGAGGCAATGCCGTACGAAACCAATATCTTCTATCTGGCGGTAGTTTGCTATGGCCTCAGCGCCAGTGCGTTGTGGTTCAGATGGTCAGGGTTGTCCTTTATTTTCTTAGGCCTAGGGCTTTTGGCCAACACCGGCTCGGCCTGTTTGCGGATGATCAATTCCTGGCCGCTGTTGTGCCTGTATCAGGAACCCTTTTTGTTGCCTTTGGGACTGGCGGTTGTGACCTTGTGGCTGGCCCGACATCGGCAGCCGACCGAGGCCGTGAAGATTATCCCGTTGATTGCCTTACTGGCGATTATCCCGGTCTTTTTTCCCAAGGATTTCTTTCTGCCGTTTCTCAAATCGCACTGCATCTTTTCGCATCTGTTCCTCTACTTAGGGGTTGCGGCCCGGGCCTGTTTTTTGGCCGGGGCGGTTCTGGCCGGGGCTTTCCTCTGGGCCCGGCACCGCAATGACCAAGGGCAACAGGCCGTCGCTCAGCTTGACTTTCCCACCTTGCTCATCTGGGGATACGTCTTTCTCTCCCTGGCCCTTTTTTCCGCCGGCCTCTGGTCGTACTGCGGCTGGGGGACCCTGGTTGTTTGGGAGGATGCCATGGTATTGGCGATTGCCGCTACCTGGTTTTTATACGCCTGTTTTCTCCACTTGCACCTCAACGGCAGGTGGTCCGTCACCTGGCGGGCCGGATTCGCCCTGGCCGCGGGGCTAGTGGTGATCGTGTTTAATTACTGGCCCGAAACCGGCAAGTTTCAACTGCCAGGAGGCCTATGGTGAATCTGGCCCGACGCATCTGGAACTTTCTCTGTAACCTCGACTTGGCGGTGATTCTCTTGCTGGCAGTCAGCCTGAACCTGCTGGTCGGATACTTTTACTTCAATGCCTATCCCTCGGTCTTTCGGCCGCTTACCTATATGATGCTGCCCGAGTGGATGCGCAGCCTGGCACTGGCCAATCTAGCCATAACTTGGTGGTTTTTTACCTTTTTATTCTTTATGATCGCTCTGGGGGTGAACAGTTTTGTGTGCACCACTGATAAGATCGCCAAAATAATCACCAACTATGCCTGCTATCCTAACGGCCTCAGATTCATGATCCGATTATCCCCGCACCTGATCCATTACGCGGTGTTAATCATCCTGGTCGGTCATTTAACTCTGGTCACGGTGGGCATGAATTATCAGCATAATATCCTGCGCCTGGATTCCCAGGTGAGCCTGCCGGGGTCGCCCTATCATTTGCAACTGCAAAAACTTGAGGTGCGTTACTACGATAAAAACGCCATGATCTCCTACCAGGGAAGGGCCATCGACGCCACCGCCGACATTACCGTCGCCGACGGCAACGGCCAGACGGAAATCATCCGACTGCGTTTTAATCGGCCCTGCTGGTATGAGGGCTATGCCCTCCACCTGGATGAATTTCTGCCTACCAGTAGGGAGTCGAAAAGACAGGAGCCTTATGTGGAGCTTACCGTTAGAACCGGCCCTGGTATCAAGATTTTCCTGGCGGGCATCCTGTTATTTATCATTGGCATCACTTTCTATCTGTTGCAGTTCACCCGGATACGAAAAACCAGGGAGCAAACGATATGAAAAAGCATGTGCTGGCCGTAATTCTATGGGTAAGCGCCGTGGCCGCCGGGCTAGTCCTACCGGCTTGCCAACCGCAGTCCGGCGGTAGTCTGGGAGGGGCCTTCGGGGTCAGGGAGCTGGGCGAGGGCCGCCAGGAAATCGTTGATGGCGTCGGCCGGCGGTTTCTTCTGGTCCCGGAAGGCAAGTCAGCCCTCCCCGGTTATCCCCCTACCCAAATCATCACCATCCCGGTTAAGCGGGTGGGAGCTGGTTTACCTTATGATATCGGGGCGATGCGCTATTTAGGGGTATTGTCCGACAGCCTGGTCGGGGTGATCAGAAGGGAAGATAGATGGGCCTCAGCGGATGTCAGAGCCGGGATCAGATCGGGAAAAATCGCTTACTTGGGCGAACCGAACGGCATTGATTACGAGAGACTGAGAGTTGTTTCACCGGACGTCATGCTGACCTCGGATAAGCGCCTCCTTCCCAAATTGGATGAGTTAAAGATTCCCGCCATAATTACCACCACCCCGATGGCGATGACCATCGAGGAACGGCTGCAATATTTTTATTTTTTGGCGGCCTTGTTTGGCCGGGAGGAAATGGCCAAGCAATATGAGGCCGTCATCCAAGCCAAGCTGGCGGAGGTTAAAAAGCAGACAACGTCGGTGAGCCGCAAACCCAAAGTAATCTGGGGAGATATCTATCAGAAGCGGGTGCTGGTCGAACCGATGAACTCCTATGTGGCGCAGTTGGTGGAGGTGGCGGGCGGCGATTATCTGTTCGATGACGTGCGGGGGGCCTCCTGCCTAGAGATCACCCTGGAACGGTTCTTTAGCAGCGGCTTACAGGCAGATATATTTTTTACCTATCGGTCCCCCGCCGTCGGCATTGACTCCAAACAAAAATTGATTACGGAAAATCCCCGGTTGGCGGATATTAAACCTTTTAAAACTGGCCTGGTTTATTGCCCCCAGCCCCATTTTTATGAGTCGCTGGAACGTTTGGATGACATCATCGTGGAGATCGCCGCAATTCTCCATCCCCAGCTTTATCAGGGGTATGAATTGCAATTCTTTCAAAAACTGGATTGAGCGGCATGAATCTCACCACTCTCAGCCCTCGGGACCGACTCTGGTTATTTATAGCTTTTGGCGCTGCCGTGGTCGCGGCCATGATGCTCAATACCGTCATTGGCTCCGTGCCCATTTCCCTATCCGAGCTCTGGAGCATTATCGGGCACGGCTCGGACTCGGCGAATGCGGACATTCTCTGGAAAATACGACTGCCCCGGGTCATCGCCGCGGTGCTGGGGGGCGCGATGCTGGCGGTTTCCGGTATGTTGCTGCAGATCTTTTTCCGCAACCCCATCGTGGGGCCATTTGTCCTGGGCATCTCTTCCGGTGCCACCCTGCTGGTGGCTATGGTGATGCTTTCCACCCTCAGTCTGGGGTTCACCGGGGTCAGTCCTCATCTCAACACCCTGGCCGCTCTTATCGGCGCTTACGGCACCATGACGATTATTCTGCTGATCACCGCCAACATCAAGAGCGGCGTAACTCTGTTGATTATCGGTTTGATGATGGGTTATCTCAACGGCGCGGTGACCAGCATCCTGGTGGCCTTTGCCGAGCGGGAGAAGGTCAAGCAGTTTGTGCTCTGGCAGTTCGGCAGTTTTTCGGGATTAAGCTGGCAAGAACTCTTCGTACTCCTCGGCCTGGGAGGATTATTGCTCATCGGTGTTTACACCCTTTCCAAGCCCCTGAACGCCTTTTTACTGGGTGAAGAATATGCCCTGTCTATGGGGGTGAACATCAAGTTGTTCCGCTTTTTGATTGTCCTGGTGGCCTGCGCCCTGGCGGGGTTGGTCACCGCGGCGGCCGGACCGGTGGCCTTTATCGGCCTGGCGGTGCCTCATATGGCCCGGCTGTCGTTAAAGACCTCCGATGCCCGGCTGCTGATACCCGGCGCTTTGCTGCTGGGAGCTGCCATTACCAGTTTGTGCGATCTGGTGGCCAGACAAATATTTTCGCCGGTGGAAGTGCCGATCAGCGCCATCACCGCCTGCTTCGGTGCCCCCATCGTCATCGGGCTGTTATTGAAAAGAAAGACCTCCCTATGAGAACTGCGGTGCTTATGAAAATGCAGGATTTGGGAGTCGGCTATGACCACCAGGCCGTGGTCCGCCACATCAGCCAGGAAATCCGCCAGGGACAGTTCGTCTCTTTGTTGGGTCCGAATGGGGCCGGTAAGACCACGATCCTGCGCACCCTGGCCCGGTTGCTGGCCCCGCAGCAGGGGACCATTTTTCTCGACGGAAAAAATCTGCAAGACTATCGCCAGGCAGATTTGGCCCGCACCCTGGCGGTGGTCTTGACCGAACGCAACTTTTTCGGGATGTTTACCGGATTTGATTTCGTCGCCCTGGGGCGCTACCCTCATACCGGCTTCCTCGGACGCTTGCAGCCCAAAGACATTCTGAAAACCCAAAAAGCGCTCCATCTGGTCAACGCCGCGGATCTGGCCGAGCGCTACTTTAATGAACTTTCCGACGGCGAACGCCAGAAGCTGCTGCTGGCCCGGGCCCTGGCCCAGGAACCGAAGATCATCATCTTGGACGAGCCCACGATTCATCTGGATCTGAAGCATCGGCTGGAAGTCATGACTATCCTGCGCCGCTTCTGCCGCGATCAGGGCATCTCGGTGATCGCCTCCCTGCATGATGTGGATATTGCCTCCAAGGTCTCGGACATTGTCGCCCTGGTGAGGGACGGCCGGATCATTGGTTGGGGACCGCCCGAGGACCTCCTGAACGAAGCCACGGTGACTCACCTGTACGAGCTGAATGCCGCGGCCTACAACCGTTGGCTGGGTGCCATTGAGATGAAAGGCGACGGCACCGCCGGGAAGGTTTTTGTGGTGGCCGGCGGGGGCACAGGGACGACAATGTATCGGCTGCTGGCCAAACAAGGCTTTGCGGTTACCACCGGGGTCATCCATGAAAACGATATCGACTGCTATGTGGCCAAAGCCCTAGGGGCCACCCTGATAATGGAAAAGCCCTTGGAATTCATCAGTGAAGAAAGTATGGGCCGGGCCCAAGGGCATTTAAACGGCAATACCCTGGTGATCGATACCGGTTTTCCAGTGACCGGCATTAATCAGAGCAATCTCGAACTGTTAAAACTCTGCCTGGCCGAAGGCAAGCGCATCTTTACCCTGAGGGAAAAGGCTGCAGCCCGAAAACTGTTGGGCGCTGACTATCAAAAGCTGGTCTTTTGTCAAGACGAAATCGGTATTTTAAGGGCCTTGACCAGTCATCATTGAGGATAGGCATCTGGTAATTGTCGTGGTCTGTTTAACGGTCTGAGGCTCGTTTGCCGGCAAATAAGGGCTGGATTTCATTCCAGGATCGGACGGCAAGGCTATCCTTGCCGTTTGGGGAACAGCCACTAAGAAATACCCCTATCCCTGGGCGAGACCAGGAAAACGGGGTGGGAGTTAAGCTGTAGAAAGCATGGACTGGAGAAGACTTCCCAGACGATACTGGTGGATAATTGGCGGCCTGGGTTTGGTGGCGCTGGTGGCTTTATGGCAAATTTATCAAGGCCATAGAAGCCCTGGCGCTTTCTTAACGGTGAAGGTGGGGCAGGGTGATTTGAGGGCGGTAATCAGCGCCACCGGCACGGTGGAGCCAGAGGAGGTCATCGACGTCGGCGCCCAAGTGGCCGGCAAGATCGTCGCTTTCGGGCAGGATAAAGACGGCCAGCCCGTGGATTATGGCTCCCTGGTGGAGGTAGGCACAGTGCTGGCTCAGATTGACGACGCCCTCTATGCCGCCGAGGCGGCCCAGGCCAGGGCGGGGTTGCAGCATGCCAAGTCGGATCTGCAAAGTGTCCGGGCCAACCTTAAACAACTCAAGGCCAAATTGGTCCAGGCCAGGCTCGAATGGCAGCGCGCCCAAAAGCTCGGCCCTTCTGACGCCCTCTCGCAAAGCGACTTTGATGCGGCACGGTCGGCCTTTGAGGTGGCCCTAGCCAACTATGACGTGGGCCAAGCCGCTATTGCCAAGGCCGAAGATGCCGTGGCACTGGCTGCCGCCACCTTGCGCCGGGCGGACCAGAACTTGAGTTATTGCACCATTAAGTCCCCTGTCAAGGGCGTGATTATCGACCGCCGGGTGAACATCGGCCAGACGGTGGTGGCCAGCCTCAGCGCTCCCAGTCTGTTCTTACTGGCCAAGGACCTGAAACGTTTACAGATCTGGGCTTCGGTAAACGAAGCCGACATCGGCAATATCCATCCCGGCCAGCCGGTGACCTTTACCGTGGACGCCTATCCCGGCGTAGTCTTCACGGGTGAAGTTAGAAAGGTGAGGTATAACGCCACTATGACCCAGAATGTGGTGACTTATATAGTGGAAGTAACCACCGACAACCCCGATGGCAAACTCCTGCCATATCTGACGGCCAATGTCAAGTTTCTGGTGTGTGAGCGCCGGGGCGTGTTGAAGGTACCCAATGCCGCCCTGCGTTGGAAACCCAAAATGGAACAAGTGCGGGAGCAGTTCCGGGCTGATTTAATCAAGGCGCACCAGCATGGGAAGTCTGCCAGAAAGGGCAATCCGGGCCGGGGGGTGTTGTGGGTTCCCGAGGGTAGTTTGGTAAAACCCTTGCCGGTGCAGATTGGCATTACGGACGGCTCCCAAACCGAAATCCAGGGTGAGGGGCTTACTGAGGGCTTATCGGTGGTGGTCGGCCTAAAAGCCCAGGGGTCTGAGAAGTCTGATCAGTCGGGCAGCCCTTTTGCCCCCAAACTCCTCAAGGGTAAAGGTCATTAGAAGATGCCGGCCTCCAGAGGGGAATTGTCTGGTACATCTGGTTCACCCAAGAATATCATTTAGTTGCGAAATATTATAAAAACCTACCGCCTGGGAGAAGTGGCGGTGCCGGGGCTCC
>JAQVHY010000097.1 GCA_028695935.1 Desulfobacca sp.
TCGCCTATAACTTTCTCTTGAGGGCTCGTAAAGATGACCTCAAGCCCGGCAAACCGTGGAGTATCTTCCAACTCAAAACCAACTTTACGATGGACCTGATCCAGCAACAATTTCAACATTCCCTGGCGCTGGAGATCAATAAATGGCAGAGAGCCGTGTGATATCTGGATATTCAAACCGTACCCCGTCGTTTTTGAGTAAGTAGAGCCTTCGGGCGATTGAATTGAGCCTACTATCCGCCGGGGTTCATTTATAATCACCACCGCCAGGGAGATTAATGTTGCTCCAAGAGGAACCTACGCGGTAAGATGGGAAAAGGCAGGCAGATTCGCCATCAAGCGTTTTTGGCTAAGGTAATTCCAAGAATGTCAGACCAAAATTCGGCCAGCCAGGGAATTATCTGGCTACGCAAGTTCGTCTTGAGGAATAAGGATACATTGTCATGCATCTTATCCGAATGGAGTTTTCACAGATCCAAAAATTCATTTTCCGAGTGCCGCGGCTCAAAGCCATGGTAGGAGCAAACCGGCAGATAGGGCTCTTGATGCAAAAATATCTGCCAGAGCTTGTTGAACCTCACAAAGCCGCCTGGACGCCGCCGCATGACATTTTAAAAATAATAAAGCATTTTGAGACGATAGAGGAAAAGCTGTTGGGTGAAAAGCTGGAGGATATGGCGGAACACTTTTCAAAGGGTTTGCTCCATGCCGCCGGCGGCCATTTTGAATGTTTAATTCAGGATGACTCCCCCAACCTTGGCTTACTGCAAGAGATGTTTCGCAATTTGACCAGCCAAGAGACGCCGGGGTTAAAAATCTTGGTCTCGGGCGCAAAATTAGCCGAAGGCGACCCTTTTGAAATAACCGATAGCGATTTAAGCGACGATATCGGGAAGCAAAAATATTCTGAAGTCTCTCCGGAAAAAATTGCCCCAGGCTTTCCCTTTCGTCACCCATGTACGGATATCGGTACGGAGATCGCCATTTATCCATGGGAAGAGTCACCCCAACTTCCAGCCGAGTCAAAGGTGATCAGAAGGATTGGCCCCACGGTCAAAAAATTATTTGAGGCTGCCAGAAAAACTAATGCCCAGGATCTGGGCAGCCGGATTGAAAAAATTATTGCTAAGAAACAGTATGGAGCAGATGAGTTTGAATTTCCTACTGAGTTTGACGACTTCTTCTATGAGGATAAAGATAAATATCTGGCGATTATCCATGCTGATACTAATAAGATGGGAGAATTATTTCGGGAATTTAAGCAAAAGAACAGCCTGGAGCAAAAACCGTATTTAGAGGCCGCGGTGCTGGCGGAATCCTTTTACGTCCGCAACCGTTTCTGCAACCGTCTGGCAGTGATCCAGGCGTTGTTATCGACCAACATTCGCCTTCTGGAAAAAAAGGGAAAGAAGATCATTCCCTGGCGCATTTTGATGCTGGGCGGCGATGACCTGCTCATGGTCATGCGGGCCTGGGATGTCTTTCCTTTTCTCATCGCCTACGCCCGGTGGTATGAATTCCTGGTGGGGGCGGGGGCGGGAGACCTCGGCCGGTTCGGGAAGTCCCCGCCTGCCGTGGTTTGCAGATTAAGCCCAGCAGATAGGGATTTTCTCCAAAGCCAATCTAATGAAAAAGGTCCCTTAAGTTTTAAAGTTGGGACCGCGCTGGTGCCGGTAAATTTTCCCTTTGTTACCTCCCACGCCTTGGCAGAGGAACTGGCGTCTGAAGCCCGCCCATTGTCATATCAGCAAAAAGTCTCGGTGGGGGACTGGGCCCTGATCACCACCGCCAACATTGACGCTTTGGAAAGCTTGCGGGGCCGGGAGCACCATATACCCACGACTGCCGGTCTTCTAGTGCTGCGCCGGCCTCGTCCGCTGCTAAAGGGAAGTGGGCAAGGTCGGTCTCTGGAGGAACTATGGGACCTGGCGAAAAGAATCTATCTATCAACCGTATCTAAGTCAGGGACCGACCCCGAGAACGCCAGAGTAGCTCGGAGCAAATTAAAAATGCTGCGGAGCGCTCTGCAGCAGGGCCGCGAGGAAACGGAACTGGTATGTTTGGAATTGCTGCAACACCTAAAGGACTCGGCAAGGCAATTGCCTCCAGAGATAGAGGAGATTTTAAAAAATCCCTGGCAGCAAAACCACGGCCAGTGGGAGACTGATCTATTAGAGATAATTGAACTGGTCGATCTGGCGGCGAAATATGCCTGAGATGCTGAGGACGATATGACTGACCGAATGATTCCCTTTCAAATAACCTTTAAGGTGGAAACCTTGGAGGAATTCCACTCCGGCGACGGCTTGGCCAGGGTGGGTATATACGACTCCGGGCAGCAGGCAGAGTATGATGATCAGGGCCGACGCCTGCCTGTCATCCGGAATGACACGCTCTCAGGCTTATTACGTGATTGTTGCGCCCAACTTAAAGATACCCCCTTATATCAGAAGAATTTTTCAACTGGAGAACTAAAAGAACTTTGGGATGGTTTATTCAATTATGGTTGGGGTGATTCCTTAATGCTCTCCAGCCTTCGTCCCACCCCAAGCTCGGTGGCAGAGTTTGACAAGAACGGCTGGCCGCTCTTCAAGTTGGTCAGCCAGACGGCCATAGAATCTGGAAAACGGGTAGCAAAGGAAGATAGCTTGCGCACTATCGAATGCGGCGCGGCGGGATTAGAGCTTGGGGGGGAAATTAGCGGCCGAGCACCGAAAGATAAAGTGGAGGCGGCCGTTCAGTTTCTGCTGGATGGGCTGGGGAATCTTAAGCGCCTGGGGGGAAGACGCCGTCGGGGCTTTGGGGCTTTGAAAATCATTGAAAAGCAGAGCAACATTGTTAAGGATAGCCCAGAAAAGCCCGAGATAATTGAAAAAGACTTAGAATCCAAATCAACTGTAATATCTGATATCGTCGAACCGGTGTCCCTGCGCTTATTGCTGCAGACCGTGGAGCCGGTGCACGTGGGGGCCAGCGCTCAGACTGCCAACCTGATGCCTTGCCTGGATCATATCCCTGGTTTCACACTGTTGGGAGCCTTCCGCCATGAATTTCGGGTGGAATTGGCCTCCCGGCTGGAAAGCGGCCCGCGCCAGGCGTTGGGAAGGCTCTTGGATGATTTTTCACCGGTTTCTTTTGGACCCGCCTATCCCTATCCCGAGGGGCAAGGATCAAAATTTTTTCCAGAACATCTGCCCCAGCCGGTACCCCTGTCCTGGCGGCGGTATAAAGAGCAAAAGCACCAGGCCCCCGGTCTAGATGTACTTTGGGAAAAGGATGAGACAGAAGAAAAATTAAAGCGCTTTGATAACTTCTATGTTTGCAATCAACTGATCTATCGCCAGCCCAAAATTCGGATCATGCGCAATCAGATCGATCCGGTTAAGGGCCAGGTGGAAGAAGTAGGCGGCCTCTTTACCACCGAATACCTGCCAGCGAAAACCTGCCTGGCTGCCGAAATTATCTTTCCCACCCAGACCGATTACGACCTTTTCCACACTGCTTTTGGTCCCTGGTTAACGGGGGAGCGATGGCTGGGGCTGGGTCATGGCCGCAACCCGGCTCGGATAATAGATTATCGGGCTTTGTCATTTTTAGGGCGTAATGAACCGCCGCCGGATAAATTCGCCCTGCATTTAATTTCTGATATGGTGAGTTTAACAAAGGCCCTCACCTTCGACACCGGTTTGGAGGAGGTTATTCGAGACTGGCCTTATCAACTTGACCGCACTCTGGCTCGCACCCGGGAACTGCACCTCTACTCCCCCATCGGCGGACTGCCGGGATTCCCGCTGGTAGCCCTGGAGAAAGGATCGACTTTTCTTTTTCAAAGAAAAGAAGATCAGGATAAGAAAAAGGTAAAGGAATTCTGGGAGACTCTGCGGCAGCGTGAACTAACCGGCAGCTTGGGTGAAGGGCAGCAACATGGCTGGGGACGTTTTCGCTTGGCCTGGCAGGAAGAGGAAAAAACCCTACAAGGTTTTCAGATGGCCGAAGAGAACAGCCCACCTAGTTCTGCCCTTATGCCCCGGCGAGAGAAGCTCCTGGAAGAGGCCCGTAATTTCATAATTTGCCGAAACTTGCATCATAAAGCTAGTGATCCGGCCCGCTCCCAATGGGGGCGCTTGGCGGCCCTGATAGAAGGCTCTGAGGAATCCCCCAAGAATATCTTAGAGCAAGTTGAAGCTAAATTGCAGAAAAACAGTGTTTGGAAAAAAACCAAATTTGAAGGGGAATCTTTGATCAATTTATTAATTAAAGAACTTAATAATAAAACCGAGCAGGATCAACGCCTGTTTATAAATGGATTGGTACGATGGCTGCGAGTCTTGAAGAGAGATTAGAAAACTTATGGCGGGCCTTTTTCAGGGCGGACCTAGTGCTGGACTCCGCCTTGCATATCGGTGCCGGGGGCTACGACGACTCTCGGGGCATTGCCACTTGTTACCGGGACGCTCGGGGGCAGGCAGTAATTTTGGGCACTAGTTTGGCTGGTGTCTTCATGGAGGATGTTCTTCAGGCGGTTAATGATCCTCGAACACAGGAAGCAACAAAAACAGGCATCCAAGCCATTCAGAAGAAAATTACCTGTAAGGGCTTGAATGATCTTGAAGGCTCACGCTTTATCTTTCACAATGCCCGGCCCTTAGAGGCCCAGAAAGCTAATAGACCTTGGGACCGTCGGGATAGTGTCAGGATTGACCGGCAAACCCGTACCGCGGCCTATGGGGCCAAATTTGCGCACGAGGTTTTGGAACCGGGGCTTCGCTTCCGTTTTTATTTTGAATGCGCTTTCTATCCTCACGATAAAACTGAACAGAAAAAAACCTTAACGGCCCTGGCACTTAAAATTTTACAACAGCGCTGGGGACAGAAAAACAGCCCGGCTTTCTTAGGCGCAGCCGCTGCCCGGGGTACAGGCTGGTTTCATCTGGAAAATCTGCAGGCCGCAGTCATAGCTGACTCTGACGGGCTGCAAGCATACCTTAACGCCGAAGACATCAAATCCTTTGTTGACGACCACCCGAATTATATTTCTTTGGCCGAGATCCAGGAATGGAGCGGAGATCTGCCGCTGCAATGGCCTCGCCAGGTCTGGAATTTTCAGGTACAAATCTTGGATGCCATTGAAGATGGTTACGGTGCCTGGCCTTTGCTGGTGCGCAGCGCCCCTGAAAAAGGGTTGCTAAATGAGGAAGATTTGACCTTTGTTAGCACTCGCGTTTGGAAAAAGCCGGATGACAATGGCAAACAGAAATCTGAAGAAAAGCTTTTCATCCCAGGTTCTACCCTGCGGGGCGCAGCCCGGTCGTTTATGGAGCGTCTGGCCGCCAGTGGAAAACTTAACGGCCTGATTCAAGAGAAACTTAACGCCCTCTTTGGCCCTGAAGATTGCAGCTCAGGCAGCCGCTTGCGATTTCGTGACGCCTATTTTGAGAACCCAGGTAAGCCCAATCAGATCGTACATCATGTGGCCCTGGATGAATTTACCCGGGGGGCTTTGGAAGGGGCCAAGTTTGATGAGAAACCTCTGTTCAGCGGTAACTTCGATGGCCAGATTATTTTGGAATACCCGGACGAAGAGGAAAAAAAGCTCATAGAAACTCTGTTCGCCTGGGGCCAACAAGGGTGGGTGGCTCTTGGGGCGCACCATACCCCGGTCAGGTGGAAATTGATTGCGGGAGGGCCTGCCGATGAATGAAAAGGAAGCTGCAGAGGATTTAAAAATATACCGTTACTGGAAACAGGTGCCTATAACCAACGGGGACATTAACCAGGCTTTGACAGTAGTTAATGAGGCCTTAGCCCCTTTTGATCTAGCCTACGCCATGGGCTGCCTGGCCTGGCATGACGGCTATTGGGAATGGGATCCCCGAACAGGCGGCTTGCCGGGGGCCTTTTGGGTTTCTTATGCCGATTTTTTTACTCAAGCCAGGAGGGAACAGGTTCTCCAGGCCGTCTTTTTTAATCGAACTATTCAGGTGCGGCTGCTCCGCCGATCGGACCATTTGCACCTGGCCCTGCTATGGGAAAATAACGGCTTATCTGAGGTATTAAAAGATTGGACTCCAATCGATGAAGGGCTGGATTATCAGACGCTTCAAGAAGTTCCAGCTCACCTTTCTTCAGGCACTAAGTCGGTTTATAAGCAGGGGCCTCAGGCGGTGTTTCTGGCCGGAGAGAACCAGGAGGATAGGGGAAAGCGTTTTTCCTACGCCTTCCAATCAGGAACCTTCAAGCCAATATTCCTTCAATTTTTGAAAAATAAATCAGAAAAAGACCCGAAAAAATTATCTCACTTAGCAGTTGTCACCTATGTCAATAGCGGCCAGATTATCGATTGGCGCTTTACTTACGATGAGAAAAGAGACTAAAGCCATGACCATAAAAACCATCCCGCCTTATCAGTTTATACCGGTGAAAAAAATCGAACAGGCAGACTACTTTAAAAAACTGGTTTGGCATAACGCCTGGCCGCAGCCAGATACTTACACGGGGGAAATCCGCTGCTCCGGCTATGCCCTAACGCCGCTGCTCATTGGCAATGAACAGATTGAATGGAAGGAATATCCTGACAATGATACTAAACAACAGATCAAGAAGGTCCTTCCTAATAAGGTTGCTGATGAACACAAGATAATTCATCCTTTCCGCTTCCCCAAGGGGAAGATGGGCATCCCCGGAAGCCAAATAAAGGGCATGTTGTCCCAGGTCATTGGGGCCCTGACTTCGGCACCCATCGAGCGGGTTAATGAGCGCACCTTCAGCTTTCGGCCGAATAATCAGTTTCCACCTCGAAACCTGGACCATAAGAAGAAGCCGTTACCGCCCCTGCCTGGGGTGGGAATATTTTTAGGTTTGATTAACCAGCAACTACCGGTTTTAAGGATTGACATAGACCTACAGAGACTCCGCCAATGCTTTTGCCGACAAGATATTGGTACCTTGTTGAATCAATTAGGAGTGCAAAATTCTGACTATAATCGATGGCTTAAATGGTGGAACGGTAATAAAAGTATTGATAAGGCTAAAATCACCCAATGGATTAAAATGTTTCCCAGTGAAGATATTCCTTTTGATAGCGGTGGTGGCCTTGATGGCTTGGGAATATTTGCCAGAACATTTGAAAGATTTAATATCAATGATCTTAAGAGAACAATGTTAATCACAAAAAAAATTATGTTAGATTCCATTTCCAATGATGAAAATTATCTGACGCTCTCTCCAGCAATATATCAGTTGTTTGAATTAACCAAAGACCATTTAAAAGAAGACCACATTAATTATCATCCCCAAAAAAGTGAGATCGATACCCATAAAGTTGCGGAGAGTATTGATAAAAATCGCCAATTAAAGATAGGGAGTCTGATTTTCCTTGAATATTTAGAGAGGAATGGCCGTCGGGAAATCTGCTCCTTTGGTTTCAATTTCCGCTACCGCTGGCGCTATCGGGACAGTGTGAAAAACTTTTTTGAATGGCAAGGGGGGCAGTGGCAGCCTAAGATTCGCCCCCAATTCGATCTTAGCCGGGAGTCTGAGCAAAAACTGGAGGAAGCCCGGCTGTCGCCCCGGCGTCGCCTGTTGGGCTTCGTCAAGGGTGAAAAGGCTGCCGCGAAAAAGGGTTATTTAGAATCTCTGGCCGGCCGTTTATCCTTCAGCTATGCCGTCCATGTTTCAGAGACGGGGAAGGAAATCGGTCCCGTCCCTCTAAAAATTCTCGGCTCTCCCAAAGCCTCATCGTTTGAGTTCTATCTAACTCAGGAAGAACGGGATTTAAACGAGTTGGGGACCTTGAGAGACTATGGCGACAGTGCTCGCCTGTATGACCCCGATTCCGTCGGTGAACCACGAGGCCGCAAGTTTTATCTGCACCAGCCTTTGGCCGCTTCGGACCAGAATTGTTACAAGATACTCCCAAATGCTGATCCCGGTCCCGGCTCCAAACAAAGCGCCACTGCACTCTCCTTGCTGGTCCCGGATGAAAGCAAAAGTGTAGGAATGATCTTCCCTCATTTCAAATTCACCATCCGCTTTGAAAACCTGGAAGCCCATGAACTAGGCCTTCTGCTGCTGGCGCTTGATCTGGGCAATGATAATCAACAGGTCTTAAAATTAGTCTCTCAAGAAGCCAAACCCCTGCAATCCGATTTTTATTCTGAGAAGGGAAGCCTGCGGGCCCACAAGATTGGCCACGGCCAGCCTCTGGGTCTGGGCAGTTTCTTGATCAAAATCGATAGACTGGAATTTCTCGACATAAAAGAGGCGCTTCCTGATTTATCTATAAATCCCCAAAATCAGAATAAATGCCGCCAGGCACTGCTCGATCAATTTAAAGCCTGGTTCAAAAGGTTACCAGATACGGTTGACTGGACCAATCTTTGGAGTCAGGCTCATTTTGGCGATCTCGACCAGGTTCTCCGTTTTCGTAAACCACAGGAGGAGCACCAGATATTATATCCCCACAAGACCGATAGAGAGGGGGAGAATTGCGCCATTTATAATTACCATTCAGATATCAGAAACGAGCAACTCCGAAGGCGGCGGGGAAGCAGAAAAGGTGAACTTGAGGCCCTCCCCCCGGCTGTCGAAACATGGGAAACGCCCTTAAGCCAAACAAACTGCAAGCCTGAATAAAGAAAGCCTTTTTAGGCAGGTTCTAAATGCCCCCAGAAACTTTGACCGCTACCTTAATCTATCTTTTGGGGCAAAGGGATGTCCAGCTTCTGGACCGGGTGGGTAACCAATTACATCCTTTTAAATCAACCGAGATGGCCCGCATCTGCCAGTATCTGCAAATGCAGCATTGGGACTGGCAATCGGCCTTAAACGCAATTGAAATCGAGCCACATGTCAGCCTTTCCGATCTGCAAGCCAAAGAATCCCTCACTTTATCCTTTCCTTTGCTGGAACGTCTACTGCGCCAGCTCCGAGAAAATTATCCCGGTTTAAACCTTGTACGCATAATCTTCATTAACACCAACCGTCAGAAAAAGGGGAGCAAGTTTGCCCCTAAAGAACCCTATTTATTCCATGAGTTAATCACCTCAAAGATCTCTATACTCTCCCAGGCTGTGGGCTTTGTAGATGCCCCGGTTATCACCAGCCTGGTTATTGATGAGTCCCCGATAAACCTGGACTGGGCCTTTAATTTTGCTGATGGGTGGTTCCAGCAGAGTTGGCCGGCTCTGGACTCTGGCCCGGAAAGCGATATTTTTCTGAATCACGGCCCCGGCATTCCCTCCTTGGGAAGGGCCCTGGCCAGCCTGGCAGGAGTCTACTACCCGGATAGAGTTGTCATTTTTGACCAAGTAGAACACGAAGGCCCCCGCCTAAGTGTGGTTCCTCTCTTTGAAGAGGCTTTTAAAGACCGCCACGGTCTGCTCCTCCACCTGGAGAACCTGGATTTACCAAGCGCCTTTCAGATCTGCCGTAATTCGGCCTTTTACATTAGATATCGCTCCCTTTATCTCCTTTTGGCGCTGGCCTCCGAGGCCCTGGGCGGCGATTTAGAAACTGCTCGGGACCTCAAACAAAAGCTTCTTCGAGATGAGTCTGCTTGCCCCAATGCCTTAAATATCACCTCATCGGAATGGGAAGACCTCCTCAATACTGTATTGCATAGTATGGCTGCTACCCAGATAGCCAGAGCAGTGATTCGGCTACTCAATAGCCTGAGGCGCCAGGACTTTCTCTCCGCCGGCCTTTTTGTCATCGTGGCAGTAGAGTCCGCTGTGCGGCTGCTGCTGCAAAAGGCCTGGCCCGGTTGCCTGGACCGGGAGGATCTTTTGGATGCCGCCAAAATACCAAGGTCCGTTGCCACTGATATCTTTAAACGTCTCACCCCACGCCGGGACGGTTACTACACTCCCAATTTCCGCATCTATACCCGAGCCATGGGTTTATTAAAGAAAGCCAAGATATTTGGCGATCATGCACAGTTTTTGGCAACTATCTTGAATAACCCTCATTTCGACGCCCTGCGCCAGGGCCGAAATAAATTTGCCCATGCCGGCCAGGCATTTCGTCGTCGTCTGCTGGCCTCAGTTCTTTTTCCCGATCTGGCATTGGACGAGGCCGCGGCTCGACTTGATGCAAAGTTCGAGTTGACTGGCTCTAGTTTCGAATCCCTCATCCATCTGGAGTCTGATTTAACCGGCTTTACATTCCATGATTGGACGGTCTCTATATCCCACCAGGCCAAGCGGCTCGTCGAGCTCCGCTCCATCACCAGGCATTGGCAGACAGGATGAGGTACTTACATTTGTTGCTGCCCTAATTAGCAACTCTTAACAGGAGCCCCACTGCTATGAAAACCCTTTTTATCCTGACCACCGGCATCTCCATGATTGATAAAGGACGTGACAAACGGAAAGATTTTGCTAGTTACCCTTTTCTTTCAAATCCATATACCGGTAAGATGACCAATTTTGAGTCCATCGAGAGTCATTTCTCCAAAGAATTTAATACTGATCCTTGGCAACCCTCATATGAGGTCGACCCTTCACAAACCATCCTGGATCGGGCCGGAGCTGAATTGCGCCTCTTATACTTTTGCCGACAGAAAGGTTTAATGCCGCCAGATTCCGAAAATGACATCCTGTTTATTGCTTTTAAACGGGACGAGGATCAAGCCGTGGTAGCCGCCCTTAAGGGGGCCATACAATGCTTGTGCAACAAAAAACTGCTCCCGTCTATGAATTGTCAGGAAATTCTTTTAGATATAAGCGAGAAAGACGCCACCAGCTTTACCCAAGGTCTTACAGAATTAGGGAAAAAGATGGATGATTTTCCTTTCACTGCTTATAATAGCGTGTATTATGCCATCCTGGGAGGCATGAAAGGTCTTCTAGTCTATCTGGCCATGAATTATCTACTAGTTAAGGCGGCATTTCAGCGCTGCCGCCTTGATCCGACAAGGTTCAAGGGTATTCCATACCTGTTTGAGCAGTCCAATGAACTCATCCTTATCGAGGAAGATAAGGGTGCCATCCGCGTGGTCACGGTTCCTGATCAACCTGTTACCGTTCATTACCCGGTTAGACCGTCAAGCTAATATGGCTCAAGAACAACTGCTGTTAGATCTCTTTCCGTCTCCCCAAAAACTGTGCCGAGACGATGTCTTAGAGGAAATATATTGGGGCCCGGAAGGCTTACACATAAAGGCCATTAAAGGTTTTCCACTAAAGCCGTGGGTTTTAGCCAATCATATCCATGGCCGTTTTATTAATCGCGGGGAAATGTGGGGCTATCTTGATACTTGGCGGGTTCAGACTACCCGAATCCTGCAAAAATATACCGCGTCCTTGGCTGGTTCGGCCCTGGAATATGAAATAACCCGTCTGCGAGCTCTGGTCGGCCTTTTGTTGTTGGCTGACCGCGATTTCCGCACCCGTCCAGACTTTAACGCTTTGAGCCTTCAGGCCGAGGCCTGGATTCATGATTGGCTCTGGATTATCTTCAAAGAGACTGAAAAACCTGATTCCATCTACTTTGACCAGATCAGGTTAACCGCCAGGCGACAAGAAGACCCAACCTCCATTCCCGACGATGTAGCTGTGGCAGAGTTGCAGGAGTCGCTTTTTTTCACTCACGATAACACTAAACCCATATTACATCCTTTTTTTTGCACCCGCCTATTCTGGGTAAAGCGCTCCTATTACTGGATGATGCATCGTTATGCCCGCCCGGAAGCCAAAATTCTGCGGCAAGCTTTTAAAACGATTGACAGGCAAGAAGCGATGGCGGATAGTAATGTTCAGCGGCTCCGCTATACGCTGGGGGGCCACTACTGGTTGCTGCCTCGATTTCTAGGGGCCATTATCCTGGCCGGCTTTTTCTATTCGGTCACAAACGAAGGCTGGGACCTGTTGGGCCAATGGACCCAGGGATTACTCTTTTATTCCGGACATCTGGGAGTCCTGTTTTTTAGTATTATCAGCTTTTGCCCCAGCCTGATCTACCTGCATTCGGAAGTGCGGAAATTCCGCCGCCGCCCCTTGAAAATAGCCTTTTTTTTAACTCTGCACGCCTATATGATGTCCCTGGTCGCCTCGGCTTTTTTCCATGTGGTTATTTATCGTTATTTTAAAGACGAGCCTTTTCAATGTTCCCTGATCTTTAAATGGGCCTGGTTGGGCGTCCCGGTCTCTTCAATGCCGCTCTTGGCAGCCATCATCCTCTTTCTGGCCATCATTCTGCAGCTCCTATGGGAAGAAAGCTCCGTCACCGACCGGGTGTGACAATAATATGCAACAGAATGATATATAATCCGCATCAAAAAATGATAGTTTCTAATTCAAACGGCCATGTCGGATATTAACTTTCCCCCAATTCTGGGGTCGTTTCAGTGGGCTATCTTCCGCCTGACTATCGAGGCCCGCACTGCTTTGCACCTGCCGGCTTTTAAAGGTTCTACCCTGCGGGGCGCCTTTGGTCAGGTATTCCGCCGGGCAGTCTGTCCAATTAAAGGTCAGCAGTGCTCTGGATGCCCGCTACAAGATCGCTGTGTCTATGCCTATATTTTTGAAACCATCCCACCGCCTAATGATCCATTTTTAAGGGAAAAGTACAAAGCCCCTCATCCTTTCATCATTCGGCCCCCGCGTGAAGCACGGGAGGATTTTGCCTCGGGCGAACCGCTTGCTTTTGAACTTGTCCTCATCGGCCAGGCCATAGATTATCTACCATATTTCGTCTACACTTTTATGGAAATGGGCCAAACCGGTTTGGGAAAAGGGCGGGGGAAATTTTTTCTCCCGAGTATCGAAAGCATAGGTTTGGATGGGACTGGTGAAATAATTTATCAAGGCGCGCCGCAGCAGTTAAGGAACAGGATTATTTTACTAAACGGCGGTGATCTTCTGAACTATGCCAGGGTTCCTGAGAGCTTTACCCTCAGGTTTCTCAGCCGCGTCCGCATCAAAG
>JAQVHY010000098.1 GCA_028695935.1 Desulfobacca sp.
AAGAGTTTGAGGGCCAACCAGCGACTGGGAGTATTTATCGCCGCGTCTTTAACCAGCTGAATATCCTCGGTCAATTGGCCCAGGGCGTTTTCCACCTCGGGCCCATAATCTATTTTTAAGGGCTGGGCCCGGCACTTCGCGGCTGCCGAGATAGCCTCTTGCAATACCTCCAGACCCTCGCATCGATTGGCCACCGTGGGGACTACGGGGACGCCCAGGGATTTGGAAAGTTGCTCAAGATCGAGTTGCCACTTTTTTTGGCGCACCAGGTCCATCATGTTCAAGTCAACTACCAGGTTAGCCCCTAGTTCCAGCAACTCTACGGCCAGATAGAGGTTGCGCTCCAGGTTCGAGGCATCGACAATGGCTACGGTCACATCCGGCTGTTCTTTGACGAGAAAATCACTGGCAATCCGCTCATCGAGAGAATAGGCGGTCAGACTATACGTCCCCGGCAAATCTACTACCCGGATGTTTTTCCCCTGATAAGAATAATGCCCTTCTTTCTTTTCGACCGTTACCCCCGGCCAGTTGCCCACTTTCTGATGGGCGCCGATTAATTTGTTGAATACCGTAGTCTTCCCGGCGTTGGGATTGCCTCCGAGACAAATGGTCAATTCTGCCATTATTTCCTTGTTCCTCCTTAGCTGCTAGTAAAAATTGCTAATACCCAAGCGCTATAAGGGCTCGGGCTTAGTTCACCGGTTTGACCAGAATACGGTGGGCCACACCAAAACCCATTCCTAACCGTTTGCCGTCGAGAGCTACCATTACCGGGCCAGGACGGCCATTGTGAACCATGATAAGCCTGGTGCCAGGGAAAATGCCCATTACCGCCAAACGGCAGAACATGCCTCGGCCCCCCTGGATATCCAAGACTTCAACTGTACGGCCATTTTCTACCATGTTTAACGGACCCATACTAGGCGACCTCAACTTCCACCAATTTGGCCTCTTCCTGACGCAGAGAAAGATGATAACCTTTGACGACCACATCAATAGGGTCTCCTAGCGGGGCTACCCGTTCCACCTCAATTATCTCCCCGCGGACCAGGCCCATTTTTAACAAACGCCTCTTCAAATCGCTGTTATTAGTTATCCCGGTTATTCTAGCCTTCTGGCCTTTTTTCAGACTGTTTAAGACTAGGGCACTCATTGCTTACCTCCTCGATGCCTAAGATTAAATAGCAATTGCATATCATTTGCATTAAATAAACTAATTTTGGCGTTTGTCAAGCCATTTTTGCTAAAGACCTTAAAAATATTTTAGCAATATCCGGGACTGGCCCAGTATGGTGCTAACCTACATAAGTGACTAAATATTTATTGGCATAAATTTATGTATCGCAGAAGCCGGAAAAAATTTTTTAGGATTGGCGTAAAAAAACTGTTGACAGCCGCCGATTTTATTGTTATTGAAACTCAGTAAAAATAATATCGATGGAGAAATATTATGGCTACCAATACCGCCCTGTCGCTGTCCCCAACCTTGCAACCCGTGCTCCCCAAGCAATCTGAGCGGCTACCCCTATGGGAAATCTGTCCAGAGTTTATCTGTCCGGTGGTCGGGCTTTGTACCACACTTCCGGAACAAAAAGCCATCCTGCGACGGGCCGGATTTAAAAGTGCCGGTCGCCAGCCCAACGAACTGCACGCCTTTTTGGTGAAGCAGGCCCGTACAATGAACCCGGTATCGCAACGTCTGGATAAATGCCTGAACCAAAAATTTCGGAAAGAACTGGTGCAGTTCGGCACTTTGGATCAGCCCCAATTTATGGAGGCTTGGAGAAAAAATCTGACTCAGGGGGAAATTTTGGGTTTGTTGTGGACGGCGGTCACGCGATGCGATCTGAACCAGTCGGACATTGATCAGATTTATGATGATATCCATATGTTGTCGTTTCAAAACATAAAGGACGGCTTGAAAGAAAAGCGTACTTTGGTTCGCCTCGAGCTCAAAAACCTGGAACTGGAGACCCAATTGAAGGCCGCGGTCAGTCAGCGCCGCACCCTGGGTAAAGAAAAGAAGGCTCTGGAAAAAGATCTCATTAAACTCGAACGGCAGCATCAGGTCTTGGAAAAAAAATGTCACCGACTGGCCGAGTTAGCCGACCGCCAAGAGTCCCAGAGAGAAAGCGTCGGTCACGTTGAATGTCAGTCCAAGAGGGCCGAACTAGAAGGCCTGCGACGCCAGGTTAAGGAATACAGCCACCAGGCGCAGATTTGGCAGGGCCGTTATCAGCTGGTGATGGAGAAACTGAACCGCCAACAAGCAATTAATAGTCAGCTCCGTCAGGAGATTACCCGTCTGTCTCAGCCTTGTTGCGATCTGTGTCCTAAGTTATGTCCCAATTCAGATTTAGGTGCCCGGCGCATCCTATTGGTAGGCGGAATTACCAAATTAGAGCCGTTTTATCGGGAACAGGTAGAAACCCTGGGGGGTCAATTTGAATACCATGACGGCTACATGCAACAGGGTCAAAAAAACCTGGAAGATCGCATCAAATATTCTGATGCGGTGCTTTGTCCGTTAAGTTGCAATAGCCACACCGCCCGCCGCTGTGTGCGCAAACTGTGTCGGAAATATAACAAACCATTTTATACGCTTCCCGGCTCCAGTCTGGAAAGCGTCTCGCAAGCGTTAGTGAAGATTGCTGACCACCAAAACAATTCTAACCACCGGTAATCCTAAGGGTTATCGGTCAGAAAGGCGAAGCCCATGTCTAAAGCTTTAAAGCTCCACTTACAAGTAACAGATGGGCACTTAAGATTATTGCCCAAGGGCAAACTAAATATCTTAGATGTTGATCTGCTGTTGGGCGCGGCCCGTTCCGGCTTGGGATTTTTCCCAGTAATTATTATTGATTTAGTAGAGCTCGGAAAGGTGGACAACGCCAAGCTCGACCTTTTGGAGAATGGTTTGGCGCAAATCATCAGAGAGAGAAAGTTCGCCCTATCTGCTGAGCGTCCTCAATTACGCTGGACGGTGCATAAATTACCATTCCCCGAATCGGAGTGCGCATGCGGGGGCAATTGTCAGAATTGTCCGTGTCAGCATCATAAGCATGCCGAAATCGTCAACCAAAAAAATGTAAAACCCGGCCGAGGTCGGGAGTGATGGTTATCCTTGATAAAATTAGGAGAGATGGTTCTGACCTCTCATAACGGTGAAAAAAAAGCTTGACAAGATTAATCATCGGGGTCTATATAATTGTTTCTGTATCGCAGTTGCATTAAAAATGCAACTGATATGCAATTAATCAGGGACCAGAAAGTCCATGGGTAGATTTGAAATTCTCCAAGACCGTTGTCGGCATTGTGCCAAGGCCCGCCGTTACGCCCCAGATCATATCTGCAAGGGTGCTGATGGTTGTTATCATATCTGCCGACAGCCCCAAAATGCCGAAGAATATCAAATGTTGCTTTTGGCCTGTGAACAATGCCCGTTCCGGGCCATTACGGCGCTCAAAAGTACAGAGCTTGAGCAGGATGATAGCCGCCTGGCGGCTGGAAAACATTAATCATCAGGAGGACATATGAAGCTTACCTTAAAGGATGCAGAAAGGGAAAGGGCGCTCCGGGTAACCCGATTGAGCGAACACTTGTGCGAGTTTGGCAACAATCTGTTGGCGGACTTTGGCATCAAGGAAGGGGTGACCCTGGAGATCGATCCCGGCTTTGTTTCGGAAGTAGTCCTGGAGGTCGGCAATCGGCCTCTGGTCTTGGGCTATGTCCTGGCTATGGGGGTCATGGTCGAGGGCGAGCGTCTGACTAACCTCCGACCTGGAGCTTCCGGCCAGATTTCTGCCTTTGAGAGTGGCCACGAGGCTTATCAGATTTATAAGGGGATTGGTGTAGAAAAGGGCACAGAGATTGTCTTGAAGAAATACCTTCCTTGCACCGGCCCCACTTTCGTCCTGATCCAGAATCAGCATGTGGTTTTGACCTGCTGGGAAGGTTCCTTCCTGCATAACCATGACTTTTATAAATACCATCTGCCCGGGGAAGCTATCCTGGTCAAAGGAAAAAATGGGCCTATCCAGGTTCCCCTCCTGCCTGTCGGCGAAGCTGGGGTAATTACGCAAGTCTTAGCGACTGGCACCCACCTTGAGGAATTTGACCGCCATTGGATCAAACCGGATAGCGAACTCAAGGTCTTGCAGCGTCTGGAGAGAGACCCGATCCCGCTCCTGGTGCGGATCGGAGAACGCGAGCATCTCCTGGGGTGTCATCTGACCAACAAGATTTATGTGGAATATCTGCAAGCCCAGTAGGTAGGTCCCCGGCCTTGCGATCCCGGGGACAGATCTTACAGTCGCAGGGGGGATGAGTATGCCCGTGTACCACTATCAATGTACCAATTGCCAGGTTACGGAAACCCGCATTGCCGGGGTTGATGACCATTTGGCCATTTGTGCGCGTTGCCAACATCTGATGATTCGACTGGATCATGATCTGTTTGGGCCTTATTTTGATAAGTTTACCGTTCGGGCCAAGCCCGTCAAGGTATCTGAAACCCAATCCGGCGTTGAGGATACTAGATTGAGAAAGGAGAAATGGAAATGAAACAAACGAGGTTTTGGGTACTGCTGTTGTTGGTTATGTGCCTTGTGCAACCAGCAACGGTTTGGAGTGAAGAACCAGAACAGTCGGCGGCTATCTTGGTAGCCGCTGCCAGTGAAGAGGGTGAAACAGTAGAGAAAGAGGAGGCCAAGGAAGAAGAACCACCTGCCACCTTTGGCCCCATAGCTACCGACACCACGGTGCCGGTGGATGTCGGCACCTTAGAATTGCAGCCTTTCTGGTATTTCAGTGCGGTTATCGATAGTTTTTCACCGAGTTGGCGGCGAACCAGCGCCGGGGGAGATTTTTATTCTTTCGGGTTCGACCTGCAGATCACTTATGGGGCCTGGAAAAATCTTGAGGTCTTTACGGTTATCCCCATGGCGGTTAATTGGGCCAGCAGTGTCAATGAGCCCGGCCCTAATGGCGACCGGTCGTCCAGTTATGGAGGTTTTGGCGACGTCAATCTGACCTTTAAATACCTCTTATTGAACGAGGGGCCGGTGGCGCCGGCCATGGCTGCCATTTTTGCCACCGATTTTCCCACCGGCCACTACAAGAACTTGCACCCCAACAATCTGGGAACCGATGAGCTGGGCGGCGGCTCCTTTGTGTTCACCACCGGGCTGAACCTGGCCAAGTGGATCAAGCCCTTTATTTTTTACGGTAATTTGTATTACTCCATGCCCACCTCATTTACCAATGATGATGGGAAACAGGAACCCCGGGATTTTGTCACGGTTAACCTGGCCGCGGAATACCCCATTACCGAGAAATGGATTGCTTTGCTGGAGCTTACCAGTTCCTGGGATGCCGGGCGGTTGTTCGGCCCCCATCCCAATATCGAACCGGCCGGATTAATCTCCATTTTACCGGGAATCGAGTTCATGGCCACCGAAAAACTTTCCCTGGCTTTTGGGGTGAATGTCGATCTAGCCGGTAAAAACACGGACGCAACCGTGATGCCGATATTGTCGCTGGTGTGGGCGGTGCATTGATATTTAAAAGGCAGCATTGCTTGGCGATCCAAAAATTTCAATCAGCTGGCTCTACAATTATTAACGACGTGCCCAAGTACAACTTGGGCACGAGCATAACGAAGTTTAACTTGGGCACGAGAACACCAACGAGGTAAAACTTTTACCCCTTGTTCCCAAGTTGTACTTGGGAACAAAGTAAAATAAACAGGGAGGTATATGCTAATGTTAAGCAAAGCCGGAAAAGCATTCATAGGTTCAGTTTTTGTCCTGTCCTTGGTCCTCAGCATCGCCGGGGTGGCAAGCGCCTATCCCTATGTTGTTGACGGCAACCAAGTTAAAATCTATGATGGCACTGACCTCATAAGTTACGACTTCGATGTCATCAAGTGGGAACAAGAAGAGCCTAACAAACAATGCCTCTGCAAGATGTTGAGTTTTCGGGCCCTCCAAACCCTGTCCTATATGTTTCCGGACCAGGTGATCCCCCGGGACCAAGTTTCCATCCTTACCGGTTGGACAACGGACGGCCCGGAAGAATTATTCTTATCCACTATGTCCTGGTCGGCAGCGGATTTTAATATTATTGCCGGCGCTGCTGATCCCAAATATCTTACCCTCGGTGATGCAGTTTTTTACTTTGTTTTTGAAGATTCCCCCATCGCTTGGCAGGTTACGGCCTTGTCGGGACTTTATCCCGAGGAATTCTTCGAGTACCGGACCAAATTTCAAACCGGACAGGCCACTGCGGCTGAGATCCAATATTGGAAACAAACCCTCCGCCCTCAAGCGGTATATAATCTGACCTATTTGCCTCCGGAACAGGCATTATTCGATCTCACTGCCATTGATCTCAATTCTGTGCCCCCCGCCGCCGTCCCCCTCCCCGGAGCGGTTTGGCTGCTTGGTTCTGGTATGCTCCTATTTCTCGGGTGGCACCGGATAAGCAAGAAAATTACTTTAGGTATCTCAGATACTTGTCAGGTAACCCCTCATGAGCCCCTGGCTCACTGATGATTCACCAGAATCATTCCCTCCTTAACCCCACCCTCTCCCCCCTCCCCAGGGGGAGAGGGTATTCTAAAAATAAATCAATGGACTAAAAGCTTATGGATAAAGGTTAGCCCAGTGACGGAGCGGCGGTCAGAAATATTAATCAGAAGTTAAGGCTAAAAAATAACCCAAAATAGGGTATGGCATTGACATATTTCGAAATTTTCTTATATGATATATTTTATTGGTTCCGATTTAGCCCTCGTTTCCAGGTTCCACTTAGGAACGATCTTATAGTAGTAATAGGATTGCTTGAATTAATAAGGAAAGCAGAGCCTTGGGGTAAGAGTGCGTGCCCAAAGCATGCGTGCCCAAGTACAACTTGGGCACGAGAGTAACAATCTGGCATAATGCTGCGCTAATGATTCCAAATGGGGTGCAGCTGGGGCAAGCGCTGGTTGCCCCAGATAAAGGTCCTTGATGCGATTGGCCAGGTCTTTCCACTCCCCGGGAGGAATGTCGAGGGTCCCCAGGTTGAGCAAAATGTCATTTTCTAACCCTACACCGAGCTTGTCACAATATCACAAAAGTAAAATCAACTACATACGCTTATGAAAATGCCTGGTTTGATAACTTCTGTCCAACTTTAGGGCCTATTTTGGTAAACTTGGGCTAGGCCCTCAGTTAACTGGAGTTTTACAAAGGTTTTTTGCCTTTTGAGCACCGCGAAGAATCATAAGTTATTAAAAAAATCGGATTCTTCGCTGCGCTCAGAATGACAATGGGAAGGGTTTGGGGAGGTTTTGAACAGCCGGCGAAAACAGCTATCCTTAAGATTTGGTCTCTTCTTTAAGCGCCTGGCCGATTTTACGCCCTAAGGCCTGGCATTGCTGGAGGCCGTCCGCATCAGGCACGTAATTGATTTTAAGACCAGGATCTACCACCTTGATCTTCATTTCTTCCAGATAGTTATTAATCTGGCCGACGGCTTCCCCGCTCCAGCCGTAGGAGCCGAAGGACGCGCCGATTTTCTGCAGCGGCCGCAAGCCTTTCATATAAGTAAGCATATCCGCCATCCGGGGCAGGAGGTGGTTATTGAGCGTCGAGGACCCGAAGATCAACGCCCCGGCGTCCAGAACCGCGGTCATCACCTCGCTCCGGTGATTAACCTGCATGTCAAACACCTTGACCGGAATGCCCTCCATCAGCAGCCCCTCCGCAATGGCCTGGGCCATGGCCTCGGTGCTATGCCACATGGTGTCATAGATGATCAAGGCCTGGGGCTGAGGTTGTTGGCGGGCCCAGGCGTCGTAGGCCTCGACAATTTTGGCCGGATGACCGCGCCAGATCAGGCCGTGATCAGGGGCGATCATCTCAATCGGCAGCCCCATCTCCTTGATCTGGGCCAAAAGTTTGGTGACCAGGCCCGAAAAAGGCAGCAAAATATTGGCATAATATTTGGCCGCATGCTGAAATAGTTCCGATACATCCACCTCATCGTCAAAACGCTGGCTGGTGGCCCAGTGCTGGCCAAAGGCATCGCTGGAGATCAGCAGCCGATCATCAGGAAAATAAGAGAACATACTGTCCGGCCAATGCAGCATCCGGGTTTCCAAGAACTGCACGGTACGCTGGCCCAGGCTGAGTTGCTGCCCGGATTTAACCACTTCATAGGGCCAATCCGGGCAATGATAGTGAGCTAGTAGATTTTTGTGGCCCATCGTCGAACAGAAAATTTTTTCAGGGCGGATCAGGTCCATGATTTCCGGCAGGCAGCTACTATGATCCATTTCCACGTGGTTGACAATAATATAATCGATCTGGGCCGGATCAATTATTTCCCCGACGTGGCGCAACAAATCACTCTTAAAAGGCTTTTTCACGGTATCCACCAGGGTGACCTGGTCATCCAGGACCAGAAAGGCATTATAGGTCGTGCCCTTGTAGGTGGAATAGCCATGAAAGTCCCGGATCTGCCAATCCACCGCGCCCACCCAATAAACTTTATCAATGATTTCCACCGGCCGCATGTCTATCTCCCGATTCATTTGAGCATCTAAGTCGGCGTTGGCACAGGTTAAAAACCTGTGCCACCAGATTATCTTTACCGATGGTTAATCCTCTGGGGCAAACTGGTCTTTGGCCGCGCCGCAGACCGGGCAGACCCAATCATCCGGGAGACTCTCAAACGGGGTGCCCGGAGCAATCCCACTGTCCGGATCGCCCGCCGCGGGATCATAAACATAACCACAAACGCTACAAACATACTTTTGCATATAAGTTACTCCTTTCTAATAATGTTAGGTAAGCTCAGGCAAATTTATGCATGATTTTTATAAGCATCTCCCGGTCAACTGGCTGTCCCCCCAGCCGGCCGTGCTGCAAGACCGGAAAATGGTCTTCAAACCGCGGCCGCGGGTTCCGGTAGATGACCCCGACCGGGATGCGTTCGCCCCACTCCTGGGCTTTTTTAATCGCCGCCTCCCAATTAGTGGGGTCATAGTCGGAGGGCAACTCATAGCACCGCTTTTTGTACCAGGCAAAAGTATTGACATGATTAAACGATACGCAGGGCTGCAAAATATCTACCAAAGCGAAACCTGGATGAGCGATGGCCTGCTGAATCAGGTCAGCAAGGTGATCGACCATCCCGGCAAAGCCTCGGGCCACCATACCGCCATGCATCGCCACCGCCACCGCGATAGGGTTGAACGCCGCCGACGGCACCCCTTGGGGCTGGGCCTTGGTGACCATGCCCTCATCCGAGGTTGGGCTGGCCTGACCTTTGGTCAAGCCGTAAATCTGGTTGTTGTGGACCAGCATGGTGATATCAATATTACGCCGGAGCGCGGCCAGAAAATGGTTGCCGCCTTCACCGTAGTTACAGCCATCGCCACTTTCGACAATGACCGTCAGGTTGGGGTTGGCGAGTCTGGCCCCGGTGGCCACCGGCAGCGACCGGCCATGTAAGCCGTTAAATAGATTGGTATTCAGGTAATGGGGGGCCTTCGCCGCCTGACCGATCCCGGAGACAAACAGAACCTGATGGGGTTCCAGTCGGCGGGCGACCAGGGCCTGTTTAACCGCCTTGAGAATATTAAAGTTGCCGCAGCCCGGACACCAGGCCGTTTCGTAAGTTCCATAATCTTCAATGCTTACCATGATCGCGCTCCTAACCCTGGCTCACTGTGTTAAGGCCCTCAGAATATATTCCGAAGTCAGCGGCAGCCCATCATAACGCCGCACCTGGCGGGGGATCAAAAATCCGGTCTCGCGGCGCACTAGCCGCGCCAGTTGCCCGCTGGCATTACCTTCGACGCTCACCACCTGCTTGGCCTCTTGTAAATGATTCAGGAATTGCTCTTCGACCAGGGGCCAAACCTGGGAAAAGCAGAGGGTCGCGACGTGCTGACCATCTTTCCGTAAAGCCGCCGCGGCTTCCAATACCGGACCCTGACTGGATCCCCAGGTCACCAACAATAAATCCGGCTGGGCGTCGCCCTGGTACTCCGGGGGAATCACTGCGGACCGCAGGTCCTCCAGTTTACGCCAACGCTTATCGACCATCTGGATGCGGACTTGCAAGTCCTCAGTGATATGGCCGTCGCTGGTGTGCTCATCGCTGTCGGCCACCACCAGGTGCTCACTCAGACCCGGCAATAAGCGGGGTGAAACGCCGTTATCCGTAAGGGCATAGCGCTGGTATGGTAGGACCGGCGGCGCGGCAGTCCCTACCGGAGTGACGGGGGCCAGATTTTTCAAATCAAAGGGCAGCACGGCCCGCGCCGAGTCGGCCAGATACTGATCGGTTAACAGGAAGATCGGCCCTTGCACGCGCTCGGCCAGTTCCAAGGCCCGCCGGGTAAGATGAAAGCAGCTTTCCACCGTGCCAGGGGTAAAGATCGCCCGGGGAAACTCACCATGGCCGGCATGCAGGACAAATTCCAGATCGCCCTGCTCCGTCCGGGTGGGCAAACCGGTGGCCGGGCCGGGCCTTTGGGCAACGATAATCACCAAGGGAGTTTCGGTCATGGCCGCCAGACTTACGCCTTCTACCATCAGCGCAAAGCCGCCTCCCGAGGTCGCCACCAGGCTGGGGGCGCCAGCAAAGGAAGCCCCCAGGGCCATATTAACCGCAGCGATCTCATCCTCGGCCTGTTCGACGACCAATCCCATCTGCTCAGCCGCGGCAATCAGATTAAGGAGTATGGAAGTAGCCGGGGTCATGGGATAAAAGGAACAGAATTTCACCCCGGCCGACATGGCCCCCAGGGCAATGGCTTCATTGCCGTTCAGCACCAGCCGCGGTAGCGGATCCGCGCAAGGCGCCAGGGTTAATCGTCCGAAGGCGTCATTTTCGGTAGCCCAGCGGTATGACTCAGACAAGGCCTGTTCATTCTTCTGCGCTACTTCGGGATCTTTCTTGCCAAAGAAGGTTTCTAAGGTCTGGGTGATGATCCGGCCATCAAAACCCAGGACAGCTCCAGCTATTCCCAAAGCGACGACGTTATAAAACTTTTTATCCGCTAGTTCGGCAAAGGGCACCTTGATACATTTATCATCCGCAATATCTAGCCGGGCATCAGCGATAATCATTCCCTGGGCCGATAACTCGGAGCGATGCCGGTCCACGGTTTCCGCATTGAGGGCAATTAACAGATCAACCGATTCCTGTGGGGCCTTGATGTCCTCAGTGCTGACTCGGATATTATAGGTGTTGTGGCCGCCGCGGATACGTGATTGATAGCTCTGGGTCACCACGATATTATAACCGCGGCGCACCAGACTCTTGGCGAGTATCTGGCCGATGGTTACTAACCCCTGCCCGGCCTCGCCCCCGATGACCAGGTTGACATTCTCAAATTCCATTTAATTATCCTTTAGATTGATGCCGAAGCCGCTGATAATTGATGATTGCTGATTTGTTTTAGGCAGATAACGCATATCAGCCACGAACTGCATATACTTCCACTACGGCTGGGCCAACTCGGTTTCTACCCACGGTTTATTTAACCAGGGCCTCCCGCCAGGTCCCTTCTTCCATCATGGGGTTGAAGATCATATAATAGGGCCCCCGATCCAGGTGGGCCAGCACCCCCTTATTATGAATCTGGCGCAGTTCGTAATTGACCAAGGCTTTACCTAAACCCTGGTGGGCATGTTCGACACTTTCCCATTCCAGGTGGACATAATACTGGGTCGGTTTCTGCGGGGGAATATGGGGCAGATCCTGAACCTGATCGCCATAATTGGTGTTATAACGCGGCGGGTTGGCCCCCAGGGTCGGTTGGATCATGCCTTCGGGGTCCAACTGAAAGGAACCGATGGCACTGACGCCGATCTGCCTTAAGAGCATCCAGCCGATCATCCCCGGAGCCTTGGCCTTGAGCCATTGTAGGGTCTGCTGAGCACCCGCTTCGAACTCCGCTTCGTGCCCGTCCATAATCCAATGATCGCCGAGCACCACACAGCGCTGCGCGGCCAAGGCAACCTTGGGGACCGGCTTCTGGGCTGCAAAGGCACTCCCCAGATCCGCAGGCACATCCGACATGCCGATCACCCGCGGCAGATCCGAAGCCACCACCTCATACAGCGGTTCCCAGGGTCCTTCGACGACCATGCTCAGACAGTGATGGCACAGCTCATAAATAATATCAAAACAGTCGTGATGCATCTGCTCATGGGAGCGAGCATCTTTCCACACCGTATATTGGAACATGCCGAGGGGATTTAAGGTTTCATGCATATCCAAGGCCCCGCCCCCATAGCGCCCGGCCATGGGGTGGATGCCGGTCTGGAGCAGCATCATAAACCCCAGAAAACCGGGGTGGCTGGCCGTGGCAATACATACCTTCGGCCCCACTTTCCGCATCAATTCAAAACTTTCCGGCCGATTGGCAATCTTGCTGATATTGATGGCAATAATGGGATTAGTCATTTTTTCCTCTCTTCCTGGTCTCGGTTAGATTGAGGTGTGAATTGATTAATGGCATAAGACCCGGCAAGTCCGAGGGTCCCACCCGGGCGGAGATCAGCGCCGCGACACCGATCCCTGGCCCTCCGCAATGCTGGTCATTCCCCGCCCGGTGGGCTATTGGGGCATTGCTTAATTGTTATGAGCCAGTAGGCAGTGTCAGTGGTCAGCAAAACCGGTGTTCGTGCGATATGGTGATAAAGTTGTTAGTTGTTAGTTTTAGTTGGCACTGACCACTAACTAGTGACCATCCGGAAACTACTTGTTCCCCTACCCCTTGAGGGGGGGAGGGCTGGGCTGAGGGTGAAACATATCATATCATCTCAGTAGGTTGAAATTTACGCCCCCTCCCCCC
>JAQVHY010000099.1 GCA_028695935.1 Desulfobacca sp.
ACCGCGAATTCTACGTCTTTTTCCAGGCTGCTGTGAGGGGCATGGTCGGTGGCGATACAGTCAATGGTGCCATCGGCCAGCCCTGCCCGGATGGCCGCCACATCCTCGGCCTGCCGTAGGGGGGGGTACATCTTGGCATTGGTATTAAACCCCCGTACGGCTTCGTCGGTCAGGGAAAAGTAGTGGGGCGCGGTTTCGGCGGTCACCGGCAGGCCCCTGGCCTTGGCCTGGCGGATCAGGGCCACGGCACCGGCAGTGCTGACATGGGCAATATGCAAACGCCCGCCGGTGAGTCGGGCCAGGTTCAGATCCCGAAATACCATGACCTCTTCAGCCGCAGCCGGAATCCCGATCAGCCCCATCTGCAAGGAGACCAAGCCTTCGTGCATCACCCCGGAGCCACTGAGATGCAGATCCTCGCAGTGGGAGATAATTAGCATACCAAAATTACGGGCGTATTCCAAGGCGCGTCGCATAAGCTGAGGATTCATTACCGGCTGGCCATCGTCGGAGAGGGCCACTGCTCCGGCCTCTTGCAGGTCGCCATACTCAGCCAGCCTCTCGCCTTGGGAGCCCTGGGAAACGGCGGCCACCGGATAGACCCGGGGGCCAGCAGCCTGACGGGCTTTAGCAAGAATATAGCTGGTGACCGCGGCACTATCATTCACCGGCCGGGTATTGGGCATGGTCGCTACCGCCGTAAAACCTCCCGCAGCCGCGGCCTGCCCGCCGCTGGCAATGGTTTCTTTGTATTCCTCGCCGGGCTCCCGAAAATGGACGTGCATATCGATCAGGCCGGGGCTGATAACCAGATTCTGAGCCTCGATCACCTGATAGCCGTCGGTCGGTATAACTCCCGGTGGTTCCAGGGCGGAAATCCGGCCGGTGTCGATGAGGACATCGCGCCGGGCTTCCAGGTCTTGCGACGGATCGACTACCAATCCGCCTTTAATCAGCAGTCCCACTCGGTTCTCCTCCGGTTAACAGATAAAGGATGGCCATCCGCACTGCCACCCCGTTGGTGACCTGGTCTAGAATGACCGATTGCGGGCCATCGGCGACCTCGGGGGCAATCTCCACCCCGCGATTGAGCGGTCCGGGATGCATGACCAGGGCATCTTCCCGGGCCAGCTTCAGATGCTCCCGGCTTAAGCCAAAAAATCGGGCATATTCTCTTAAGGTGGAAAAATACATCTGCTGCTGGCGTTCCAGTTGCAGACGCAGCATCATGACTACATCGGCCCCGGCCACGGCCTCGGGCAACGAACGGCTGACCTTGGTCCCCAAGGCCTCCAGATAGGGAGGCAGCATGGGTCCCGGCCCGCAGACCGTCACCTGCGAACCCATCTTGGTAAAGGCCTGGATATCGGAGCGCGCCACTCGAGAGTGAGCAATATCTCCGATAATGGCGATCTTCAGGCCGTCCAACCGCCCTTTGGCTTCCCGCACGGTCAGCAGATCTAACAGGGCCTGGGTGGGATGCTCGTGCAGGCCATCGCCGGCATTGACGATGCTGCTCTTGAGTCGGGTGGCCAGAAAATGGGGGGCCCCGCTGGCCGAGTGGCGAATGATGATAATATCGGGCCGCATGGCCTCCAGGTTATCGGCGGTATCCGCCAGGGTCTCCCCTTTAACCACGCTACTCGCTGAGATACTCAGATTTACCGTATCCGCGCTCAGACGCTTGGCCGCGATCTCAAAAGAGGTGCGGGTCCGGGTACTGGGCTCATAAAACAGGGTGACCACTGTCTTACCGCGCAGTGTGGGCACCTTCTTGATTTCCCGAGTTAATATTTCTTTAAAGGACACCGCGGTATCCAAGATGAGTTGGATCTCTTCCGGCGTCAGATCGGCAATTCCCAAAAGATCCTTACGCCTGAAACTCACTGGCATATCCTTTCTGATTGCCTGGGTTCCCGGCCACGGCAAAAAAAAACCTCCTTTGCGAACAAAGGAGGTTATACGGACTCATGATTGGCTTGCAATCGCTCATAAGATAATTAACTTTAACCCTGATTAAGATTCCTGCAGATCATCCGCTCTTATTATTACCATCATTGCTAATCTAGTTCAAGGACTTTTTCCTGGGCCCTGATAGCAGTGATCACCGGGAAAAGCTAGCCTGGACCAGCCCCCGGTTGACAAGGCCCAGAGCAGGGATTATTTTTTAAGACAGAAAATGGATAACATCATAAAGGGGGTGCTTAAATATGGAATTGACCGAATGGAGACCGTTTCGCGAAGTATCTCGCTTACGCCGAGAAATGGATCGGTTATGGGATGATTATTTCGGCCCTGGGCGCCGGGGCCTAAAACCGCTAGAGGCGGAATGGGCCCCCGTAGTAGATATCTCCGAGAGCGCGGACCAGGTGACGGTAAAGGCCGAGATCCCCGGTCTGGAAGCCAAAGACATTGATATTTCCCTGTCCGGCGACCTTTTGACCATCAAAGGGGAGAAAAAGTCGGAACGCGAGGAAAAGGACGAAAATTACCACTTAGTGGAACGCAGTTACGGCTCGTTCAGCCGCAGCTTACGCCTGCCGGTAGGGGTGGAAGCCGAGAAGATCCAGGCGTCCTATAAGCAAGGGGTGTTGACCATTACCTGTCCCAAAAAGGAAGAGGTCAAGGCCAAACCGATTGAGGTCAAGGCTGAATAATTAAGAATCCAGGGGCCGGTGGGGCGGATAACCAGGCCCTCCGGCCCCTGGATTACCTGATTGTGTCATTTATCCATAAAGACCAGTAAGATCTTAATACCATCCCGACCTTCAGGGTCTCCAGGGAGATGCTCAGGTATGAACAAACAGGGGTGTCTGATTGCCCTGGAGGGCCTGGACGGCGTCGGGAAGACTACCCAGGCCCGAAGTTTAGCGGCCGCGCTGGAAGCTCGGGGTTTCAAGGTGGTGTTGACCCACGAACCCACCGAAGGCCGCTATGGCCGGCAACTCCGACAATTACTCCGTCAGGGCTGTCAGGCTCTCTCGCCTACCCAAGAATTAGCGTTGTTTACCGCTGACCGGCGGGAACATGTGTCCCAGGTCATCCTTCCCCATCTGAACGCCGGGGACGTGGTGATTACTGACCGCTATTATTATTCCTCTATGGCTTATCAAGGGGCCCGGGGCCTGGAGGTGCTGGAGATTCAACGCCAGAACGAGGCCTTTGCCCCGATTCCGGACCTAGTCATCATTCTTACCCTGCCGTTATCCCAGATTTTGGAGCGACTGGCCCGGCGCGGTGCCCATGCCTGGGATGTCTTTGAACAGGGCGATTATTTGGCCCGAGTAGAAGAAATTTATGACCGGCTGAGCGGTCCCCAGGTGGTGCGTCTGGACACGCAGGGGTCTCCCGAAACGGTCCACCAGAACCTGATGTCCCTGGTCTGGCCTCTAGTTCAATAACGGCCTGACCAGCACGAACCGGTCTAGTTATTCCCCCCAGATCAGATCATTACGGATCCAGCCGATGGCATCCCCACTATAATAGTAGCCGACCTTAACCCAGTTGCCTTTCTGGGCCAAGACCTTGAAAATATCCCCTCTATTGGCGCGCATCACTACACTGTTGCGCAGCCCCGGACCTTTACGAATATTGGGGTTACCGGCGCTGACGACTACGGTATGAATCTTGGATAATAGGGGACTGTAAATCCAGCCAGAATTGCCTTCCCAATCAGTGAAACGGGCCCATTTGCCTTTATTTTCCAAAACTTGAATGGGATATCCCAGAGGGGCCTGGTAAAGTACTTGGGATTGGAGGCTGGGGCCGGAACGAATGTTAACATTATCTTTGCCAATGCTCATCATTTTGGCTCCTGCTGGCAGCACCCAGCAAGTAACTGTTATTAATACTAAAAATCCGATTTTCTTCATGGCTCCCTCCTGATATGGATATATTCCCCCGGCCACGGTTACGGCAGGTTATATGCCTAAATTAGAGCTGATTTATTACCTTGATATCTAAAGGCTAAAATAACGAGGGTAGGGAATGAAGCAGCTAATCTGCAAAAATCGACCTGCTTGGCGACAATATCTTATAGGCTGCCACCACCCCCTGCTGGTTTTTTTCTCTTAGCCTATAAGACTAGGTGAGATTTTGTCAAGCCTAAAAGGAACCCCAAGATTAACTTAGGTCCGCATCTCGATCTCATTTCCGGGTCGCCTGAGGACCAAAGTTGTGCTAAAATAGAGCCACAAAAAGATCGGTACTTATTTAACTAGTTAATTGATCAAAGTTTTTAGGAGAGCCCATGCGTATCCTCCTGTTTGCCGGTAAAGGCGGAGTCGGTAAGACCTCCATGGCCGCGGCTACCGGCGTTAATATTGCCCGCCGCGGTAAAAAAACCCTGGTCATGAGTCTGGATCCGGCCCATAGTCTCGCCGATATCTTCGATTCAGACCGTGGCCTGATGGACAAAAACCGGGGGCAGCCCATTCCGGTGGCCGATGATCTCTGGATTCAAGAATTGGATGTCCAGGAGGAAATTAAGCAGAACTGGGGGGAAGTCTATCGTTATCTGGCGATTCTGCTTAATGTTTCCGGGTTTGATGAGATCCTGGCGGAGGAATTGGCCATCCTGCCCGGCATGGATGAAGTCAGTTCCCTGCTGTATATCAATAAATATATCCGGGAACAGGCTTATCAGGTGATTATCCTGGACTGCGCGCCGACCGGGGAATCACTCCGGTTCATCTCCATCCCTACCGCGTTGGAATGGTATATCAAAAAGATCTTTCATCTGGAGCGGCAGATTTTTAAGGTGATGCGGCCGGTAGCGCGGCACCTGACCAGTTTGCCGCTGCCGGAAGATGAGTATTTTGCCGCCCTGCAGCGGCTGTTTGATAGACTGGAAGGGGTGGACCGGATGCTCTCGGACCCCGGCGTTACTACTGTCCGCCTGGTCACCAATCCCGAAAAGGTGGTGCTCAAAGAAACGCAGCGGGCCTTTATGTATTTTTGTCTGTATCAGATGGTGATTGATGCAGTGATTATTAACCGCATCTTTCCGCCGGCAGTGGCTGACCAATTTTTCCACCATTGGAAACAGAGTCAGGAAGAATATCTCGAACTGGCCCATAACCGCTTTGCGCCGGTGCCGATTTTCCCGGTGGAATTTTTCCAGCGCGAGGTGGTGGGACTGGAGTCGCTGACCCACTTATCTCAAGCCATCTATGGCGACATCCACCCGGAGGACATCCTTTATCAGGAAAGCCCTTATCGTTTTGATAAGTCTAATGGCATTTACACCCTGTCCGTCCGCTTACCCTTTATCGGGGCCGCGGACGTGGCCCTGGGGAAGTCGGGGGAGGAACTGATCATCCGGGTCGGGGGCTTTAAAAGGCACGTATTATTGCCCCGCAATATGGCAGGCTTGGAACCCCAAGGGGCCAAATTTGACGGCGATTATCTGAACGTGCGGTTTGGAGGCGTTGATGAGCATACCGGCTGAGGAACCTCAGGAATCCCGCCAGGAGAGTGGCGGCGGCCCGCAGGCGGGCGCGGAGACTGAGCCGCAATGTCCTTTCTGTCAGCTTTATGCGGCTCTACAGGAGTTGGCCGGTCCCCAGAGCGAGTTTGGCCGCCACCTGCATCAGGCCCGGGTGGAGTTTTACAAGGCGCTGCGCGCCCTGATCGACCAGCGGATCGGGGCCTTGGAAAAGACCGCCAAACCGGGGCCTAAAAAAGGCTTTCAGAACATCAACGTTGAATCGGACTGAAGCCCTGGTTCCGGGCCACGAATTTTGGTCACCCCGGACGGATGGGTGACAGATCTGTTACTTTTCCATGTTGTCGTCGCGGCTGGTAAAAAGAGTCCTGGTCTGGCATCGGGGCGCGCTGGGCGATGTGCTCCTGTCCGGTCCGGCCCTCATGGCTCTGGCTGCCCATTATCCCGAAGCCCGCTTCACCCTACTGGGGACACCATCTCGCCTGACGCTGCTGGCCCCGAACCTGCCGGTAGAGGCCATCTGGGACAGTCAACGGGCTGATTGGGCTTACCTATTTATGCCGGAGACGCCGCTACCCGAACGCCTGTTAAACTTGTTAGCCGACTTTGACCTGGCGGTGATTTTCAGCCCCCAACCCCGACCGCAAATTGCCGCCCGCCTGCAGGAGGCTAAGATCAGGGCCGTGTGGTGGATTCCTACTTTTCCAACCAAGGATCGGTTGCCGGTGAGTCGCTTCCAGGCCCGACACCTTGAAAAATGGGGGGTTAATCCCGTGCCCGGCCCCTTCCGGTTGATCCCAACGCCCGAGGCCCAGGCTATCGCCCAGGTATGGTACGAGACCCGGGGCGGAACCGGTTCGGACTCCCGGCCCTGGGTGGCTTTAGCTCCAGGGAGCGGCCACCGCCTCAAAAACTGGCCATTGGCTAGCTATGAAGAGCTTGCTTCCCGGTTCCAGGAGAGTTTGGGGGTGAGGGTAATATGGGTGGCCGGTCCGGCGGAAGCGGAACGGCAAGGTGAATTTTCGGCCTTATCCCTGGCCCCTGGACAGCATCTGCTCTTTGACCTGCCCTTACCACATCTAGCTGCCTATCTGGAACGTTGCCAGCTTTATATCGGTGGCGACAGTGGCATCACCCACCTGGCCGCTGTCACCCGCGGACCTGCGGTGCTGGCCCTGTTTGGCCCTACTGATCCCCAGATCTGGTCGCCCCCCGGCCCGCAAGTGACGGTGCTGTCCGCCGCGCGGGAATGCGCGCCTTGTGCCCGCGCTCGGGAAATACCCTGTCCCACCGCGGCGTGCTGGGAAGATTTGACCGTGGCCCAAGTTCATGCCGCCGCGGTTGCGGCCCTGGGCGCCTGACCGCTGCTGGGCTAGCATAGAATTAACCACAGAGGCACAGAGTATCATGGGAAGGACAACTCTGTGCTTTTCTATGCCTTGGTGTCTCTGTGGTTAATATAAATACCTGGCCCCTGGCTTGACAAACGCCAGCCCAGACCTTACTATCATTGACAATCATGACCACGGGAGACTACCACCCATGCCCCCTGACAAGTCTCATCTGCTGCATTTTTATGGTCGCGAATGTGTCCATTGTCGGCAACTGGAACCTTTACTGGAGCGTCTGGAGGAAGAATTAGGGGTTGAAGTGGAACACCTGGAGATCTGGCACAATCAGGCCAACGCCGCCCTGTACCGGCAATACGATCAGGGGCGTTGCGGCGGCGTCCCCTTTCTCTATAATACCCGCACTAATGCATGGCTCTGCGGCAACGTCGCCTATGAGCAACTAAAAAAATGGGCCCTCGGTTAGATGATATCCTCGCGAATATTGTATCCCCGATTATCAGGGTAAATTACCTGCCTATTATTTTGATATAACTTGGAATATGGTGTTGTTTGGGCCTAGTCTAAGGTGACTGAACCCAACCCTTGATGAAATCAATATATTCTGGTGGGGGCATCATATTAAGATCTTCATCTGAAAACCTCTCGCTCTTTCTCTGTTTATAAAAATCTGAAGTAAATTCATTAAAGCTATACCAAATCATGGTAGCACTATCTACATTACGTAACCTAACTGTCTCAACGAACCAGTCCCGAATGGCCCTGACCATTTTTATAGGATCATTGTTATGGCTTTTTATATCTACCCCGGATAAATCTGAGAGAGCTTTCATGTATTGATATCTAGCCTTTTCCAAAATAAGGCATCTTTTATCTCTAAGATTATTTGAAGCAAAATACCTACAGCCATATTCAATGCCCAGTTCAAAAGCCATATTTAGGCGATAAAACTCCTTTTTTTTTCTCGCCTGCAGTCTAGACAAATCATGGATGCTGTATTTCGACGACCGAATAAGTTCACAGATTTTGTTAATTCGTAATTCACCAGAATCGGTTCTTTCTGATGCAATTTTCGGATTGAACCCAAGGTAGATTATCGTGAACAAAAGCGGGCGGAGTAATTCATAATATTTCTCATCAAAGGGGCAATTAATGAATACATTCGTTCCAAACTCAGGGTCAAGTTTATTTAGATTGGTATTGTCTTGGCTCATTTATGTGTATCACGATCTTGAGCTGGATTGGGATCGCATCCGTAAGACTCTTTTATCTGTATAGTATCCTTAGTATCCTCTATAGTTCCATCTTTTTTGTGGATAAAAAATTCAGTTCCCTGATTTTGGCTAACATTCCTCCCCCAGCTAATGGCAGCAGCCTTGCTATCGAAATGTTTGGATGCGCGTGTAGCCCCAGCTTTCTTGACACTCCATCCACCCTCGGGAGCGGGAATGACATGATAAGATTTTTTAGCCATGTGGCCTCCGAATATGTTTCTAATATTACCTGATTAGCTTATAAAATAACAAAAAAGTGCAATAAGGTCAATGAACTTTGTACAGGTAATCATATGGAGAGGTAATAGCCATAATTTGTTATTTAGTCTCCTAAAATCGTTTTCTTTCTAATTATGGTATTTTAAGATAATCTTCGACCCGCACAATATCTTCGGGCACGTCCACTTCCAGGGTTTCGTACTGGGTTTCCACCACCCGGATGGCATAGCCGTGCTCCAAGGCCCGGAGTTGCTCCAGCTTCTCGGCCTGCTCCCAGACCCCCGGCGGCAACTGCACAAACTCGCGTAAAAATCCATAACTATAGCCGTAAATGCCGATATGTTTGTAATAATACGGGGGTTGAGCGGCTTCGCGCCAGAAGGGAATCGGGGCCCGGGAAAAATATAAGGCCCGATGCTGCCGGTCAAACACCACTTTAACCACGTTGGGGTTATGGGCGGCCTGGGGATCGGCCAGGCGAAAGGCCAGGGTGGCCATAGGCACTTCAGGGTATGCCAGCAGGGCCTGGATAAGCTCCTCAACCACCGACGCCGGAAAGGCCGGCTGGTCGCCCTGGATGTTGATCACCACATCGTCACGCTCCAGATTTAGTTGTTGGGCCGCTTCCGCCAGGCGGTCGGTGCCGGACGGATGATCGGCGCGGGTCAGCAGTACCTGGCCCCCAAAGTCCTGGACACAGTCAACGATGCGCTGATCATCGGTTGCCACCCAGACCCCGGTGAATTGCTGGACCTGGCTGGCCCGTTCATAGACCCGCTGAATCATGGGCTGCCCGGCGATCAGGGCCAGGGGTTTGCCGGGAAATCGGCTGGAACCATAGCGGGCCGGAATTATGGCCACCAATTGCCGCTCATGCATGGCTGCGTCTCCTAGAAAATCAGTGCAACAGGATGTGAGGTCCCGCGCTTTATCTACTCAAAAGACAGTTAATTCTCTGATTAGCCTTATATACCAATCGCAATTGATATTTTCCTGATGGTAATATCTATTATTCCACTTTTCATACCAGGTTCCCATAGAAATACAAAAAACTGATCGTATAACAAGTTGATTAAATTAATAATCTTAATCGGAAACCGAAAATTGTATAAGCTGCTAATTTGCGGTTACCATACCATCAGGGTAACGATTACGGCCGCCATGAAGTAGGCTAAAGGGTAGAAACTGATGACCAGGGCGTCCACCCGGTTGACCAGTTCGATCCGGCCGTCCATTTCCAGCCGCTTCAGGACGACCGCCAGAAGCAGAATGAAGCTGGTAATGACAAAGGTGATGATCAGGATGAGATCCAGGAAGGTGAGGTAGCCCAGGCGGGGGAGAAGCCCGGCGATGGTGAAGTTAAAAGCGATGAACAGTAAGAGGTTGCCCGCGGCTACGTCCACCCGTTTGCTGTAATCCTTGAGGAAGAAGGTGAACCAGGAGACCAGAAGGATAATAAAAATCGGCAGAAAGATGCGAAAGGAGTAGAAGGTGAGGTGCCTCTTGGCCTGGAATTGGAAGGAAAAACGGGAGCCGGCCAGATCAGTAGTCTGGGTCTGGGTGGTGAACTGAGTATCGAAGCCGGTAACTACCCATTCTTCTTCTCCCAACTGTTTCCCCACTTCGCTGAAGCCTGGGAGTTCCTCAAAAACATAGATCCAGTCGGGGCGTAGGGAATCGATGTGTACGTAAAAATCCTGGCGGTCGAAGGGAAACCTCTTGAAGTCGAAGTCCGGCGCCTGGAGGGTGACCGAGAAGCGCTCAAAATAGATGCACCAGCCGTCCGGCCAGACCATCACCAGGCGATTCTGATACCACCGGTTGCCCTGTTGGTTGAAAAGGGCAAATTCCGGCCAGCGCAGGCCCTTTTCTCCCACAAAACGCTGAAAGGCGTCACCGCTGTAAGTCTTGATGAAACATTGACATTTTTCGGGATTAAAACCCAGGGCCGGGTCCCGCCAGATGAGCTTGAGGCTGGCTACCACCCCGAAGTTTTCTTCTTTCTGATCCACATGACTGATCTGGTCCATCCGCAGGCCGATCTTTACCGGGATCGGGTGCTGAATGAGGGGTCTCCCCTGACGAGGGGCTTGGCCACTGAGCACCTGCGGATTGTTAATGCCTACCAGGAGGCGGTAGGTGCATTGTGGAGGTTTTCCAGGGGTCGGGGGGTAAAAAACCCGTAAACGGGGGCTGTTATCGTTTTCCGCAAAGGTGTAGATCAGCGTAAGCACATTCTTCCGGTCTTCCAGATGGCCGCTGACCAGGGGAATACCGCTGTTATCTTGCAGGACTATGGTGGGCAGGGTACCAGAGGTAATCTCCAGGTGAACATAGATGGTCTCACCTCGGTAGACGCGGTACAGCCCTACACTGCGATATTGCTGCTCAGGAGTCAGTTTGCCGTCGATTTCGTCCACCCGCTGGGCCGCCTGCCAGACGGCTTTGGTATGATTAGCCAAAATATGTCCGGTGGGGCGGGCCTGGCCAGAGGAGACTTTTGGGGCGTTTAAGCCCAGGAGCATGCGGAAGTCCCCGAAAGTGAGGCGCCAAGGGGTGCTGCCGACCAAAAGGCAGTATTCCCCTGAGGCTGGCGCAGTAAAGGTCAAACGGGAGGCATGGCCTTTTCCCGAGTTGTCATCCCAGGCAACAAAAAACTTATTGTTGAGCTCGAACAAGGCCTCGGGCTTAGCCTGAAAAAAATAACTCTGTTTGGCCAATTCGGGGAAATACTCCCGGCGTAGGGTCTTAAGATCAACTCCCGGTTTGAGGATGGCGGCAAAGGGATCCAGGGTATCAGTCAGGCCCTGAAGATAAACCGAAAGGCGGTCTCCCGGCTCAAGGCTGGCCACCTGGTAGAGAAGATTTTCCCCGAGTTCCAGGCGGCCTTTGATCTCCTGAACTTGGGGAGAATCTCCCCCGGCGGCTAGTGGCAGCAAAATGACGATTGCCATCAGGATGATAACGACGGCCACTCGAAAGATTCCGAGGCGATTCAGCCACTGCATACAGCCAGACCCCGGTGGGCAGTGATCCATGTCTCATCTCCTGAAATAACTTCAATTATACCGATAGTTTCATGGCCTTACCACAAATTAATAAAGCTGCTTATTTTTGTTGCTGGAAGTTTCCATCTATTTAGTCAAGCGCTTAAAATCCTTATACAAGTTTTAGATAATATAAGCCTGTTAAAAAGTCTCTCCAGAAATGCGGTTTAAAGATTGGCGACCGTATTTTTCGAGCAAATTTTGGCATATCAACAGGCTCTTATAGATGACTTTAGTCTCAATAGGCGTTTACGCCCATAACAATCTTTCGCCTTTATCCGAAAGTTATTGAATTTTCTGGAACATCCGTTATAACTCTGACTGTAGCCAGTTAATATGGCGCTGGATTTGAGATAGAATAGGAGGAGGAGGAGAATGTTCCCTCCTATTCTTCTCCATGGTAATCATTTCTACCAACAATTGCGCCAAATGAGCCAGACAGGCAGCGTCGATCTTATCGGTCTTAGCTAATTTGCCCAGTGCTTTGGCAAAGTCCCGGGCTTGTCGGGGATTAATGACTCTCATCGGCAAACCTGTCGCCCCCAGAGCCAGGGCGACCATACGCTCATAACCTCCAGTGGCTTCCAATGCCATCGCGATTGGCTGCAATTCTAAGCAACGTTGCACCAGCTCCTGCATCCCGGCGTCATTGTTGGTTACCGAAAAATAGACTTGCTGCGGCCAAATGGCAACATCCAACTGATTTTTGGAAACATCAATGCCAATAAAAATTGGAGCTTGCCACATAAGGTATTGGGGTTAATTAGCTTGGGGGTGCAGCCCCCAAACCCCCGGAGTTTATAAGGCATAAGGGAAAGCTCCGGATGTCTATTTTGCATTTAAGGGTGGGGGAGTCTCTTGACTCCCCCTGGCAGACATCCGTCGCCATCCCATCCGGTTATCCCTACGCAGGTCGCTCTCCAGCGTTGCCTGCTTCTGTTTCACCGGATATTCATATATTATCTTAATTTTCTAAACGCAGTAAAAATTAACCGCTCCTGTATTGTTAAGATATAAGGGGAAATAAATTGGCAATCGTTGGTAAACTGCTATCTCTGGTCTTGACGTGGGTGGCTTTGCTCTCCCCTGCGGCCTGGGCGCTGACCGCCAGCCAGGTCTATGAGCAGGTCAAAGACTCGGTGGTGGTGGTCAAGGCCTATGACCAAAAGGGGGCACAGGTGGGTCGGGGCAGCGGGGTGATGCTGCCCTCGGGCGACATCATCACCAATTACCATCTGATCCAGGTGGGAATTCGCTATACCGTGGGCCAGGAAGCTATCCCGGCCACCTTAAAAGCCGCCGACCCCGACCAAGACCTCTGTCGGCTCGCGGCCCCCGGTCTGACGGCCAAACCCGCCCGCGTGGGTAAGACGCAGAGTCTCCGGGTGGGTGAGCGGGTTTATGCCGTGGGTGCGTCCCAAGGGGTGGACCTCTCCCGGTCCGAAGGGATGGTCTCCCAAGTTGACGCTGGCCCGCCGCCTCTCATCCAGACTACCGCGGCTTTTTCGCCCGCC
>JAQVHY010000195.1 GCA_028695935.1 Desulfobacca sp.
CATGACATCCGGCCTTGGAACACAGGGTCGGATTGGTGGTCACCCCATCTACCAGACCCAGCCGGTAAGCTTCCTGGATTTCATCGAAGTCAGCAGTATCTATAAAGAATTTCATTCTGAACTCCTTTCTGAGACAAATTGGTGCGGTGCTTGCAGGAAACGCTTGCGGCAACCCTCGGAACAGAAATAGTAATCTTTGCCATCCTGCGAGGCCTTCAGGGCCTCGCGGCGTGGAATAAAGGTTTTACAGACCGGGTCCTGGACCAGGGCATCGCCCTGAACCTCATCCCGCGGCGGGGGAGAACCGGCCGGAGGAATGAACAAGCGGCTGATCTTTCTGACTAGCTTATAGCCCAGATAGCCTAACAGAATCAAAAATATCAAGCGGTACAAAATCTAACCTCAAAGTTTATGAGCTACCCGCGCCGCTGGTTCCAACTGGGCCAGGAGCTGGGTTATGGTTTGCTGGAGGCCAGGATGCCAGGCGTGGGGAGCAATCTCCGCCAGGGGGATCAACACAAAGCCCCGCCGATGCATCTCGGGATGAGGCAGGGTCAGGGTCGGGGTCTCCAGAACCAGATCATTATATAATAACAGGTCCAGGTCAATAAGGCGAGGCCCCCAGTGGATAGTCCGCGCCCGACCCATGTCGTCCTCTACAGTTAACAGGCTAGCCAGTAACGACTCTGCCCCCAGTTGGGTGCGCAGCCGGGCGACGGCATTGACAAACCAGGGCTGATTCGTAACTCCGACCGGCGGGGTCGCATAATAAGCAGAGACTTGCTCGATTTCTATACCGGCGATAGCGGACAACCGCTGCCGGGCCTCATCCAGCCGGGCCGCCGGGTCATTTAAATTTGATCCTAAGCCGATGTAGGCGATATGCCAGTGCTGAGTTTTCTGTTTTCTGTTTTCTGTTTTCTGTTTGACGATTTTATCCTAATTAAGGCGACCTTCTAAGCCAAAGGTCCCCATTAGCCTTTAAGTTAATTTCGCCAGCCGCGCCAGAGCCTCTTTGATCCGGGCCTGGTCCACGGTTAAGGCCAGCCGCACATAACCCTCACCCGGCGCGCCGAAGCCGTTGCCGGGAGTAGTGACAATGCCGGCCTGTTCCAGCAGGTGCGAGGTAAACTGGGCCGAAGTAAATCCGGGCGGTACGGTCAGCCAGACATAAAAGGTGGCCTTGGGGAGGTCCACCGTATACCCCAGTTTCCGCAGGCCCTGCACCAGAATGTCACGCCGTTTTTGATAAATCCGGCAACTTTCCCGTTCCGCCACCAGCGCCTGGTCTGAGTTCAGGGCGGTAATCCCGGCCCACTGAATAGCATTAAACACCCCGGAATCAATATTGCTCTTCACCAGACCCAGGCCTTCGACCAGTTCGGCGTTGCCCACCGCGAACCCCAACCGCCAGCCGGTCATGTTAAAGGTCTTGGACAGCGAATGGAATTCAATACCGATTTCCTTAGCCCCTGGGGTTTCCAAAAAACTCGGCGGCCTGAAGCCATCATAGGCCAGCTCGGTATAAGCCGCGTCATGCACGGCAATAATCTGATAGGTTTGGCAGAATTCGGTTACTTGTCTAAAAAAATCCCGATCCGCCACCGCCGCGGTGGGGTTGTTGGGATAGTTGAAAAACAGCATCTTGGCCTGGCGGGCGACCTCCGCCGGAATCTGGCTTAAGTCCGGCAAGAAGTGATTTTCCTTCAGTAAGGGCAGGAAATAAGATTGCGCTCCGGCGAACAGGGTGCCGATATGATAAACCGGATAGGCCGGACTGGTGATCAGGTTAAGGTCCCCAGGGTTGTTAAAGGCCAGGGGCATATGGGCCAGCCCTTCTTTGGAGCCGATCAGGGTTACTACCTCACGCTTGGGGTCCAGTTCCACCCCGAAGCGGTGCTGGTACCAGCGGGCTACTTCCACCCGAAAATCATCCATCCCGGAGTAGGAGGGATAGCGGTGCGTACTCGGATCCTGGGCCGCTTCTTGCAGCCGTTTGATGATAAACTGCGGTGTCGGCAGATCCGGGTCCCCGACCCCCAAATCAATGATATCCACCCCTCGGGCCTTGACTGCTTCTTTCATACGATCAATCTCTCGGAAAAGATACGGGGGCAACTGTTTCAGACGCTCCGAGAACTCAAAGGGGGGCATGAATCAACTATCCTCCAGGAAATATAAATTCTTCTCACGCTAAGACGCCAAGTCACCAAGAATTTTTAATCTTCGGCGTCTTGGCGTCTTGGCGAGAGATTACGATGATTATTCATGTTTATCAACGACAACCCGGTTGCGCAAGGTGCCGATGCCTTCCACTCGGATTTCCACCACATCCCCGGGCAAAATCGGCCCGATTCCAGCCGGGGTGCCAGTGGCGATCACATCTCCAGGAAGCAAGGTCATGATCTGCGAAATAAAACTGATTAAGGTGGGCACCCGAAACACCATATTCTGGGTATTGCCTTGCTGGCGGCGTTCGCCGTTCACCAGGGCTTCGACGCTCAGATTATCCGGGTTGCGGATCTCGGTCTCAATCCAGGGGCCTAGAGGCGCAAAGGTATCAAAGCTTTTGGAGCGGGTAAATTGACCGTCTTTTTTCTGCAAGTCCCGCGCCGTAACGTCGTTAAAGCAGGTATAGCCCAAGATGTAGTCCCTGGCCGCAGTCTCCGCCACCCGGTGGGCCGTCCGACCGATGACCACCCCCAACTCCGCCTCATAATCCACCCGCTGCGACTGCGCGGGGTAGATGATTTCCGCCTCGGGGCCGATGACCGCAGTAGAAGGTTTGAGAAAAATCAAGGGTTCGGCGGGCAGCGGCATCTTCAGTTCGGCGGCGTGATCGCGGTAGTTGAGCCCCACGGCGACGATCTTGCTGGGCTGACAAGGTGCCAAGAGACGCGTCTCTGTCAGCCCGATGGCGTCGCCGCTTTCGTTTAGCCCGTCAAAGGGCGGCTGTTTAAGGGGCCAGATAAGGTCATCCCTGAG
>JAQVHY010000196.1 GCA_028695935.1 Desulfobacca sp.
GCTGGTTTTATCGTATTCCCCGCCAGGGTTTCCGTTATCACATGAGCAATCTTAATGCCGCCATAGGCCTGGCCCAGCTAGCCAAATTACCGGCGTTTATCAAGCGACGGCAACAGATTGCCCGGCGTTATGACCAGGCGCTAGGTCCAATTCAGGGACTGAGCTTGTTAAAGATAGATTATGACACGGTAGCGCCGCATATCTATGTGATTAAGGTCCACCAGGGGCGGCGCAATGAGCTGATGGAATTTCTCCGCCAGCAGGATATCGAAGCCAGCCTTAATTATATTCCCAACCATCGGCACGAACATTATCAACATCTATATCGGGACCGGCCATGGCACTTGCCGGTCACCGAGCAGGCCTTTGCGGAAATCCTTAGCTTACCGCTGCACTGCGCTCTAACAGATGAGGATGTGGAACAGGTAATTGAGCAGATTTACCGGTTCTTCGAACTGTCGTTAGCTGCCCCTCGGGAAAGAGAGGGCTGATCAATTTAGTATTAGTCCCGCCATGCCGTTGCAGCCAGGAAACCCAGCCTCTACAGAAAACGCCGGATGATCAGCGCCGCCGGTTAGTTTCTTCAAAAACTAGGGTATTCAGGAGACACAACCCGGGCCTTTTTCCGAATCCCTTTTAAAAGACTGAAATCCTGAAAAAATTTATAATGTTGTTGACTTTTTATCATATAAGTCTTAAAAAATAATTACACACATTAAGGGGGATGATAGTGAGCTGGGGGGGGAAGCTCAAATCAATGCTAGTAGCGGTATCTCTTGCCTTGGGGCTGGTGGCGGGGATTCCAGGAGTCCAAGCCGTGGGACCTGAAGTCTGGTTATCCCCCGATGTAGATCAATACCCGCCTAGGGAGCCTCAGAGTGCCCTCGAATTCCAGATGTTGATGGCCGCCCCCAGAACGCCCAACCCCAGTTTGGCGAATATCAATAAAAATTCAGCTTTGCTGTGGCAAAGAGAACAATGTCAACTGGTAGCCAGCGCGGAACTGGTCGGCAGTGTCGATTACGGTTACCATCCCGAGGCTTCGGCGACCTTGAAATTGCCCCACGATGTCGAACTTAGGGTTTCCTTTCTCTATGACCTGACGCCGCCCGTGCAACGGACCGGTCGTAGTGTGCGCAGTTACCTGCTGTTTAAATATTCTATGGATTATCAGATCATGCCCAATCTTCAGGTCGGGTTGAGCGGTTACCTCTATCAACAACGGTCCTCGGATTTTCTCACCTTCAAAGGCCCGCATTTTGACGAGTCTGCCCTAGGACTGGGTCCAGGGGTTAAATATGATCTGGGACGTTGGAGCTTTCTCTTCCAATCCCAAGTGGAAACGGGTTCTCGGGACCGGGATGAGGGCATCAATAACTGGTTCCGGGTCTGGTACGCCTTTTAATCCTCAACACTGCCGCAGTATTGCAACTACCTAGTGGTAATTCCCCCTCTCCAGTAATCTTAGGTAAACCTTCGGGCCGTTCAGCCGAGAGAGCTGATAAGCCCCAGTCGGCCCGATAACTTATCTAAATCAAACAAAATATCAACCGCGCAGAAATTACTCTTGCCATTCTCTAACACAATGATTTAACATAAGACATTTTTTTGAAGTGGGGTTTGAGATTTTTATGGCTAAAAACGAATTGAAGATTTTTTCGGGCAACAGCAATCCTGATCTGGCCCTAGCCGTCTGTAAAGGTCTGTCTTTGCCGCTGGGTGCCGCTAACTTGGGGACTTTTAGTGATGGCGAAATACTGGTAGAGATCGGAGAAAATGTTAGAGGCCAGGACGTTTTTGTCATCCAATCGACCTGTCAACCGGTTAATGGTAACTTAATAGAATTATTAATTATGATCGATGCCTTAAAGCGGGCCTCGGCCCGGCGCATTACCGCCGTCATTCCTTACTATGGTTATGCCCGTCAGGACCGTAAGGTCGCGCCGCGGGTGCCGATCAGCGCTAAACTGGTGGCAGATCTGCTGACCGCGGCCGGATCTAGCCGAGTTCTGACCTTGGACCTACACGTCGGACAGATTCAAGGCTTTTTCAATATTCCGGTTGATAACCTTTACGCCTCTCCGGTAATGATGCGCTATATTAAGGAAAATTTTCAGAATGACCTGGTCATGGTCTCGCCCGATGCGGGGGGGGTACCGCGAGCTCGGGCCTATGCCAAGCGCCTTAATGCCGGCCTGGCCATGATCGATAAACGCCGCGACGCTCCGGGCAAGGCCAAAGCCATGCATATCATCGGCGATGTGGCTAAAAAACAAGCGGTTATTTTGGATGACATTATTGATACCGGCGGCACCTTGGCCGAAGCGGCCAAGACCATTATGGAACACGGAGCTAAAGGGGTGTACGCCTGCTGTTCCCACCCGGTCCTTTCCGGGCCCGCTATCCGTCGGGTGATGGATTCGCCGCTGAAACGTCTGATCGTCACTGACACCATTCCGCTGGGAGATGAGACCCTCAGTTGTCCTAAAATCATCCAGCTTTCAGTAGCCTCACTTTTTTGTAAAGCCATCCTTAACATTCACTGTGAGGATTCTATCAGTTCGCTGTTTGAGATCCAATTCTGAGCGTTGATTTGCGTTGATAAAAAAAATAAGGGGGAGGAAAAATGAAAAGATGGCTGATTTTAGGAATGATTCTGTTAATAGGGGCTATGCCCCAGGCCGTCCAGGCCACTGAACGCGGCCTGACCGCCTATCCGGACGGCGTGGAAAATTTCTTTACCGGGGCCTTTCCACCGCCAGGGGTCTATTATCAAAATTTCCTGCTATACTATAAAGCCGACCAGTTCCGGGGCGGGCCGCCGGATGCCGAGATCGATGCCTTTGCCCAGGTGTTCCGTCTGATTTATGTCACTAATATCAAAATCTTGGGGGCCAACTGGGGCATGCATGTGGTAATGCCGTTGATGTATATCGGGATGCGCTCTAAACCCATAAA
>JAQVHY010000100.1 GCA_028695935.1 Desulfobacca sp.
GCGATTTGAGCGCTCTGCTTAATAGGATCAACGGCCCTTGGCTTGACACAGAAGGTCTCGCGGCATAGGGCTAAAAATACGTTAGCGAATTTATGAACTGCTGTACTAAGGAGCCGATAAACAGGACAATTGCCGCCCACGGGGACTTGCCCTGGCGCCGGGCCCGTTCCAGCAGAAAGATAGTTCCTAGCGACACCGCCGCGGCCCAGACGCCACCCCGGGACTGGGTCAATACCAGACCGGTAGCCAATACCAGGGCCAGAAACAGCACCAAAAACTGCCGGGCATGGGCCTCCAGCCAGTGGATATCTACCAACCGCTGCCGCAGCCCCTTTAGCCCGCCATGAGAACCGGCATGGTTATTGGGCCTTCCGGGTTTAAGCCCCAGGAACAGGCCAAAAGTTAGGAAGAAACTCATTTCCAGAAAGGCGGCCAGATGGTCGCAATTAATGAAGGTGCCGCAGAGGCGGGTGCTGGCATAAATATTTTTCCAGCCCCAGATGCAGGGCGGCCGGGCAAAGAGTTGGCTGGCCCCATATAAAATCTCAAAAACGCCCAAACCCGCAATCAATAAAATTACCAGGGTCAGATCCCGTGGATTTCTGATCGCCCACAGGGTTAAATACAATACCGCAACATAGCTAAGCAGGCGGAAGAGTTCCAGCCGGGTGGCAAAGGCATAGAGTGATAACGGGTAATAGTTAGGTGCGCCCACCGTGCCCAGTTCCCGGATGGCCGCGGCCTGGGGTGAGAGCCATGGCACTACCACCCCCGGCAGGGGCACCAGTTGCAGACTGATCCAGCCTAGCAGACAGAGAATCAAAGGCGTCAACGGATGGCCGATCCATTCAATGCGATGAGCACCTTCAGATCTGACCAGGCTCCACATTTGCTGTCCTGCCAGGACCAAGCCAACCCCGACCAGAGCCAGTTGCATGAGGGAGTAGGCCCAGGTATGCACCCCGCCAAAGGCCAGCGGCACAAATACCAGGAGCACGGCGAGAGATAACATGGCGAACACCCTCCGCTGTGCTCCTACTGCTGCCTGCTCGGCCATGGGCGAATCTAACAAGGGGAGGGAAGATGTCAGGCCTTTGCTATCCTTTTGCATGGCTAATGGTCTTAGGTTAGTCTTTAAGGTATCCAGTCTATGGTCCAGGTGTCAGTTTAACTCAGCGGACTTGCTGCATTACCTGGTTGAGCCTGGCAGCCAGACGGGGGTTGAGGTCCTGTAAGGTCAAATACTGTTCCAAAGCCCCGCCCCGATCCCTTATCACCAACTGGGCCAGGGCCAGATAAAGACGGGCCTCGCCGTTTTGGGGGCGCTGTTCTACTCCTTGGGACAGGAATTTGACCGCCTCCTGGGGCTGCCCCCTGTCTAACAGTAATAATTTGCCCAATTCAAGATAGGCTTCGAAAAACTGGGGGTTTAGAGCAATAGCTTCCTTAAAACTGGTGATGGCAGCGGCAGTATGGTGGCGACTCTGAGCGATGGTGCCCAGATACCACCAGGTGCGCGCTGCCTGGGGGAAGCCTTCACGGGCCTGATTGAAGAATGTTGCCGCCCGGTCCCATTCTTTTTGTTGATAGGCCAGTTGACCCAGTTGGAAGTGAGCCTCGGGGAAGTTCGGGTTAATCTTTACGGCCATCTCATAGGCCATAACCGCTTCCGCCTGCCGGTCTAGCTTCTGGAGGGTCTTTCCCAGCCAGAAATAGGCGCGGTCATAATCCGGCAAGCATTTTAGGGCCTGATTCAAGTCTTTTTCAGCGCCGGAAAAATCTTTAAGGAAGAAGCGGGTCTGAGCCCGACCGTAATAGGCCTCGGGGAATTGGGGGTTGGCTTCAAGGGCATTGGTAAATTGCTTATCCGCCCGGCTCCAGTCTTTGGCGACTAGGGCGGCTATTCCTTGCCAGAAGCATCGTTCCGCAGAATTTCTGCTGGTTGGTTCGAGAATGTTTGGGAAGGACAAGGGCTCCTCCGAAATCTTTTCGGTGGGAGGCCAGGAGGACTGGTTGAAGAGCAGATAATAGCACCGGAATTCACCATTTTCCGAATGGTTAATTATTTGATGACCGACTCCCACCAACTTTCCGGCCTGGTTGAACAACGGCGTTCCTGATGCTCCGGCCGCCTCGGCTGCCTCCAGTTCCAGCAACTTTAATCGTGGTGAGATGGTATGTAAACCCTTAACTTTTACTTCCTTAAAGATGATCCCGGAATCCTTTCGGACTGGCAGCCAGAGCCGTTCGGCAATTTTTATGTGCGGCGGCATTTTGATCACCGCCGGTTGTAGACCTTCCGCCTCTACTTTCAACAGGGCCAGATCCTGGAGCCGGTCCTGGTAAACCACTCCTTTTATCAGTCGCAGGGTTTCCTGGGGAGTGACCATGACCCCTCCCCCACTGTTTAAAAAAACTTCCAAACTACTGAGGAGAAGATTTTCCGGCTCAACTATGACTCCTAAACCTTGGCGGAGCGGCTGACCCTGCGAATCAAGGCTGACCACGGTCACCACGCTTGCCCCAGGAGGCCCCCCGGCTTTGCCGGTTTTGATGGTTAAATTAGATAAGAGCATGATTATCAAAGGGATGACAATTACTCGCACCCCGGCCTGATGAAAGGAAATGTAGGGCACCCGTATGGACATCGGTCTAATATTTGGCCAGCTTTTGCTGGGCTGGGTTAACCTGCGGACGGTAATAGTCTCTCAGCGGTTCTACCGCCTCCTCCTCAAGTTCCACCGCCACACTACGTTGTAAGAGCTCAATCGCCACCACCAGCCGACGCTTCTTATCCCGACGTTGGAGGATGATACCCTCAGCGCCGGCCAGCGGGCCTTCGACAATACGCACCCGCTTACCCCTGGTCAGATATTGCCAGGGGGTGAGGGGGCGACCGCTGGCCAGCATCAGTTGGATGGCCTCCACCTTCCCGGGTTCTACCGGCAGGCAACGATTGTTGAACCCGACAATCCGGGCGACTCCGACGGTTTTGAGGATGTCGTGATAAATTTCCGGTTTTAGGTGTGTGTGCACGAACAAATAACCGGGGAATAGCGGGATGTGAATATACTTACAGCGGTCCCGACGCCGACTGCGGACCTTTATCAGGGGCAGAAAGGTCTCCAGACCTTTGCCACACAGGCCGACCTGGACCTTGACTTCATGGCGGCTGCGGGTATGAACTACATACCAGGGTAAGCTAGTCTGGGATAAATCAACTGCACTCGATAAAATCAACTGCTCAGACTGGTCGGGGCGGGGGTGTTCCATGCTCGTTTTACCTGGTTTTTGTACAAGGCTCTGCTGCTTAAATATCGTTTTAAGATTATTAAATTAATTATTAATTTAGCTAGTTAGGTATGATAAACCAATAAACCAAGGCATAAAAATTTGAGGACGCACCTTGCTCCCGATTTCCTGGTTTGAGGTCATCGTTAACTTCGGGGCGCATAGGGGGTTGTTATAGGAAAAAGTTGGAAGTTTATTGTTCATGGCCTTTAGACTAGGTTGAGGTCGTTCTTGAGCGAGGTAGAACTCAAGCCGGAGCAGCTGCAGGAAATTATGGCCTCATGTATAACTAGACGAATCGCTAGCTCCCCAATTTAACCGGCAACAAATGAAATGCAAACTCTGGACTTCAAGATCGAAGCAGGTCGGTGACCCAAGCCGCGGTTCTCGGCCTTCCCAGGCCTAAGCTATTAGTAAAACATAGCTCCGCTTTCTGGGTTACACCAGATAATTTATAATTACTTTTTAAATCAACAACTTAAAACTTTTCCGGGTTAATTTGCCGCTCGAATTAGCTGCTTCTCTTTTCGCCACCCGGTGTCCGGCATTGGGACCCCGAGGGAAACGTGCAGATCAGTCAAGCTTTGGTTTGGCATAGTTGCCACGGCCTCTCCCGAAAGTATTAACTACCTGATAAATTCTATTGGATACCCCTATTAGTGTAAATAGGTACAAACACCTAAAATGTATAGGTACAAGTACCTAAAAAGGCATTTTAATGCTCCGGCCCCATCAAGCCGTGGTGGATAGCAAATCTCACCATTTCGACGGTATTTTTTAGTCTCAATTTCCGCATGATATTGGCCCGGTGATGCTGCACGGTGCGCACACTGATAAACAAAGATTCGGCGATCTCCAGGTTGGTTTGGCCAATGGTTATCAGTTGGACGATTTCTTTTTCCCGGCCAGTCAATAATTCGAGTTCGGTCTTTTGCTGTTTGGTTCGATTTCGGGCCACCAACAAATCGGTCAGTTCTTCCGACAACAGCGTCGAAACATAATTGCGCCCCGACCGGATGGTATCGATCGCCTTGATCAGTTCGGTGTCGGCGTCCTCTTTGAGAAGATAACCATCGACTCCGGCCTCCAGGGCATGGTGAAGGTATTCCTGGTTTTTATACATGGTCAATAACAAGATTTTGATCTGGGGATAACGGGTTTTGATGATCTTGCTGACCTCTAAACCGGACAGCTTAGGCATGCTGATGTCCAACAGCACCAGCGCCGGATTAGAAATTTTTAAGAAATCTAACAGTTCTAAGCCGTCCCTGGCTTCCCCGATCACTTTCAGGCCTGGATGTTCTTGGATTATCCTTCTGATACCCTGGCGGATCAGGACATGGTCATCGGCCAACACTACGCCATAAGGACTCACTTAGCTACCCTCCACAAAAATTGGAATGGTGATAGTTACTTTAGTGCCTTGGTGTTCTTGACTCTGGAGGTCCAGCTGGCCTCCCAAAATTCTGAGGCGTTCGGCAATCACCAACAATCCCAGGCCATCTTTCGGGGTCTCGGACCCCAGGCGCTGTTCGGGATTAAACCCTTTACCGTTGTCGGCAATCATTAACAGCACTTCTTTATTGATTTTTTTGATGGTTATCAACACCCAGGTAGGCTCCGCGTGTTTGCCGATATTAGTCAGCAGTTCCTGGACCACGCGATAGATAATGGTTTCCCATTTCGGGGGGAACAGACTGTCGATATTTTCTATCTGGCCCTGACACTGCTGGATTTCATAGTAGGTTTTAAAATCATTGACCAGATACTGGAGGGCCGCGGTCAGGCCCAACTCTTCCAGAATCGCCGGACTTAGATCCCGGCACAGGCGGCGGACGTTGTCAATCACCTCATCAATGTACTCGAACAAAGACTCGAATTCCGCCTGCAACAATTTCTGCTCCGGCTGCAATTGTTTTTCCAGAGTGCGCAAATGATACTTGAGGGCCATTAAGGATTGCCCCAGCTCATTATGCAGTTCGCTGGAGATGCGCTGTCGTTCTCTCTCCTGGGCGGTGATCAGCTCCGCAGTCAAAAAGTGCAGATTGCGCTCCGATTCCTGCAACGCTTTATTGGCCTGTTCGTGTTCGATGGCAGCTCCTAAAGTGCTGGCTGCAACCCGCAGGGCTTCCAACTCGACCATGGCCCATTCCCGTTCCTGGAAGCACTCATCCAGGCCGATCACCCCCCACCACTGGTGGTCCACAAATACCGGAACCATTACGAATGACTTGATATCTTGGGATAGTAAGAACTCCTGCGCGTCTGGTGGCAGTTCTCGGACGTGGCCCCAAATGGCCTGGCCCTGGGACAACATCTCGATCCAGCGGTCATAGCCGGGGGCGCCTCCCGCTAGCTTCTGAAACGGCAAATTAGCCAACCGGGGGGTAATCCCTGGAGCTACCCAGGCATAAGTTTGATTGAATAACCATTCCTCCGCTAGGCCGCGCTGGTTTGCAAAGATATAGGCCCGGCCGACCTGCATAGCCTCCCCTAATGAACCTAATACTTCTTGGACGTAGAGCTCCCAGGACGGGGTCTGCATAAATTTTTCCGCCGCATAACTCAAGGCGGCCAGGACTGCCTCACGGCGCTTCAGGGCCGATTCGGTCTTTTGGCGCTCGGTAATGTCCCGGGCGATGCCCAGCCGCATTTTACGGCCCTGATATTGGAAGGGCGCCACCCGAATCTCTACCGGCAGGGTGGATCCATCTTTGCGCCGGAAGATGTCATAATACGTTTCTGGGCTTTGGGATTGTTGCTGCCAGCGTTCTTTTAATTTTTCCGGCGGTAGTCCGACATCCACGTCAAAGGCCGACAGCTTTAACAATTCTTCCCGGGTATAGCCCAGAAGCTCACAGGCTTGCTGGTTGACCTCGATAATCGGCCCGGCCTCGTGCAAAAAAATGGCATCCGCAGCGGCTTCGAACAGTTGCCGAAACCGCGCCTCACTCTCCCGCAGTGCTTCCTCGGCCCGGTAGCGGGCAGTGATATCTTGGGCATATTCAATAGTGCCGCTTACCTGACCGTCTAAGTCTTTAATCGGGAACACGGTTAATTCAAACCAGGCGGGTTGATTATCCGGTAAATTATGTTGGACGATCCGGGAATGGGGTTGGCCGGTTTGCATAACCGCAAACGCCGGACACCAGGGACAGGGTGACGGTTGATGCTCAAAAGCCGCATAGCATTTCTTACCTATCAGAGGCATTTCCCCGGCGCACCAGATTTCAACCGCGCGATTAACTTTGGTAATGTTAAAGTGGCGATCCCGGACACTGATCCCATCCTGAATGGCGTCAAAGACATTTTGGAGAAAATTTTCGCTCTCCTTAAGGGCTTGCGCGGCCTGCCGGCGCTCAGTAATGTCCCGGGTGGTGCCTAAAAATCCCACGGGCTGACCGGTTGCATCTCTAAGAAAGCTGGCTCTGATCTCGGTCCACACCGTAGAACCATCTTTACAATACTGTTCCACTTCCAGGTTGCGCGACCTGGTCAGATCTTTGGGCTCTTGCTGTTCCAAGCGCCACTCTTCGGCCAGGGCTTGTTTAACCGCCTCCAGGGAGGCGGGCGGAAAAATATCCTCCAGACTCTGGGTCATCACTTCCTCAGCCGTGAACCCGCGCAGGGCTTTAATGGAAGGACTGATATAGATCGGTTTGAGATTCAGATCCCGGGTCCAGATGACATCGTTGACATTTTCGGCCAACAGCCGGTAGCGTTGTTCGCTCTCCCGCAATTTCTGTTCGGCCCGTTTATACTTGATTAAGTTAGATATCTGATTGTTTAGCTTGACATCTGCCCGCCCTGGCTTGGGAACCTCCTTTTGGGAAATGTGATAGATGTTGTGAAACATTTCCGTCCCGATAATCAGCAGGGGATGCGCGGTCAGGATCTCCAACAGCCAGGCCGCATCAAAACAGCGGCGATCGTACTGGCACAGGGTTAAACAGGGCCAATCGGACAGGCAGTGGTCCAGGCGAGCTTCGTACTCCAGCAACGGCGCGGCCGTCGGTAGTTTATGAGTGGTCCAGGTCATTTCACCCGTGACCCGCAAGGCGGCATAGCCCTGAGCCAGGGCCTGGTCGGTCTGGGTTTGCAGCCACTGGATCATGGTCTCCGGCGCCAAGCTGCCTTCCGGGCAATAGATTTGAGCAGCATCCAGGATGCTTAGTTGGCCGCGCTGGAGATAGAGTTCAACCGCCACTTCGTCTTGGCCTAAATAACTCAGAATAGTCTCCGGGGGGTGGTTATCCTTGAGGTAGATCACCTTTTCACCCCGCTCCAGTCCCTGGCCTAAGAAGGACTGCAACACCTGGCAATGTTCGGCTTCAGTTTCGAAAAACCAGCCGACGTGATCTCCCGGCTGCAGAGCCAATATCCTCAGCGTCGAATTGTCCAACATATGGTAAGCTTTAAATTTCCCTTAACAATCTGATCGTTAGAAAATCTAAGGTTCCAAAATCGGGACCATCTCAAAATTTACTCAGGATATCAGCTAAATGATTAATTTTTTGTCGTTTGCCGACTGGAATCTTGAGAACATATACTGTTTGATCCCTAGGGGCCTGATTGTGACTGAGTTCTGGATTGAGTTCTTTAAGCCCGGCGAAAGATATTTCCAGGACCTCCGCCACCCATTTTAAATCGGTCCCCGCCGGTACCCGCATGGTAGTATAGGACAAGGGCAGCTGATAATTAATCGGCTCCAAGCCATACTTTTGGGGAGATTTGGAAATCAACACCGCGGCAATTAGTTGGGGCACGTAATTGCAAGTTTCCTGGGGTAGCAGCCGCTCCTGGGCCATTTGCCAAAAATCCTCGGTGTCATGACGGTTAATGGCCCCTTGCACCCGCCCTTCGCCGGCATTGTAGGCCGCCGCGGCCAGATACCAGGAGCCGAACTGGCGATACAAGTCTTTTAAATATCGGGCTGCCGCCCGGGTGGCCTTCTCCGGATCCCGACGTTCATCCACCCAGGCGTTGACCTTCAAGCCATAGCGGGCCGCAGTCTCCCGGATAAATTGCCAGGGACCGACGGCCTGGGCCACCGAGACGGCCCAGGGACTGAACCCGCTCTCGATCAGCGCCAGATAGGCCAGATCCGAAGGCAATCCTTGATCTTTAAAGATGCGCTGCATCATCGGCAGATAACGCCCCGAACGGGCCAGATAAATCTGGAAAACCCCCTTCTGACGGCCGGTAAAATGTCGGAGATAACCCGCCACCCGGGTATTGATGATCATGGGCAGATCAATCTGCCTGCTCAGCGGACTGTCAAAAATGTTGAACATGTGATTGGCCAGCAAGAACTTCTCAATTTCCCGGGCCAGTTCTGGATCGACCGCGCCAGGATCGTCATATCTACCTTCATTGCCTTTAATTCCAGCCGGGTAGAAGCAACTGGCCGGAATCAGAAATCCAGGTTCTTTTGCTGATAGTTTCGGCAGTCGCTGCGACTCCCGATCGCTGGCACAGGCCCATAGAAACAGGAGACCCAGGAGAATAATTAGTCTAAGTTTGCTGAAACGCCTTACTTTACACATCTGTTACTTCGGGTTATTAACTTATCGGCATCTTAACCGGTTGGTTAACGCCAATTGGTTATGTTTTTGAAAATTATAATTCCTCTTCTTATTCCAGGCGGCACAAATTATTGCCTGGCGTATCTGTTCCCCAGAAAAGTTAAGGTATATTTAATTTTCCGCTGATAAGCCTGAAATTATAAATCGCAAAAAGAATACCAATCGTACTGAGTTTTGATGGCTTTCCAAATAAGCTAATATTTCAGAAGCTTATGAGTTTATTGGTGGGGTGATGTTCAAATTCTTAACCATCAATTAAAGCTACGTGTTTAAATTATTGGATGTTTAGCTCGTATATTAAAACCTTTTTATGATCCCAGATGCCGACCCCAATCGGTAAGAGAATTAATTGATGTTAAAAACTGACCGGAAAAATCTAAAGGGGATAATGTAAGCAAGGTTCTGCAAAAAGCATTGGTGTGGTCGGCAAAGGATCACCACGCTTTGCCGCCCGGCGCCAGGCCGAGATTGTCCTACCCCTCTTGGGTGGTGAGGACCTGGAGGTGCTCTTTCGGGAATTAGGCGTCACTGCCGCCCGGCTCTGCAAATGGCGGGAGCAATTTGTTAATCCGCACGGGCGGCCTTAAAGTAACGCCCCCAGGATGCTCGGGACATGGGGGCACAGATATGGCGACTACTTTTACTGCCGTGAAAACGTTCGCAAATACCATTGCCCTGCGGGGACCGGGTCTGAGTCTTGGAGTGGTCGATGTCTTCGTGGCCAGGTAGGCTGGTATTCGTGGTGCTCCCGATTGCCACAGTATTCCGTACGACGATACCTAAGGATGCGAAGGAGCCGGACAGACTGTTCTCATACCAGGGGATGACCCGGTCATTGAGGAGGTCGGCGGCCACCAGGGCGTTTTTCCGGTCATAGAGCTTAACAAAGGCCACCTTGGTATAGCTGTCAATGAAGGTCTGCTGATAAATCCGCCCCACCCCTTTCATGTAACCGACCTAGTGGGTATCCTGGGCGCCCAGGTAGCCCGGATGACGGGTCTCAATCTCCCCGCAGGCATCTTTCTTCAACCTGGGCAAGCCCAGGGCAGTCCAGTCACCTACCAATAAAAGACTTTTTTAATTGGTGTGGTCCTGTTTTTCAACTTGAGATAAACTCTCCCAGGCGGGATTAGAATAAACCGAAAAGAACCCGGATAGGTTTTGTCAGTTTTGCACCTCAATTCTAAGGGATTATTGGCAAAAGATACCCCTCTAATACCTCACCTCCTGAAGACAGGTAGCCATCTTTTATTTGATTTGCTCAACAGTGACAGAGACTAAGGAGGCGATAAGATTACATGATAAAGGTTTTGACCTTAGGTCCCTTCCAGCAAGGTTTTTCAAAAAATTTCCGGGGCGAACATAATAATAGGGGGGGTAGGAGTCCCAATCCCGGGGTTTTGCTTTTTTATTGTCATAACTACTACCTACCATCACCCAGCCTGTGCCTGGTTACTTTCCCCTTGCCTGGGCCTGTATCCTGACTTGGGGCTAATCTCAAATTATTTATTCTTTCCTCAGCTGACGACCGCAACCCATACTTGGCCTCCCCAGGCGGTGGCGAGGCGTGGCAGAAGACAATGGTTCAGGGGTGTGTAGATGACATAGCCCAGAATCACCGGCGATGCCGTGACGCTCCGATATTGTGGGTCAACCGGGCGAGTTGATCTGACAAGGGAATCAGTGACACTTGGATTTTAAGGCTGGAGTGATTTGGGGAGGTCTGTCGCCAGGTATCAGAAGTTGTTATTTAGCTTGCTAAGTCCTTTTAGCTTTGTTAGATACCCCAGGTGTTTAGCATTGAAACTTTGCTGTTAGGTGATTGATCGGACCGTTGCAGGGATTTTGAAGGACGCAGGGAGATTATATTAGAAATCCAAGAAATGCTACCCCAAATGCTACCCCAAAATAAAAAGGGGTAAAGCTTTTCAGCTAACCCCTTGATTTTTTTTGGTGGGCCGTCAGGGGATCGAACCCCGAACCTACTGATTAAGAGTCAATAACCCCGAGCTTCACAACCTCCTCAAATTACGATAACTTGTTGATATCACATAATTTAAATTTTCCAGATTTTAGCCGATTTTCCACATTTTGACCGATTTTACCGAGATTTTCTCACACAGAGTCTCACACAGAAAGTCAATATCTTGTGATTGAATTTGGGACTGGCAGAACCCATGCCGCTAATTATTAAAGCGGGTCATACAGCTTACCTTGAAGTTAGATCATCTCTGATTTTCTGCTGGTCTTCCCGGGATGATCGACGGAATAAGGCCTGCCAGAAAGATTCGAACTGCCCCTGAACATAAATATCGATACCCTTTTCCATGCCATTACGATAAAAATCCGGCACCTTAAGGCAACGCTCCTTACCAAATAGCTTGAGAATCTTATCCAAGAAATTCTTCTGAGGCATCCTGATGGTCATGGCCCTATATCCTCTATACCCCCAGCACCTCCTCCCTGGCCCACCAGGGCACATATTGCCAGCCGTCTTTCATCTCTGCCTGTAGTTCTCTGTACTTAGGGACAAACTTGGCCATCAGGGCATAGAATTTTCCCGAGTGGTTGCTGGAATTTTATAGGTCTTGTGCCAATTCAGTGCTTGCCAAACAGAGCTTTGTTATAAGCTAAGATTTGGGGTACAATATCCATTGAAAACTTGTATATTGTTAGTGTTACCTTTCCAAGAGGAGAAAGAATGTGAATAAAGAACAATTATTATCTCGCATCTCCATTGATCCAAAGGTTTGCTTTGGCAAACCCTGTATCCGAGGTCACCGCATTTGGGTGTCTTTGATTCTAGATCTGTTGGCCAGCGGCATGACCACCACGGAGATCTTACAGGAATATCCTGTTTTGGAAGAAGCCGATATCCTTGCTTGCATTGCTTATGGCGCTGAGATGGTCCGGGAGCGCTACGTTGAGATTCCTTTGGAGGCGCAGGGGTGAAGCTGAAATTGGATGAAAACCTGGGGCGGCGGGGAGTGGAACTGTTTCTCCAAACTGGTCATGATGTTGCCACGGTGTCGGAGCAGGGCCTTTGCGGGACTACTGATAATCTTCTAATCGATATCTGCCGAGCCGAACGCCGCTGTCTGGTAACCTTAGATCTAGACTTCAGCAATCCCCTCATATTCAACCCCTCAGACTACGCCGGGATAGCAGTTTTGCGTCTGCCTCCCACACCTTCCATGAAAGACATTCTTGATACAGTTCGAACCCTAATTTCTGGTCTGGCCCAGGAAGCAATCGAAGGGAAATTATGGATAATTAAAAGGGGGAGGATTCGCATCTATCAGCCGGAATAGCTTTAAAGGTGATTTGCCAATGGTTCAGTATATGATATTATTATAAGAAGCAAATTTAGCAGTATGTCCTTTAATTTTGTGGGGATATTGATTTACCAGAAACAAGATGAACTTATCTAATCTAACCAGGCCCAGCTTTCAACAGCTTGAGGCCTCCGCCCTTTATTGTCCTCGCTGTAAAACTGCAGTTGCGGTCCGCAAGCGGCTTTTACTGGTTCTGCCTGACGGGGAGTTATACGAATATCTTTGTGTGCATTGCTCAGAAAGTTTGGGAACCAAAATCGAGCGCCCCATGCAGCCAGTCCAGTTATTAATTTAATGGTTGAATTGTCCTGCAACTTAACCTGTTCTGACGCTCTACCCGGCCGGAACTATTTAAACTTCCCCAAGCATTAACGAAAATAACGTAATTGATCACAGGGTCTAAAAAAAAAGAGAAGGGCAGCATTTTTAGCTGGCGACAAATTTAATTTTGTGATAAAGCTGTTCTCAGAAATTGGCAAAAGGACAGCATGTCACAGAGCACTTATTG
>JAQVHY010000004.1 GCA_028695935.1 Desulfobacca sp.
GCCGCGCCTTGCTGTCCCGGGGCCACCAGGTACGGCTGCCGACCTTCCCGGGCCTGGAATTGCAGGAAGTGGCCGATGTCGCCGCGGCCCTGCGGACCCTGTTTCCACCATTTAAATCTTAAGCTGAGCTTAGCGGATTAGGTATCTTCTCCTCTCCATCCGTGAAGTGGTTGAGAAGAGGGCAACACGGAGATTTAGCAGAAAAAAGCCCTAAATACGCCACCCCCACCCTGACCCTCCCCCATCCAGGGGGAGGGAAGTTCAGGTTGTTATTAAGGTTATATGATACTAAGATGTAATGTTCGGTTTAAACCGCCATTATCCTGGATAAATTAGATGTGGCTGCCGCATCTCCCGATATTCCTGCAACCCTGTCTGCCAGTCCTGCTCGATTTCGACCACTGGCCGACCCTGCTCCAGCCCTTCCCGGAGCGCCACATCCCCGGTGAGCAGATCAAAGGGCAGTCGTTCATATTCGTACTCATAGGGCGGCGGCCGCCAGGCAAACTGCTCGGGATACAGTTCCCTAATGGCGGCGATCAGGCTCAAGGTGGTAAAATAGGGTTTAAAGGTCTGGCGGTCAGTTACATGGAGTTGAAAACCGCTGCAAACGTCCCCGGCCCATTTATGAAAGGTGGGCTGAAAACTGGCGGCCCGCAGCACTACCCCGGCTAAAGGCGATCTCCGCAAGCGGGCACTTACCGCCGCGGGGTCAATAAAAGGCGCGCCAAATAGTTCGAAAGGACGGGTAGTGCCGCGGCCTTCCGAGAGATTGGTGCCCTCCAGCAGCACCTGGCCGGGATAGACTAGTGCGGTATCCAGGGTGGGGAGATTGGGCGAGGGCAGCACCCAAGGGAGACCGGTGTTATCAAAATATTGGGACCGGGACCAGCCCTGAGCCGGGATGAGGGTCAGATCACAACCCAGCCCTTGGGTATCATTATAGTACTGGGCCAGTTCCCCCAGAGTCAGGCCATGGCGCATGGGTAGCGCATAAGGCCCGACGATCGACGCCATTTCCGGTTTCAGGCAATTGCCTTCGACCTGATGGCCGCCGATCGGGTTGGGGCGGTCGAGCACAACCACTTTTCTATGCTGTCGGGCCGCCTGGGCCATGGCATAAACCATGGTGGTGGCAAAGGTATAGACCCTGGTCCCGACATCGGGGAGATCAACCAGCAGGACGTCAATCAGGTCCAGCATTTCCGGGGTCGGGGCCAGACGCTCCCCGTAGAGGCTGAACACCGGCAGCCCCCAGCGCGGCTCGATAAAATCCGCCGAGGCTACCATGTTATCCTGTTTCTCACCCGCCAAGCCGTGCTGCGGGCCAAACAGGGCGGTGAGTTGATCAGGAAAACGTTGAGCGATCAGGTCGACGGCCGATTGATATCCAGCTCCGACACTGGCCTGGTTGACTAACAACCCCAACCGGCTGCGGGCCAGCCAGGCCGGGGGTTGGGCTAACAACGCCTCCAGGCCGGTTTTAACGCGCATCTGTTCTTGAACCGACCCAGTTAAAATTCCATCTGGTCTTTGCGCACCACCGGGCGCATCATTAACACCACATCGTGAGTCATGCCGTCTTTGCGGATAAAATAGTCATCCAGGGTGCATTTGATCTCAAAATCTTTGGCCCGGAAGGCCTTCAGCACCTTTTTGTGATCGGTAATAATCTCCGCTTTGAGAATCTGTAGATTTAATTTTCCGGCCAGATTGATCAATTCATCCAGCATCAGCGACCCCAGCCCCAGATTACGAAAGCCCCGCGACACAAAGATGCGAATCTCGCCGATATGCTTGGCAGCATGTTTGCCCCGATGCAAAGTAGCATCCGCAACCAGTCGCTCCTCTTCCAGATCCACCGCCACCAATGGCAGGACCTTCAGGTAATTAATGTGATCTACCCAATAATTGATAAGCTTCAGGTCCTTCACGTCCTGCTTCAAGAAGCGGGTATCTTCTTCCGGGGCTTCCTGAAACAGCCGGATCAGGTTCTCTCGATCCTGCTGGTTCAAAAACCTCAGCATCACCCGTTGGCCATTTTGCAGGGTGACAAATTTCCGGTAGGTGATGTAATTGAGCATTCTGACCTCATAAGGGAAAAATTTTGGCTACCTGTTAATCTTAGCCCATTGCCCGGCTTTGTCAAGGCATGAAGGGCCTGTTCGATTGTCAGACTAGATTAACCAGTCATCAATCAGACCTTTATCTATCCGCCTCCAAACGACGGCTCCGTCCCAAGTATAAAAAATTAACTCTTATCGCTACTGATCTAACTTGCCGGAGACCCTGACATCAAAAACAGGTGGATCAACCAGTTGGAAGGTAGCGGAGGCCAGGGCGATGCCGTTTTGATCAAATTCCTCCAGGATACGGGTAAAAATTAGGTCTTTGGTGCGGCGACGGCGTTTATAATCCACGATATATCTTAGAGTGAATTCCATCCAATTGTCGTTACAGACCAGCATTACTACGGGATCAACCATGGCCTCATCAATCATGTATCTTCTGACTACGTCTCTCCAGGACTGTTTGGCATAATTGGTATAATCCCGAACCACCTCGTTAATCACCTGATTTAAGAGCTGGCGAGCTAACTGGTGGTCCTCCCCATATTTAACCGGAACGCTGATTTCATCCCACAGAAAGGGGAAATCAGCCGAATAATTGAACACCGGTTCTCTAAAGACGTGACTGTTGCCGACGCGGACGATGCGACCGGTATATTGGTCGCCCCTGACCCACTCGCCGCATTCCATCAGCGCAGTCCGCAAGATCCCGATGTCTATAACATCTCCTTTAATCCCGCCGAGTTGGATGCGATCCCCAATAGCATAAAAATGGCCAAAAGAAATAGCTACCCAGCCGGCAATGCTAACTATCACCTCTTGCAGAGCAAAAGCAATGCCCGCCCCGGCGACCCCTAAGGCAATGGTCAGGCCCCCCAGATGGGTCCGGAATACTAAGGCAAAATATAACAGGGCTACCACATAGCCCACGAAGGTAACAAGTTTCCGGACCCGGTAACGGGTTTGGGCTTCGGTAATATAGGGGGCGAGATGGTGGTTAACTACGCTGATCAGAGCTCGGGTAAGCAACAGTCCCGCCACAGCCAGGGTGAACTTAATTACGGTGGGTTCAAAAAGCCATTGTTTGGTAATGGTTAGCACCTGCTCGACTTCCATACCATTTACCCTTTATGCCATTGATTGAGACTATTGCTTTTATCCCCGTCAATGTTGGGACATGCTAATCCGCTCCCCCCAGCTTGGGCGTTAACCGTGGAGCTGGAAAGTTTAGCGCAGTCAGCGTTACGGTGAATCGTTGACCGAGGTCATTTTTTCAGTCGTTGTGTGAGTATGGGGTTTGGTAAGTAGTCTGGTGACGATAAAGCCAAACACAAAACCAATGATTAGAGTCGCCACCGTAAAAATTATCTGGGACATACTTATTTTCCAGAGCAGCAGGTGCAGCGTGACCACCTGGGTGTTTTGAAACAGGATGACCAGGGCTAACAGGATCAACACAGCAATGACAATAGTTTTGACTTTCATGGCAACACCTCTCCTTTTGGTTTAGCTGAGTTTCATATTACCTAAATATTACGCGATTGAACATGTTTTAGCCCCAAAAAAGTTATTTTATTGAACACCGCCTCTGAAATTTTTGTGTCCCCTCAGATTATATCAGACGATCACACCGATTAAATCGTGAGAAACAGAAGCTTTCGGTCCCAGCTCCCGGACTGCTTGGCATGTTTAAAGGATTTGTAAATTTAAATATAGTAGGATAAATAAATGATCAGTACCAGGACTATCAGCAGGGCCACCCAGATAATAATCGCCCAGCGAGTGGTCCGCCGGGCGATTTCCACTTCTCGCCAGAATAGGGGCCGGATCCCCTGAGCCAAAAAGGTTACCACCCCGGCCAGATTGACACAGATAACGTTGGTCAACAGCAACAACATGGCGCCCAGGGCTAATTTAAAATTTCCGGAGCCGAGCAACAGTCCCAGAGTCACCACCGGCGGCAATAAAGCTACCGCCACCATTACCCCGATCAGGATAGTCGACGCGCCGGTGGTAAAAGCCAAGGCGGCAGCGCTGCCCGAGGCCAGGGCCAAGGCCACATCTCCCAAACCGATATTGGTCCGGGAAGCAATTTCGGCAGTACCTGGGTTGACCGGTAAAAGCAGCCCGAACAGCATAGACAGCGCCAGAGGTGAGAGTAAACCGATTACATTTGCCTTGATAGAACTTTTGGCCAGATCAATATCTCCCAGGGTAGTGGCCAGGGATAAGGAGACGTTGGGCCCCAGTAAGGGAGCAATCACCATGGCGCCAATGACCGCGGCCACATTGTTGTTTAAAATCCCAATGGCGGCGACGACGGCCGATAAGGATACCATCACCAAATAACCCTTAGATAGTTTTACGGTATCGCTGACCTGGGTATACAATTCTTCCCGGCTGACCCGTCCGGTTCGGCCCTCGGTGGGGGCGACAGGCTCCTTTCTAGCTTTATCTTTCCTTTCCTCGGTGGCTTCTATCCTCGGGATGGCAGCCGTTACCGGTAGTAGAACGATCCGGAAGCCATCCAACATGGCATAATACTTCTCCAACCGGTCAATCAAGGCTTCGGTATCCTCAACTTGCACCAAAATTTTCACATAAGCCTGATTGCCGGAAATGGTATCATGCCAGACATCGATTCCACTATACTCTGCCAGTAACTCTTCAGCCTCGGTCAGGAGCTCTGCGGGCAATACCATTTCAATCAGACGCAAGGGCATGGCGGTATCTCAATCTTTAATCTTTTCTTTTACTTAGAGGACAATAACTTTCTATGCCCGCAATTGCCCCCCGCATCTTTTTATAACTCAAACTTCCCATGATCACCAGGATTATGCTAGCCGGGATAAATAGCCAGCCCAACCATGTTAGCCAGACGGAATCGAAAAACTGGATGAAAGTCACCCCGGCGGCAAAGAGCGTCAGCGCCGTCCTCAGGAAGGCCAGAAAAGTCCTCTGGTTGGCCAGCACCGTCCGCTCCACCGCCAGGCAATCACGGACCGGAATCTCTGGTTTCTGCTGCTCGAGTGTTACTTGATCCCAGGTTTTTTCCAAGTGCTTTAATTTTTCCAACATCTTCGGCCCTTTTAAGTAACTACCGCCACTTTAACTGGTAAAAAAGATAGGGGTGGGCGGCTCCCCACCCCTATTTCTTGACGCTCCCGCCAACAACTTCCAGTAAAATGGTCAGGCAGGTTTAGGCCTGTTGGATGGCAGTCAATTTCCAGGGTTGGTCATTGCCACTGGGACGGACAAAAGTCCAGTATTCTTCAAATCTTACCGGTTCCGAGTCGCTACCGGCAATAACCCGGGAGGTTTGGGCATCCACCACATAATCCAGGAGATTGGCTAAGAAGCCCACAGTGACATAATCTTTCCCGTCTTCCTGCCAGGCCTCGGAGATCTCCACCTGACGGATAGCAATGTTTTCCAGGCGATTAATCTGACCTTGGGCCTTCATTTGCTCCAGGTCATGGCTAAGCCCCGTGAACAATTCCTCAGTCATCAAGGGTCGCAGCAGGGCAGCATCCTGTCGCATCCAGGCCCCCTGCAATTTAAAAAAGATATCCTGGGCCATCTCTTTGACGCGGGGGACATCAAGTTGGTATTCCAGCCCCGGAGTCGTTTGGATATCCGGCGCGCTTTCCGTCCCCATCTGCAAGGCTGGGAAATCCGATTCTCTCCACGCACTGGCACCGGGATTAGTGCCCCGATCAACCGGGGCTGAGTACTGCAGGTTGTTTTGCCGGCGCCGGAAGAATAAGCGATACCCCAGGTAGAGCAGACCGCCAATGAGCACCAGGTCTAAAAGTCCAAAAGATGAGCCACCTCCGGCCGCGGCCCCGGCGGCATGGCCATGACCGCCAAACAGCATGGAGCCCAACATCCCGCCCAATAGACCGCCGGCCAACCCCCCGGCTAACCCGCGACCGAAGCTACCGGCAGCCGGCTGGGGGCCAGGACTGGCCGCGCCGGGCTGGGGTTGTGGTTGCTTGGCGTCCTGAGGGGCTTTCTGGGGCTGGGGTTTCGTAGGAGCAGGAGATTTAGGAGTTGTCCGCGGCGGCGAATAGCTGCGGGAGCCCCTAAAGCCCATAGAACGTCCTCCACCCAGCCGGGCCTGGGCCAGATCTACACTCATCAGGGAGAACCATAACAGCCCTCCCAGTAAACACAGCACACTAAATAACACTTTGTTTTTAATCATAATTTCCTCTTGGTTATTGGTTTACTGCCTTACGAACCTAAATCGGCTTATTCAAGCTGCTTCTAAAGTGACCCGCTTGAACCGCCGTTTGCCGACCTGGAGCAGATAAGTCTGCCCGGCGGGTAATTCCAAATTGTCATCGGTGACCTTTTCGCCGTTGACCTGAACGCCCCCCTGACGCACCAAGCGCCGGCCTTCCGAGGTACTGCTGGCCAATCCGGCCTGCCGGAGCAGCTTCGGCAGCCACAGCGCCGGTTCGGTAACTGACATGGTAACGTCGTCAATCTGTTCGGGGGCCTTTTTCTCCCGAAATACCGCGGCAAATTCTCGGGCCGCGTGCTTGGCCGCGGCAGGGCCATGATAGCGGGCAACGATCTCCTGGGCCAGCTCTTCTTTGGCCTGGCGGGGGTGCCGACTGCCATTTTCCAGAGACTGCCGCAGGTTGTCCAATTCGGCCTGGGACCGGTCGCTCAGCAATTCATAGTAGCGCAGCATCAGGGTATCGGAGATCGACATCAGCTTGCCGAACATTTCTTCCGGCGCTTCGTCAATGCCCACATAATTGTGGAGCGATTTGCTCATCTTGTTGACCCCGTCCAGGCCCTCGAGCAGGGGAAGAGTAATGATCACCTGGGGTTCCTGGCCATATTCGCGCTGCAACTCCCGGCCCACCAGCAGATTGAACTTCTGATCCGTGCCGCCCAACTCCACGTCCGCCTGCAAAGCTACGGAATCGTAGCCTTGAATCAAGGGATAGAGAAATTCGTGAATGCCGATCGGAGTGTGTTTGACAAAGCGCTGGTGGAAGTCATCCCGCTCCAGCATCCGGGCCACCGTGTGTTTCCCCGCCAACGTAATCAGCTCCTGGGCGCTCATCGGCTGCATCCAGCGGCTGTTAAAGTCGATAGTGGTCTTTTGAGGGTCCAAAATCTTAAAGATCTGGCGCTCATAGGTCAGGGCATTTTCCTTGACCTCGGCCGCAGTGAGCGGCGGGCGGGTCTCGTTCTTGCCGGAGGGATCGCCGATCATCCCGGTAAAATCCCCGATGAGGAAGATCACCTGATGGCCCAATTGTTGAAAATGCTTGAGCTTGTGAATCAACACGGTGTGCCCCAGGTGCAGATCCGGGGCGGTCGGATCAAATCCGGCCTTGACCCGCAAAGGTTGTCCACTAGTTAAGGATCGGGCTAGCTTGCGCTCCAGCTCCTCTGCCCGCAAGATTTCCTGAGTGCCCCGCTGGATCAGGGCCATCTGCTCCGCCACCGTCATCTGAGCTATTTACTCCTTATGTTTACTCAGTCTTATCGGGACGGCAAAACCCCGGCCCGACAGTGAACTAGATCTTTATAATATTTTAGATAAATTTTATATGGAAACTCCCCCGCCCCTGGTGGGAGGGTGTTGGGGGGGGGCATAAATTAGAATATATTGAAATTCTATAATATTTTTTTCACCCCCACCCTGACCCTCCCCCCTCAAGGGGGAGGGAAAAGTAGGTTTCCGGATGGACATTAGATATTTTTACCCTGGATATTGGTATTGTGTTCAAGGTTCAAGCTTCAAGCCGTAATCGTCCACACCCGGACGCGGTTACTGCGCCGATACGGGCCGCCGCGGTTATCCCCGCCTGGTGCAGGCGTTCCAATAAAATATCAGCATGCTCCGGAGCCACGGCAATCAGTAATCCGCCATTGGTCTGGGCGTCACTGAAGATATCCACCAGCATCGGATCGAGCCCCGGAGCAATACCAAGGCAAGGTTCGCAGAAACGGCGATTGGCGTGACTGCCCGCCGGCACCAGTCCCAGGGCGGCATATTCCCGGGCCGGGCCCAGGATCGGCACCTGGGCGGCATAAAACGTCAGTTCCACCTGGCTGGCCGCGGCCATCTCCAGGGCATGGCCGAGCAGCCCGAAGCCGGTAATATCGGTCAGGGCGTGGACCGTCAAGCCCGCCAGACATTCCGCGGCCTGCTGGTTCAGGGCCACCATGGTCTGAGTCATGGCGGCTTCGGCCTCCGGGGAAGCCAAGCGCCCTTTGAGGGCTGTAGAGATGATCCCGGTGCCTAACGGTTTGGTCAGCAGCAATTGATCACCGACCCGGGCCCCGGCGTTGGTCAGCACCTGGTCCGGATGCACTATGCCGGTAACGGCCAGGCCATATTTCAGTTCCGGGTCTTCGACGCTGTGACCGCCCAGCAAGAGCGCCCCGGCCTCATGAATTTTGTCCAGTCCCCCGGCCAGGATAGCCTGGAGGTCCTGCGGGGGCACGGTCTGCCGGGGATAGCAGACAATATTCAGGGCGGTGATCGGCCGGCCGCCCATGGCATAGATGTCACTCAAGGCATTGGCCGCCGCGATCTGGCCGAAGGTATAGGGATCATTGACAATCGGCGTAAAAAAATCCACCGTCTGAATCAGGGCGAGGTCCGGCGTCAACCGGAGGACGCCGGCGTCATCGGCCCCTTCCAGACCCACTAACAGGTCAGGATGCGCCTGTAGCGGCAAGCTTTTTAAGATTTCCTCCAATTCCCCGGGAGGAACCTTGGAAGCTCAGCCCGACGCCCGTACCTGTTCGACCAGAGGCAGCTTAGCCTGATCAGTCATTATTGCCTTTCTTGCTTCTTTATTACTAAAAGCCCAGCCAGCGCACTTCCCGGTCTTTGCGAGGTACCACCGGCGGGGTTTTGCCCGGATAGCCGATAGGGGTAATCGCCAGTAGTTGCCGGTCTTCCTTACCCAGAAAAGACAGCAACTCGTTTTCCACATATAATACGCCGGTCATCCAGCAGGTCCCCAGACCTTCAGCTTCTGCAGCCAAAAGTAAATTTTGCATTAACGCCGCACCACTCTGGATCATATTTAGGCGATAAAAAGGATCTTCTTCTCGCCATACCGTTACCGCGATCACTACCGGCGCCCCTCCCAGGTTTTTAAAGAACTGGGCGGTAAATTTCTGCTGTTTTTCGCTAAACAATTTTTTGAGCAGGGGCATAACATGATCAATAGATTTGGCGCACAACGACACAAACTGGTCCCGGATCGAGCCGCTCATGACCGTTATTTCCCAAGGCTGTAAGTTGGTTCCGGAAGGGGCCCATAACCCGGCCTCAATCACCCGGGCCAGGACCTCCCGGGAGATGGCATCCGGTTTATAGAGCCGATGGCTCCGGCGGTTTTTAATGGCCTCATATACATCCATTGTTCCCCTCCCTATGGCCGGTTAACATCTTCTGGGCCGTTAACTCCACTCAGGCCAACCCTACATTAAATAATAAATATAACATTCTTGTTACCAGAAATCTTTAAAAAAAGGTGGCAGCCAGAATTGGGCCAGTTTGCCTTATGCAGTTGACATTACAGAATCAATGTTTATCCTAAGAACAACTTGCCGCAATATCATTGGAACCAGGGTAGCATAATTAATGTTTTGATAATTTACACACTAAAAATGGAGGGAGTACAATGGGTTATGAAGGACATGGGGAACCTTTTGAGAAGCTGACCCCTAAAACCAGAGACCTGCGCCGGGCGATTCTATCGCTGATCGAAGAATTGGAGGCGGTAGAGTTTTATCAAGAACGGGTCGACGCCACCGAGGATGAGGCCCTGCGGAAAATTCTGGCCCATAATCGCGATGAGGAAAAGGAGCACGCCGCCATGATCCTGGAATGGATCCGGCGGCATGACGACCGCTTTGCCAAGGAATTGCAAACGTATCTGTTCACTGACAAAGATATTACGGAGATCGAAGAGGATTAATTTCCGAGTGGTGATCCCAACAGGATTCTTCTGATTGTAGGGGCGTGCTTTATCGCGCCCTAAAAGGCTCCCCCTCCCACCAGGGACGGGGGAGTTATCGGCTGGAAACTAATTAAACTACTAGCAATCCTAACCAAAACAGTGGAGGCCACATGGAACCCCAAAAAACCATGGTCTGTATGTGCGAGAACTGTGGGAGTGAAGGCGAAATGACTATCAAGTGCGAGGAAGTTATACCCCCGCAAGCTTCGCCGACCGCCGAACCTCAGCCTCAGAAGGTGAAGCGGACCGTAGTTTGTACCCACTGCGGCAATGAAGCGGAAATGATTGTCGACCTGTAACCCCAGCCGTTAATCCTCGGGCCAGGCCTCTTACTCTACGGCGGGGGGCAGTTCTCCGACCCGAAGGTTCAGGTTAAGCATTTGACCGCCCCGAAAAACTTTAAGATTTACCTGTTTGCCGACCGGGGTTAGAGCAGTCCGGCGTGGTAATTCCGCCATCTCCGGGATAGGATGGCCATCAAATTCCATGATGATATCCCCACGCCGGACCCCCGCGCGGGCCGCGGCAGTTTCTGGAATAACATCTCCGACCAGGGCCCCGGCCGGATTTTTTAAGCCAAACGAGGCGGCCAACTCGGGGGTAACTTTTTGCACGATAACCCCCAGAAAGCCCCGTATCACCCGCCCCTGAGTGGTTAACTGGTCTAAAATGGGGCGGGCCATGCTGCTAGGAATAGCAAAGCCGATCCCCTGACCCCGGGCCAGGATGGCCGTACTGATGCCTACCACCGCGCCTTGCAGAGTGACCAGCGGTCCCCCGGAATTGCCAGGATTAATGGCGGCATCGGTTTGCAGAAAATTATCATAAGAGCCCGCGCCAATGACGCGGCCTTTGGCACTGATAATCCCCAAGGTGACGGTATTTTCCAGCCCGAAGGGATTGCCCAGGGCTAACACCCGATCGCCCACCTGCACTTGCTCCGAGTCGCCCCAAGCTAGATAAGCTACCTGGGTCAGCGGATCGTCCAGTTTCAGCAGAGATAGATCTGTCTGGGGATCATCGCCGATGAGCTGGGCCGTGACTTTTTGACCCTGCCAACTGGTAACCACCAATTTCTGGGCCTGGCGCACCAAATGGTGGTTAGTAACCACGTGGCCTTGGGGATCTATCAGAAACCCCGATCCCTGGTTGTGCGAGGCGGTGGAGGGGGAACTGCCAAAATCCTCAAAACCTCGCGGAAACCCGAAAAATTTAAACCAGGGAGAAGTTTGCTCAAAAGTTATCGGGCCTTTGAAGGCCTGAATATTGACCACCGCGGGGCTCACCAGGCGCACCAGCTCGGCAATGTTGGAAGGAGGCTGCTTTTTGATCTGCTGACTTACCGATTCAGTCTTAGATTCACAGCCGCACAGTATAGAGCAGCAGGCCAGGATGACCAGGATTGCAAATAGCACATAATTTCTGGCGCCAATCACGGGCTTCTCCGAGGGTATGTTACCGCCGGCCGGTTTCCCAGAGCTATCCCCAAGGCCAGATTGAAGGTTAAGGCGTCAATCATTGCAGCTCCTGAGGGATCTCGTTCTCAGTCATCGGCCCTAAGAATACCCGCGTCCAATTCGATGGGTCTAACAATTTCTGGGCCAGTCGGTTAATCTGAGGGGCAGTGACGGCCTGAAGATGGGCAATGATTTCCTCATAAGGGATGAAACAGCCGAAATTGATTTCGTTTTTGGCCAGCCGGATCATGCGATTATCATTGTCTTCGGCACTCAGATAGAGGGCCCGGCGGAGATATTCCTGGGCGGCTTGCAGGTCCTGGTCCGAGATCTCCTGGTCGGCCAGGCGGTTTAACTCGCCCCGGATAATCTCCAACAAGGTTTTAAGGTTGTCCGGGCCTACCGCGGCATTGACCGCCAATAAGCCGGTATCGCTGTATGAACTGAAAAAGGAATAGATCGCATAACACAAGCCGCGCTTTTCCCTGACCTCCTGGAAAAGTCGGGAACTCATATTCCCTCCCAGGATCAGGTTAAGCACAATGGCCACATAACGGTCCGGGTCGGCTGCCCGGGGAGCCGGCGTTCCCAGACAGACATGCACCTGCTCCAGATCCCGGGGAAAGAAATGGACCCCGGCCGAGGTGGAAACCAGCAAACGTTGCCGCGGCGGGCGTCCGTTGCGGAATCCCTCGAAATAAGGGCTGACCAGGTCCACCAGTCCTTGATGTTGGAGCCGTCCGGCCGCGGCAATAACTAACTGCTCGGGCCGATAGGTGTCCTGCCGATAATTTAGCAGCCCTGTCCGAGTCAGTTGACGCACCGTCTCCACTGAGCCGGTGATCGGTCGGCCAAAGGGGTTTTCTCCCCAGTACCGGAGGCTAAACAGCTCATGGATATATTCTTCCGGGGAATCCTCCTGGGTGAGAATCTCTTGCAAGATCACCTGACGTTCCCTTTCCAGCTCCTCGGGCTGGTACACGGGATTCAACAGGATATCGCTTAACAGATCGATCAGCCTGGGTAGTTGGTCGGCCAGCACCCGGCCATGGAAACAGGTATTTTCCTTGGTGGTGAAGGCATTGGCCGAGCCGCCCAGCTGATCGATCTCTCGGGCCAAGTCATAAGGGCTGCGGCGCTGGGTGCCTTTAAAGGCCAGGTGTTCCAGAAAATGGGCGCTGCCGTTTTCCGCGGCACTCTCATCGCGCGAGCCGGTTCTGACCCAGAAACCTACGGATACCGAATGAGAATGGGGAATCTCTTCGGTGATTACCTTGATACCCCCAGGCAATATGGTTTTTTGATACACCGCCGGATTACCTTTAGTGGTGAACTTCCTCCGGGTTTTCCCCCAAGGCGGCTTTTCGGGACAGACGGATTTTTCCCTGTCGATCAATTTCCAGAACCTTGACCAGGACCTCGTCACCTTCTTTTAAAATATCGGTGACCTTCCGGACCCGTTGGCGGTCCAATTCCGAAATGTGCACCAGGCCGTCGGTGCCGGGCAAGATCTCCACGAAGGCCCCGAAGTCAACGATCTTTTTGACCTTGCCATGGTAGAGCTGACCGACCTCGGCTTCTTGGATAATTTCCCGGATCATGCGAATGGCCTGATCCGCCGCGGCGCTATCAGGCGAGGCTATGTGGATCCGGCCGTCGTCCTCGATATCGACTTTAGCGCCGGTAACCGCCACAATGTTCTTTACGGTCTTGCCGCCCGGACCGATGACATCCCTGATCTTTTCGGGATTGATAGTCATGATCACGATCTTGGGAGCGTGTTCTTTCAGGGTGGCCTGGGGCTGGGCAATGGTTTCGTTCATCCGGCTCAGAATGTGAAGCCGCGCCTCCCGGGCCTGATGCAGGGCCTGAGCCATGATTTCTCTGGTCAGACCGGCAATCTTGATATCCATCTGTAAGGCGGTGATCCCCTGTTCGGTGCCGGCCACTTTAAAATCCATATCCCCCAGGTGATCCTCATCCCCCAAAATATCAGAGAGAATGGCTACCTGGTCGTCTTCCTTAATCAGACCCATGGCCACTCCGGCCACCGGCGCTTTGATAGGCACCCCGGCATCCATCAGGGACATGGAGGCCCCACAGACCGTGGCCATTGACGAGGAGCCATTGGAGGATAAGATCTCGGAAACCACGCGAATAGTATAAGGAAAGTCCTCGGCCGCCGGCAGCACCTGACTGATAGCCCGCTCCGCCAGCGCCCCATGGCCGATCTCCCGGCGTCCTGGGCCCCGCAGCATGCGGGTTTCTCCCACGCAATAGGGCGGGAAGTTATAATGCAGCATGAACGCTTTGAAGGTGTTACCGGTCAGGGTTTCAATGCGTTGCTCATCCGAGACCGTGCCCAGGGTAGTGACCGCCAGCGCCTGGGTCTCACCCCGACTGAACAGCGCCGAGCCGTGGGTCCGACTGAGCAGACCGACTTCACAGCAGATCGGCCGCACCTCGTTGTATTTCCGGCCATCCACCCGGCTCTGCTGGCACAGCACCAGATCCCGGACGACGGTTTTTTCCAGGTCATGAAAAATTCCGGCGATCTCGCGTTCCCGGCCTTCATATTCCGGCCCCAGATTGACCATGATCTCTTCTAAGAGGTTTTCCAAGGCCTTGCGACGGGATTGCTTTTCTTTAATGCTGACCGCGGGCAGAATGCGGTCTTGAACCAATTCCATCACTTTTTGGATTAATCCCGTATCCGGGGAAACTTCCAGACTGGGACGCTTGGCCTGGCCAATTTCGGTCCGCATCCGGTCTTGCAAGGCTAAGATGGGTTGCATCTGCTCATGGGCAAAGAACAGCGCCTCCAACATCTCCTCTTCGGAAGCCATCGCCGCGCCGCCCTCCACCATTACCAGCTCCTTGGCGGTCCCGGCCACAATCAGATTTAGGGTGCTGTCTTTGAGCTGGGTATTGGTAGGGTTGACGATCAGTTGTCCCTCTAACTTCCCCACCCGGACCGCAGCAATCGGCCCCTGAAAGGGGATATCGGAAATTTCCAGGGCTGCCGAGGCTCCGTTCAGGGCAATGATATCCGGATCATTTTCTAGATCAACCGATAATACCGTGGCAATGATCTGCAATTCGTTAAAAAAGCCCTTGGGAAATAGCGGTCGGATCGGGCGGTCAATCAATCTGGAGGTTAAGGTTTCCTTTTCACTGGGCCGGCCAATTTCACGGCGGAAAAATCCCCCCGGAATGCGGCCGGCGGCATAGGCCATTTCTAAATAATCCACCGTGAGAGGCAAGAAATCGATGCCCTCCCGAAGGTGATCTGAGGCCACCGCGGTCACCAGGACGCCGGTTTCCCCATAGCGGACAAAAACCGCGCCATTGGCCTGTTGGGCCATCTTGCCAGTTTCAAAGATCAGGTTACGTCCCCCAATCTCTACTTCAAATGTCTTCAGCATATTATTGTAAGTGCCTCCCACTTAAACTTTGCCTTAACGGCGCAATCCTAATTGTTCGATCAACGATCGATAGCGATCGATGTCTTTCTTCTTTAGATAATTAAGCAACCGCCGGCGCTGACCCACCAACTTGATGAGCCCCCGGCGAGAATGGTGATCCTTGGCGTGAACCTTAAAGTGATCGGTCAAATAGCCGATCCGTTCACTGAGAATCGCCACCTGAACTTCCGGTGAACCGGTGTCCGTTTCATGATGCCGGAACTGGTCAATTAATTCTCGTTTCCTTTCGGTTGATAGCCCCACGAGCTCCTCCTTATTTAATAATCAGTTTCATATTTTTTTTATGATTCTGTTTTAATGGTTAACCCCTCTAAGCATAGCTAACCCCTCAACCCCCCTGACCAGCAGCAAAGACCCGTATCGGGCTTAAAGCGGGTTGGCAGGGTTCGCCTGACAGTTCCGCCACCGCCACCAGTTCCCGACCCTGTAGAACTCGCACCCGCTCGCCGACCGGCCGCCACTGATATGCCGCCTGACCGGGCCATTCCTGGAGATTTTGCCCCTGTCGGAGTCGCTGCGCCTCCTGGTCGGATACGGCGATAGCCTGCCAATTGGGCAAGGCATCGGCCAAGGGAATGAGGTGTGACCACAATTTTTCCGGGGCCTGAGGGTCGTCCCGCTCCGGCAGGGCTAGGGCCTGAGACAGGGAAAAGGGTCCGACCTGAAGGCGTCTGAGGGCCCGGAGATAGGCCCCACACCCCAGTTGTCGGCCGATATCCGCAGCCAGAGTGCGAATATAGGTCCCCTTGGAGCACGTCACCGTAAAGGTTACCTCCGGGAGGGAAATATCGCCGATTGCCAGGCGATAGATGGTAATCCGGCGGGGATTGACCTCCAGGGTCAGACCCTGGCGGGCCAGATGATAGAGCCGTTGTCCCTGGTAACGGAGCGCGGAATACATGGGCGGCACCTGGCATTGCTCGCCCTCAAAGCTCTTAATCACTGGGACAATGTGGTCCACCTCGGGCAGATCCGGGCATTCCTTGATTATGTTACCACCTAAATCCTGCGTGTCGGTTTCCGCCCCTAACCGCAGGGTGGCCTGATAAGTCTTGGACTCCTCGATTAAGAACGGCACCAGCTTGGTCGCTTCGTTCAAACAGAGTGGCAACACCCCGGTGGCAAACGGGTCCAGGGTCCCCAGATGCCCGATTTTCTTGACCTTTAAGATTCGACGAACGGCTTTTACCACTCCAAAGGAAGAGATTCCGGCCGGTTTGTCGATTACTATAATCCCCTGCCCCGCCGGTTTCATGAGGAATCCTTAGAGCCACCGGTTTCCGACTCTTCGGTCTGGAGCTGACGCAGGAGACGTTCAATCCGGTCGCCGCGTTGCCAGGATTCATCGTGGTAGAAGCTAATGGAGGGCATCACCCGGAGGATGTGTTCCCGGCCGATTTCCTGCTTGATGAAGCCGCTAGCCTTCTCTAAGGCCGCCTGAATGTAGGGCAAATCCGCCGCCTGCCGGGGCTGATAGAAAACCCGGGCCTGGCGCAAATCTTTGCTAATTTCCACTTCGGTGATGGTCAGGGTGCTAAGGCGGGGATCCCGGCTTTTATGCAGTAAAATCAGAGCAATTTTTTCCCGCAACAGTTCGCTGACCCGGGCGCGACGCTGTGTGGTTCGACTAAGCGCGGGCATTAGTTACCCACTGCGTTATACCCAGTTTCCATGCCGCTGCCACCCGCTTTTCGCATAACATACCGCTTAGAATAATCATCTCGACAGGAAACCGAAAACCGGAAACCGAAAACTTCTTATACATGCCAAACTTCTATCTGAGAATCGATGATCTGGGCTAAATGTTGAGCTTCCATATAGTTGATGATCTTGGTAAAACTGGAATCTAAGATTTTGGCATCATTGCTGATCAGCGCCAGACCCAGCTTGGCCTGTTGCCACAGCTCATGGTCCTCGACTTCCGCAATGGCTACCGGGAACCGGTGTCTGACTTTTTCAATCAGACTCTTAACCACTTTCCGCTTGCCTTTCAGAGAATGATTTTCCGGAAGGTGGAGGGTAATGCGGGCGATCGCCACGACCATGAGCTGTTTTTCTGCCTTCGGGTAATCCCGGTAGCGAGCCAGGCTGGTTAAACCGAGCCTTAACCCTGGCGACCAGGAAGGGGCTCTAAATGAGCCTTCACTTCTTCTAATCGATAGGCCTCCAGGATATCCCCCGCCTTTAGGTCATCAAATCTTTCAATGCCGATGCCACATTCATAGCCCGCCGCCACCTCTTTAACATCGTCTTTAAAACGTTTCAAGGAGTTGATTTTACCATCAAAAATCGCGGTCCCGTCGCGGCGGACCCGGACCAAGGCGTTGCGTTCAAACTTACCCTCGGTCACATAGCAACCGGCAATCACCCCGACCTTGGGGATGGAAAAGAGCTGCCGGACTTCGGCCTGACCTAAGGGCCGCTCCTCATGAATCGGCTCCAGCAGGCCTTCCAGGGCAGAGTGAATATCACTGCTCAAGTGGTAAATGACGTCATAGAACCGGACATCGACATTCTCTTGTTCGGCCAACGCCTGGGCCTTGGGATTGATACGCACATTAAAGCCGATAACGATGGCATTGGAAGCCGAGGCCAACATGATATCGCTTTCGACAATATCGCCCGTCCCGGCATGGATCACGCTGACTTTGATCTCTGCGGTGCCCAGTTCCGACAGGGCCTGTGTCAGGGCCTCAATCGAACCCTGGACATCGGCTTTAAGGATCAGGTTCAGTTCTTTGACCATGCCCTCCTGGAAGCGCTCATAGAGCTTTTCCAGGGTGACTTTACTCAGCCGGGCCAGGGCCGCTTCGCGTTGTTTCTGTTGTCTTAACTGTGCCACCTGTTTGGCGATCCGCTCATTTTCGAGCACCATAAACTCATCCCCGGCATTAGGAACGCCGCTGAAGCCCTGGACTTCCACTGGAATTGCCGGAGTCGCCTGCTCCGCCCGAACCCCGCGATCATCGAACAGCGCCCGCACCCGGCCATACTGCAGACCACAGACAAAAACATCACCGGTTTTTAAGGTTCCCTCCTGAACGAGTACCGTGCCCACCGGCCCCCGGCCTTTATCCAGCTTGGCTTCAATAATCCGGCCCCGAGCCATGCTGTCGGTACTGGCTTCGAGTTCCAGGATCTCGGCTTGTAACAGAATCTTTTCTAACAGCTCCTCAATACCGATATGCTTTTTGGCCGAGATCTCGGCGAACTGCACATCTCCACCCCAGTCTTCGGGAACGATCCCATGTTCGGCCAGTTCCCGTTTTACCCGATCCGGGTTGGCATTAGGTTTGTCAATCTTATTGATCGCCACGACCAGCGGCACGCCCGCGGCCTTGGCATGGTTGATGGCTTCCAAAGTCTGGGGCATGACCCCGTCATCCGCGGCCACGATCAGGACCACCAGGTCGGTCACCTGGGCCCCGCGGGCCCGCATGGCAGTAAAGGCCTCATGGCCCGGAGTATCGAGAAAGACTACGTCACCATGCGACAGTGACACCTGGTAGGCCCCGATATGCTGGGTAATACCGCCAGCCTCGGAATCAATCAAACGGCTCTGCCGGATGGCATCCAGCAAGGAGGTCTTGCCATGATCGACGTGACCCATAATAGTTATCACTGGAGGCCGGGGGACCCGATTGCCTTGTTCCTGGGGCCGTAATTCCAGAATATCTTCTTCGTGGGGGATGGCCCGTTCGACCTCATAACCGAACTCACTGGCCACCAGCACCGACGAATCATAATCGATAGGCTGATTAATATTGGCCATCACTCCCAAGCCCATGAGCTTTTTGATTATTTCACTAGACTTGATGCCCATGCGTTTGGCCAGTTCGCCGACGGTGATCGAGTCTCCGACTTTGATGCGTCGTTTAATGGCCTTGGGTACGGTCAGCTCGGTTTTGGAAACCTTACGGATGGCTTTCTTGACGCCTTTTTTCTTGGAGACAAAACGGGAGTCGCCCTCGACCCCTTCGTATAATTCTGCCCCCTCACGTACTTCTTTCTTGCGAGCCGACTTTCTCTTGCTCACATCCTCGCTGGGAGCTTCCGCCACCCGCTTACCGCGTTTCTTCTTAGTCTTAGTTTTCTTTTCGTCTTTTTCTCCGGTTTCGGGAGCCGCGGGCCGCGGCTTGGCTACCTCAACAATTTTAGGTCGCGCCGCTGGCTTGGGAGGTGTCGCCACCTCAGACGGGGCCTCGGCTTCCGCCGCCGGCCGACTGATAATCCGGGCCGGCACTTCTTTCTTGGCTCTCTTGGCCTTTTGGCGGCGCAAGGCGGCTGAAGAATCAAACCCTTTGGCCTCGGCTTTGTCCACCGTCTTGGTAGTTTCAGCCATTGGTGCTTGTTCGGTCTCCGAGGTTGACTCAGGAGTTGGAGTCACTTCCGGGACCGGTGGCGCTACGGCGATCTCCGGCTCCACTGGTTCCGGGGGTGCCTCCGGTTCCGACACTGCCTCGACTTCCGGGACCGCCGGGGCGGAAGTCGCTTTTTCCGGCTCCGGCCAGGCAATTACCCGCGCCGCAGTTTTGGTTGGTTTCTTGCGAGTCCGAGTCTTAGGTGCAGGTTTGACTGCTTCAAGGGGTGCCGACTCCTCCGTCTCTGCCGGGGCAACCTCGGGATTACGGTCCGCTGCCGTAGTCTCCAAGGGTACCGAGGCCGGCGGCTCAACTGCTTCGCCTATTTCTGCTTCTAAAGCAGCCTCGGCCCGGGGTTCTGAGGTTCTGGTGGAAGTTAACCGGCGCCGACGCTTGACCCCGCTCCCCAATTTTCGTTCCTCGACCTGAGGCATGGTTTTCGCTAACATACTCCTGACTCGCGCAACATCTGGCTCATCTATTGAGCTCAGGTAATTTTCGACCTCCAGATTCATCTCTTTAAGGCGCTGCAGGAGATCTTTGACACCCATTTTAAATTCTCGAGCCAGATGTGATACTCTAGTTTTGGCCATAAATCTTTCTATCCCCGTAACAATATAGCTTAGTTTATCTAAAAATTCGCTGATCCCCGACACAGGGGGGTGATCACCGCCAGACGCAGACCCTTAGGCCTCAACATCCTCTTCTTCTACCGCGAGATCGGCTTCGATCGCCCCTGACATCGGCATCTCGGCGGTCTCTGGCGGTGTGGGTTTCTCTTTGGGGCCAGCCAACATCTCTTGGGCCGCGGCAATGATGCTGGCCGCTTTTCTCTCGTTTAACCCTGGGACCTGCAGCAAATCCTCCAGGCTGCTTTCGGTGACCTCGCGCGCCGAAGTAAATCCGGCTTCGTATAGGGCACTGGCGGTCATCTCTCCCACCCCCGGGATCTGCAGCAAGGACAGGTAGCTCTCCTTCAAGGACTTGGAATATTTGGTTTCACTCTTAACATCAATCTTCCAGCCGGTCAGTTTGGAGGCCAGGCGGACATTTTGTCCGCGCTTGCCAATCGCCAGCGACAACTGGTCATCAGGAACGATGACTTCCATGGACTGGTTGGCCTCATCCAGGATGATCCGGCTGACCTCGGCCGGGGCCAGGGCTTGCGTCACAAATTTAGCCGGATCCGGATTCCAGGGAATGATGTCAATCTTTTCTCCCCGGAGTTCCTGAACAATATTTTGCACCCGGGAACCCTTCATGCCCACACAGGCCCCCACCGGATCCACATCCGGGTCGCGCGAGGTTACCGCGATCTTGGCCCGACTGCCCGGCTCTCGCACACAGGCGAGAATCTGGACAATGCCCTCAGAGATTTCTGGAACCTCGTTTTCAAACAGCGAGGTTAAAAATTCCGGCCGCACCCGCGATAAAATAATCTGGGGTCCTTTGGAATGACGCTTGACCTCGGCGACATAGGCCCGGAGGCGGTCACCCTGACGGTAACTCTCCCGCGGCACTTGCTCCTCCGGGGGCAACAGGGCTTCGGTTCGACCCAGATTAATAATAATACCGGACTTATCCTGACGCTGCACGATGCCGCTGATGATCTCGCCCTGACGATCCTTATAATCCTCATAGACGACATCCCGCTCGGCTTCCCGCATACCCTGGATAATCACTTGCTTGGCAGATTGGGCGGCAATGCGGCCAAAGCTGCCGGCATCCAGTTTGATGCCCAGGACATCGCCGATTTGACATTCAGCATCCAGCTTCTGGCCTTCCTCCAGAGAAAGCTGCATATCTGGGTCAATTACCTCGTCAACCACCTCTTTGAATTGATAGACCTCAATTTCGCCGGTGTCCTCAGAAAAATTGACCTCTATATCCAGCTTGGGATCGTACTTCTTTTTAGCCGCCGAACGCACGGCTTCCTCGATGGTGGTAATCAACAACTCCTTGTTGATCCCCTTATCTCGACAGACCTGATCAATGATACGTTTCAGTTCCCCAGTCATGAAGTTTCTTGCTCTCCTGAAGGACAGGCAAATTAAAAATCAATATCCAGCCGGGCCCGGGCAATGTCGTCTAGGAGAATCTGGTAAATCTGGTCTCCCTCTTTCAGTTTCACCCGGTCATCCTCCAAGCCTAACAGTTCCCCCCGAAAAATTTGACGTTCGCCGGCCCCGGCTCGGGTGGTAATTCGAGCCAGCCGCCCGACATAACGCTGATAATCAGCCGGTTTCTTTAGCGCTCGGGTAAGTCCGGGTGAGGAGACTTCCAAAGTATAGGCTTGATCGATCAGATCATGAACGTCAAGCAACTCTCCCACTACCTGACTTACTCGGGCACATTCGTCCAAACTGATGCCCCCTGGCTTATCGACAAATAAGCGCAACACCCAGCGCCTTCCGGCCCGGACCATTTCCGTCTCCACCAACTCAACTTCCTGAGCCTGCAACAGGGGCGCCACCAAGTCTTCGACCTGGGCGATAATTTCTACCGGCTTATGCATGCGGTTAATAATAAAAGGCTTTCGGCCCTCCTGGGCCTGCCTAGTTAAAAAAAAAGTGGGCTTTGCCCACTTCCGTGAAATTCCAAGATCTTATCCATCTCGGGGCGCATCTTGGGCGCTTTCATCCACCTTCAAAGAAGCTTAAGCCCGATTACTGCTGGCTTTCAGTATCCTCGATAGGGGAAGCGGGTATGCGATGGGCGTTACCGCGCCCATCGAATTCCTGGAGCGGGCAACGGGATTCGAACCCGCGACACCAAGCTTGGGAAGCTTGTACTCTACCAACTGAGCTATGCCCGCCCGCCTGATTTAATTTTAAAGATAATCTGCGTAGTTGTCAACCCCAATCTTCCGGCCTGATCAAGACCCCAACATGAGGTGTATCATACCCCTTTGAAACACAGAATGATACCGGCACCGACGGATTGATCGCCGAGCTACGCCAATCCCGGCAGTAACGGTCGTTCAAAAGAAAATATAGTTTATTCCAGACCCTGGACCAAAGCCAGGGCGTTTTGGCCCAGATCGGGAAGGTAATACCCTCCTTCCAGCACCGCGAAATGGCGCCCCTGAGCAACGGCCTGGGATGCGGCTTTAATCCATTGGCCGATCTGGTGGTAGTCCTCGGTTAAGAGGAGTCCGCCCCAATCTTTCCGGTAGGTATCGAAACCCGCTGAAACCGCCAAAATATCAAGGGATCGGACCTCGGCCAGAGTAGCTTGCACCTCGGCCAGATATTTATCCCGGGTTTTCTGGGTGATATTGATTACCGTCACTCCGGGTCGGTCTCTAAAGGCGTTGACTGTACCATCCCCATAATGCAGGTCGATGTCCAGAACCAGGGCCTGGCGGATCAGGTGTTGCACCCGCAGGCGTTCCAGGGCCAGGGCCAGATTATTGAAGAAGCAAAACCCCCAGTGGCTGAACGGACTGGCGTGGTGGCCGGGAGGCCGGAGTGTGGCAAAGGCCGGTTCACCCTGCAGGGCTAACTCCGCGGCCAAGATGGCGCCGCCTGCGGCCAGGGTGGCCACTTCGTAAAGGCTGGAATCCTGCTTAACCCGGTCGATGAGCTCAGGGGTATGGATCAGTAAAAGGTCGGCCTCGGTCGCCGGCTCCGGCACCAACACCGGGTAAAGCGGGGACAGGGTCTCATAAATCGTCTTTACCCGCTCCGGCTGTTCCACACTGGCCGTAGGATAATCGGTCAGATATTTTTCATGGTAGATAATCTTCATAAGTATTCAGTCGATGGTGGCCAGTTGCCAGTTAAAATAACTAACTAATTTTCATCCGAAAACTCCCCCGCCCCTGGTGGGAGGGGTTTGGGCGGGAGACGCTAATTTCAACATATTGAGATTATATAATATTTTTTCACCCCCACCCTAACCCTCCCCCCTCAAGGGGGAGGGAATAGTAGGCTCCTTTTGGACAATAGTATTCATCAAAGGCTAACTAGTAATCATCCTTGAACTCCCCCGCCCCTGGTGGGAGGGGTTTGGGGGGGGAGGGGGAGGAAAACAATGGTTTCCGGATTGACCCTACCTAGGGAGAAAACGGTTTTCATCGCAAGATCAAGATATTATGGACAACCCCTGATTTTTCTTCAGTCTACTAACCACTAACTACTAACTACTAACTACTAACTACTAACCACTGACCACTGACCACAAATCATCACGCTTCTCTTTTGGGGAGCGACCGCGGCGGGGTCGCGGGGAGGCTCCGCATATTAAACGATAAGGCCCCAAACCGACAGGCCTCCAGGCATTTCAGGCAGCGGATGCAGTTGGTATCATCAGGATTCTGGTATGGCCGCACTCCCATGGGACATTGGCGATAACAGGCGTGGCAATGGACACATTTATCCTCGTCATAATTTAACCGTATCAGACTGTATCTATTGAATAGCCCATAAAACGCGCCCAAGGGGCATAACACTCGACAGAAGGGCCGACTGGTGACTATACTCCAGCCTATAATTAAGATCAGTATGGTGACTTTATTCCAGAAATAGAAGCTCAGGGTCTGCCACAGGCTGGGCTTGACCAGGAGCAGGGGGAAAGCTCCCAATAGGGTCCCGGCCGGACAGATTAATTTGCAGAACCAGGGGGTGCCGAGGCCAACCGGGTCCACCCAGAAAAGCGGCAAAATCAGCACTAATAGAACTAATACGACATACTTAACATGTTTTAGGAACTCAGGGAGCTTTAATTTGGGCACCGGAATTTTATAGAGCAGATCCTGGATCAGGCCAAAAGGACAGAGCCAGGCGCAGGGGAAACGCCCCACTAGAGAGCCGATGAACCCCAGATACCCCACCACCACCGTCCCCAGTTGAGGCACCCCGGAGGCCAGGGACAGACGTATATTAGCCATGAAATTCTGGAAGGCGCCTATCGGGCAGCCCAACAGGGCCGCGGGGCAAGAATAGCAGTTCAGCCCGGGATGGCAAATCCCTTTTAAAGGGCCTTGATAGATTATTGGCCCGAAGGGAAACAACAGATAGGCATTGGTCAACAGGGTGAACAGGACCTGAATCAGGCGACGGATACGGCTCATTAGCCAATCCCGATGCAAGAGAGGCAGATAGTCACCCCGGTATTGAGGAGAATCTGCACCTCACCGCTATTTAGCCCAACAATAAATAACAAGGTAAAAAAAATCAGCAGCCAGAACGCAGTTGTACGTACCACTGGACACCTCCCTGACTAGCATGAGTTCAGTTCATTATATGCCTTTTGTGTAGATAGGCAAAACAAAAGCACCAAAAAATCTTGTTGGCGGAAGGGACTGAAAAAGCAACCATCCTGCCTCGATGGTGGCTCTGACCGCCCTCCCCTGCCCTACCCTACACCTTTCTGAGCTTTCCTTCCACCCCCGATTATTTTCATAAAATAATTGAAATCAGCTTCATTCTGGTGTTATCCTAAACCCGAATTTCCACTTCTATGAGGAGCTACATGGAAAAGCCAGCCCTGATTGTGGCAGATATGTTACGAGATTTTATCGAGCCGGACGGAGCCTTATACGTCGGTGAGGCCGGGTTGCAGATTGTGCCCTTGATAGCTCAAAAGATCGCCGAAATGCGGGAGCAAGGGGCGGTAATCATCTTCCTCTGCGATGCCCACGAACCGGATGATCGGGAATTTGCCCGTTTTCCCCCTCACTGTGTGCGCCACACCCCGGGAGCCGAAATTATCCCTCAGCTAGCGGTGCAGCCCGGAGATTATCGGGTCGAAAAAACCCGGTTCAGCGGTTTATATAATACGAATCTGGAGGACATCCTAAAACGGGAGCAGGTCAGCGCCGTGCATCTGGTCGGGGTCTGCACCTCCATCTGCATCATGGAAACGGCCAGTGACCTGTTGGATCGCGATTACCCGGTGATTGTTTACCGCCAGGGAGTGGCTGATCTGAACCCGCAAGACCATGAGTGGGCCTTGAAACGAATGGCCCAAATCCTGGGTGCCCAGGTGGTGTAATACCGTTTTCTGTTTTGAGTTTTCTGTTTTCTGTTGAAATGCTTGATTCAATCAATGTGTTATGTGATGGGTTTGTTGTAGTTGTATTTGGATGAAAACTTGGTATAAGACACCCGGGGGTGCTCGGCTGCTGGTAGGGTTCGGGCTAATTCAGAGCAATTTATCTCTCGATCTCTGGCGGTAAACCTTGACAGGACTAGGAAATTATTTATAATTAATTGTTTTGAGATTTATATTTGAATTATATAATTTATGCGTCCCGGCCGCAGTAGAGTGTATATGATTAGCCCTAAATTACTCACGATTCCTATTGAACGCATCCCCGCCGAGGGACTTGACCTGCCGGTGCTGCTAGGGGCCGAGTGGATGGCCCACTGGCGGGAGCGTGAACCGGGGTTGGAATTTTCCCTGGAGTCAACGTTAAGCGGCACTATCCATCTTGAAAAAGTTGACGGCTATATATTGGTTCGGGGGCTACTAAAAGGAGAGCTGCGACTTAATTGCAGCCGCTGTCTGGAAAGTTTTCTAGAACCATTGGAATGTCGGTTTGAACTAGTGCTCCGACCCGGCCCGCCCGTAGTGGCCGCCGAAGAAGTAGAATTGACGCGGGAAGAATTAGACGAAGATTTTTATTCCGGCGAGGAACTGGACTTAGAAGGGATAGTTCAGGAGCAGCTCTTGCTGGCAGTGCCGGTGAAACCCTTGTGCCAGGAGGATTGCCTGGGGTTATGCCCCTTTTGCGGGGCCAATCTTAATCGCGAAACTTGCTCCTGCCACCGCGGCAAGTTTAATCAACCTTTTGCCCTGCTCAGTAAATTGACCAAGACATCAAAATAAGGAGTTTTACCGTGGCCTTACCTAAACATAAAAAATCGATTTCCAAACGCAATATGCGGCGCTCGCATCAAGGTCTTACCCTGCCGCAGCTCTCCACCTGTCCGCAATGTAATGAATATCGGCTGCCGCACCATGCCTGCCCGCATTGCGGCTATTACAAAGGACGGCGGGTGCTGCCGCAGAGCGAGTCTTGAGGATCGGCAAATGAACTACCTGCTGACCGAAGAACAGCAAATGCTCCAGGAGTTGGCCACGCAAATTGCCGAAGAGCGCATCAAACCAGTGCGGGCCGAACTAGACGAAGAGGAGCGTTTTCCTACTGAAATCGTTCAGGATCTGGCCCAATCCGATCTGTTCGGAGTCATCATCCCCGAGGCCTACGGCGGACTGGGGCTGGGGTGTCTGGAAAATTGCCTGGTGCTCGAAGCCCTGAGCCGGGCCTGCGTCGGGGTGGCCACCACCTATGCCGCCAGCTTTCTGGGGGCTTATCCGATCTTACTTTTTGGCTCGGAGGCTCAGAAAGGCCAGTATCTGCCGGAACTGGCCCGCGGCGACAAGCTGGCCGCCTTTGCCCTGACCGAATCCCAGGCCGGTAGTGACGCCGGCGGCATTCAGACCGTAGCGGTCAAAGATGGCGACGATTACGTTTTAGATGGCACCAAACAATGGATCACCAATGCCGGGGAAGCTGAGACTTACACGGTTATCGCCATAACCGATCGGGCCAAAGGGGCGCGCGGGGCCAGCGCCTTTATTGTGGAAAGTAGTGATACTGGCATCTCCTTTGGCAAAAAAGAGAAAAAGATGGGTATCCGGTCCTCGGCCACCCGGGAAATCATTTTTCAGAACTGCCGTATCCCCGCGGACCGGCGACTTGGCAAGGAAGGCCAGGGTTTTATCATTGCCCTCAAGACCCTGGACTATTCGCGGCCCGGTGTAGGAGCCCTGGCCGTGGGGCTGGCCCAGGGGGCCTTGGAAGAATCAGTCCATTTTGCCCGCCAGCGTCATCAGTTCGGAACCCCGATCATCTCTTTTCAGGCCATCCAGCATATGCTGGCCGATATGGCTACTGAAATCGAGGCCGCCCGCGCCCTGCTCTATGCCGTGGCCCGCTATATCGACAGTCAACCAAAAGATTTTACTAAACAATCGGCGATGGCCAAACTGTTTCCCACCGATGTGGCGATGCGGGTGACCACTGACGCGGTCCAGATCTTGGCGGGCCACGGTTATATGCGGGAGTATCCGGTGGAAAAGATGATGCGGGATGCCAAGATCTTGCAGATCTTCGAGGGCACCAATCAGATCCAGCGGAACATTATCGGCCAGGCGCTAAACAAAGAATTCAGCAAAAAAGGTAAATAAATTAGATAGTCGTCCTTCCCGACCCCCCATCCCCTTGATGAAGATTATCGTCTGTATCAAACAGGTCCCTGAGACCCAGGAGATTAGGCTAGATCCGGTCACCCATACCCTGCTGCGGGAAGGGGTGAAAAGCATCATCAATCCTTTTGACCTCTATGCCCTGGAAGAGGGCCTGCGGGCCCGGGAGCGCCAGGGCGGCACCGTCACGGTGCTGAGCATGGGGCCGCCCCAGGCCGGGGACGCCCTGCGGGAAGCGCTGACCTATGGGGCGGATGACGCGGTGCTCTTATCCGACCGGGCCTTTGCCGGGGCTGACACCTGGGCCACGGCCTTTACCCTGGCCCGCGGCATCACCAAATTGGGCGGCGCCGACCTGATCCTGTGCGGCAAACAGGCCATTGACGGCGATACCGCGCAGGTCGGGCCGGAAATGGCTGCTTTCCTGGACCTCCCTTATGTGGCCTGGGCCCGCAAGTTGACCTTTGTCGATTCTGAGGTCTTACAGGTAGAACGGCTGTTAGACCACGGCTACGATGGCATTGAAGTACGCTTGCCGGCCTTGATCACCGTGGTCAAAGAGATCAACGAACCGCGGGTGCCGTCCTTTAAGGCCAAACTGCGGGCCAAAAGCCAAAAAATCCCGGTGCTGAGCCTCCCAGACTTAGAATTAGAACCCGATCAGGTCGGGTTGCCCGGCTCTTTTACCCAGGTGGTCAAGGTCTTCCCACCCCCGGCCCGGGGGGCCCGGGAGTTGTGGGAAGGAACCCCGACCGAGTTGGCTAACCGGTTGTGGACACGCTTACAGGAATTGAAGATAGGATAATAAAAACGGGAAGATTCGGGTAATTAGATAAGGTGCAAAACAAGGAGATGGTTCCCTCCCCCTTGAGGGGGGAGGGTCAGGGTGGGGGTGACAATCTGTTGGACACCAAACTTATTAATTTAGCTAAAGATCTGCGAAGAAATCAGACTAAGGCGGAGACGTTATTATGGACAGTTTTGCGTAGTAAACAATTAAAAGGATATAAATTTAGAAGACAGCAACCGATTGGCAAATATATAGTCGATTTTGTGTGTTTTGAGAAGAACATCATCATCGAAGTAGACGGCGGACAACATGCAGTTGACAAAGAAAAAGATCTTAATAGAGATAACTGGTTAAGGGCAGAAGGCTTTAAGGTAGTAAGGTTCTGGAATAACGATGTCTTGCAGAATACTGAGGGTGTAGTAGCTGTAATAAGGGATAATCTCATGAATCACCCTCCCCTAACCCCTCCCCTCAAGGGAGGGGAATAATAATCTTTTATTATTCCATAAGTATTCATTTGGTTATAGTTTCTATAAGATCGGGCGATTTGTTCCATTAGCAGATTTCCATAGGAAATTCCCACAGCAGATTCCCAAGATTTGCGATCCCTAACTCCCCCTCCCCTCGTGGGAGGGGGTTGGGGGGAGGGGGGAGATAAACTCTAACAACTGTATGTTTTTATTTTGACTTGATTGGACACCTTTATTCTGCATATTTGAGAGTTGCGGCTAAGTAAATGGTAGTTATCGTAGATCTAGATAAATGCACCGCCTGCGGCCTGTGCGTCGAGGCCTGCCCCTTTGGGGTGCTGCGGTTGGAAGGCGAGCGGCTGATCATCGGCGACGGGTGCAACCTCTGCGGCGCGTGCGTGGAGGTCTGTGAATTCGGAGCCTTGTCTCTGCCCGAAACCGGAGCGCCGGAGCCGCGGCCCGATGTTCCCCCCGACGGCATCTGGGTGTTTGCCGAGCAGCGTCTTGGCCGACTGGCCCCGGTAGTCTTGGAGTTGTTGGGAGAAGCCCGGCGCTTGGCGGAAATTTTACAGGTGCCGGTCAGCGCCGTGCTGTTCGGCCATCAGCTCCCGGACCTGGCCGCGGAGCTCACCGCCGCGGGCGCAGATAAGGTTTATGTGGTCGATCACCCGCGGTTGGCGGAATTCCTGGAAGAGCCTTATGCCCAAGCCCTGATCGAACTGGCCCGCCGTTACCGCCCGGAGATCATCCTGGCCGGGGCCACCTATCCGGGACGGGCCTTTATTCCGCGAGTGGCCGCAGCCTTGGACACCGGATTAACCGCGGATTGCACCGCTTTTGATCTAGATTTAGAAAAACGTCTGTTGCTGCAGACCCGCCCGGCCTTTGGGGGCAATATCATGGCGACCATTGTTACCCCCCGCTCTTTCCCGCAGATGGCCACGGTGCGGCCGCGGGTGATGAAACGGTTAGCGCCGCAGCCGGAGCGCAACGGCCAAGTGGTGCCCGTGCAGGTCGCCGCCCTGGAGGAGCCAGGTAAAAGCCGGTTCCTGCAGACCGTGGCCGAAATCACCGAGTCAATGCCCTTGGGCGAGGCCGAGGTGATTGTGGCCGGAGGCCGGGGCTTACAAGACGGCAAGCATTTTAGTCTTCTGGAAGAATTGGCCGAACTGCTGGGGGGCGCCATTGGCGCCACCCGCGGCGCGGTCGATGCCGGTTGGATCTCCTATCCCCACCAGATCGGCCAGACCGGCAAGACCGTGGCCCCCAAGCTCTATATTGCCTGCGGTATCTCCGGCGCGGCGCAACATCTGGTCGGCATCCAGTCATCAGATTTCATTGTGGCGATTAATTCCGATCCCCAGGCCCCGATCTTTCAGATCGCTGATGTCGGTCTGGTCGGAGACTTATTTGAGATCATCCCGGCCCTGATTCAGGAAATCAAGGCCAGCCGATAAGGAGTGTCAGTGAGAGAGATCAAACGCGTGGCGGTCATCACCGGGGCCTCGCGCGGCATTGGCCGGGCCTGTGCCCTGGCCCTGGCCCAACCCCAGACCAAGATTTATCTCAACGACGTGGCCAACTGGGACGCAGCCGAGCAGACCCGGAAAGACGTCCAGAGCCGCGGGGCCGAAGCCGAGATCATAAAATTTGACGTCTCTAATCTGGCCGAAGTCAACGCCGGTTTTGAGCAGATCACCAAAAGCAGTGGCCGTCTGGATATTCTGGTCAATAATGCCGGCATTGTCCAGGACAATTTAGTAGTGCGGATGAAAGAAGAGCAGTGGGACCGGGTCCTGTCCGTCAATCTCAAAGGCGCCTTTAATTGTACCCGGGCCGCGGCCCGCCCCATGCTCAAACAGCACTATGGCCGCATTATTAACATGGCTTCCATCGTCGGCGTCATGGGCAACCCGGGACAGGCCAATTACGTGGCCTCCAAGGCCGGGCTGATCGGCCTTACCAAGGCGGTGGCCCGGGAACTGGCCTCGCGACAGATCACCGTCAACGCGGTAGCGCCGGGATTTATCGCCACCGAAATGACCGAGGCGTTGTCGGAAAAGGTGCAGTCGGAAATGCTGGCCCAGATTCCCCTGAACCGCTTCGGCACCCCGGAAGAAGTCGCCGCGGTCGTGGCCTTTTTGGCCTCGGAAGCGGCAGCCTATATTACCGGCCAGGTTATCCATATTAATGGCGGCATGCTGATGGTATAAAACAGGTTGAACTTCTCAAGCTTTTTAAAGAAAATTACACATTCTATGGATTATACCGAGTTGCTTTCAGAAAACTATTTTCCCCTAACGGTAGGGACGCAATTTATTGCGCCCGAAAGGACTTGATGAATCAAGCCCCTACAGAAATATCCATTTGATTGCAAGTTAGCATTAGACTATTTCGCAAGCATATTCATATCGAGGAGGTAAGGACCGATGGCGTCCATTGAGGAACGGATAGTGGAGCTGATCACCAATCAGTTGGGAGTGGAGAAATCTGAGGTCGTCCCCGAGGCGACCTTTGTTGATGACCTGGGAGCGGATTCTCTGGATCTGGTAGAATTGATCATGGCCATGGAAGAGGAGTTCGACCTCGAAATCGCCGATGAAGAGGCCGAAAAGTTGCGGACCGTGCAGGATGTGATTAACTATATCAAGGCTCATGCGTAACTGCTTGCCTCATGCTAGTTTTTTCCATACAATGGCTTTATGGATATTTTTTTAAGGGGAACCGGGCGGCATGAGCGCTAGGGTGGTAATAACCGGTTTGGGGCTGATCACTCCGCTAGGCATCGGAGTGGAGGCGTCCTGGCAGCATCTGCTGGCGGGACACTCAGGCATCGGCCCGATTACTCGATTTGACGCTAATGGTTTTGACACCACGATTGCCGGGGAAGTTAAAGATTTTCACCCGGAAGCCTTTATTCCGGCCAAACTTACCCGCCGCACGGATCTGTTCAGCCAATTTGCCCTGGCGGCCTCGGTATTGGCCATGCAAGACGCGGGGCTGACCATTACTGATGAACTGAGTCCCCAGGTCGGCACCATTGTCGGCTGCGGGCTGGGGGGGCTGAATACGATTGAAAAGTATCACGCCGTTCTGCTAGCAAAAGGCCCCCGCAAGGTCAGCCCCTTTTTTATTCCGATGCTGATTGCCAATATGGCCCCGGGGTTAGTAGCCATCCATTTCGGGGTCAAAGGCCCCAATACCTCGACGGTGACCGCTTGTGCCTCGGGGGCGCATGCCATCGGCGATGCCTTCAAGGTTATCCAACGGGGAGCCGCCAAGGTGATGATCACCGGCGGCGTCGAAGCCGTGATTACCTCCTTGGCGATCGCCGGATTCAATGCCATGAAGGCCCTATCGACCCGGAATCACGAGCCACAGCGGGCCTCGCGGCCCTTTGACCGGGACCGGGACGGCTTTATCGTCGGTGAAGGCGGGGGTATCTTAATCCTGGAAGAGTTGGAATTCGCCCGGCGCCGCGGGGCCAAAATCTATGGCGAAATCATCGGTTATGGCCTGTCGGGGGATGCCTACCATATGACCGCCCCGTCTCCGGATGGCACCGGCGCGGTGCTGTGCATGCAACAGGCCCTGGAGGATGCCCGCATCAACATTGAAGAAGTAGATTATATCAATGCCCACGGCACTTCCACCCAACTCAACGACCTGTCGGAAACCCTGGCTCTGAAAAAGGTCTTTGGCCCGCGGGCCTACCAGATTCCGATCAGCGCCACTAAATCCATGACCGGCCATCTGCTGGGCGGGGCCGGGGCCATTGAGGCGGTCTTTACGGTGCTCAGCCTGCAACAGGGGATTTTGCCCCCGACGATCAATTACGAAAATCCGGATCCCCAGTGCGACCTGGACTATGTGCCTAATCAGGCCCGGGAAGTGCCGATCCGGATTGCCATGTCGAACTCCTTTGGATTCGGCGGCACCAATGCGGTGCTCGTCTTGAAGCGGTTTGAATGATTATGGAAACTATCGTTATCGGCTGTGATCACGCCGGTTACGCACTTAAGGCGGAAGTCCTCAAGTTCCTGAACAGCCTGGATGTTCCCTGCCAGGATGTCGGCTGCGACAACCAGGAAAACTCGGTTGATTACCCGGTCTATGGCCAGAAGGTCATCCAAGCGGTGCTGGCCCAACCGGAGGCGCGGGGTATCCTGATCTGTGGCACCGGCCTGGGGATGTCCATTCTGGCTAATCGATATTCCGGTATCCGGGCCGCGCTGTGCTACAACATCTACGCCGCGATGATGAGCCGGCAGCATAACGATAGCAATGTGCTGGTATTGGGAGGACGGGTTATCGGTTCGGGGCTGGCCCGGGAGATTGTCCGGGTCTGGCTGACTACCCCTTTTGAGGGCGGTCGTCACCAGGAACGCCTGGACCTGATTGACCGCCTGTGTTGCCAATCCAGTGGCGGGAAACCAGGTACAGACCCATGACTTCGTTAGCTCAGACTGATCCGGAAATCTATGCCGCGATTGAACAGGAACGCCACCGCCAGACTCACAAATTAGAGCTGATCGCCTCCGAAAACTTCGTCAGTGACGCGGTGTTAGAGGCCCAGGGGTCGATTCTTACCCACAAGTACGCCGAAGGCTATCCCGGCCGGCGCTATTATGGCGGCTGTGAATACGTTGACCAGGCCGAAAACCTGGCTCTAAGCCGGGTCAAACAGTTATTTCAGGCCGACTATGCCAATGTGCAGCCCCATTCCGGCACCCAGGCCAATATGGCGGTGTATTTTGCCGTCATGAGCCCGGGCGATACCATCATGGGCATGGATCTGGCTCACGGCGGACACCTGTCCCATGGCGCGGTCAAGAACTTTTCCGGCCAACTCTATCGCTCCGTTACTTACGGGGTCAGACGGGATACCGGCGAGGTCGATTTTGACGCCCTGGAAGCCTTATTGCGCCAACATCGGCCCAAGGTGTTGGTAGCTGGGGCCAGCGCCTATCCCCGCATCCTCGACTTTGCCCGGTTCGGACGCCTGGCCCGGCAATACGAGGCCTACTTGCTGGTCGATATTGCTCATATTGCGGGGATCATTGCTGCGGGTCTGCATCCCTCCCCAGTGCCGGAGGCTGACTTTGTGACTTCGACGACCCACAAAACTCTAAGGGGGCCGCGCGGTGGACTGATTCTGGCCCAGGAACGATATGGCAAAATCCTGGACAGCCAGATTTTTCCTGGTATTCAGGGCGGGCCGCTGATGCATACCATTGCGGCCAAGGCGGTGGCCTTTAAAGAGGCCCTACGGCCGTCCTTCAAATGGTATCAGCAACAGATTCTCACCAACGCCCGCACCATGGCCGAGGAGTTCAAGCAGCGCGGATATTCTCTAATCTCCGGTGGCACCGACAACCACCTGATGCTGGTGGATCTGACCCCTACTGACCTTACCGGGCAGGTAGCCGAAAAGGCCCTGGATCAGGCCGGGATTACGGTGAATAAAAATGCCATTCCCTATGACCCCCGGCCGCCGATGGTGACCAGCGGCATCCGCATCGGCACCCCGGCAGTCACCACCCGAGGGATGAAAGAGGCGGAGATGCGGGTAATCGTGGAGCTGATTGACCAGGTATTATCCGACCCCCACGATAGTGACAGGCTGCAACGCATCCGCGCCCAGGTCAAGGATTTTTGCCACCAATATCCATTATTCTCCTCGGAGTGGGAGACTTGAGTCTGATTATGGCCGTTTATTTACTGACATCACTTATGCTTGCCGCGTTCGTTTCTCTAGACCAAAAAATCCATCGCCAGAGTTTTAGCCATGCGTTGTCCTTATTGTCGTAGCAGTAGGATCCGAGTATTAGATTCGCGCATCAGCCGGGAGGCCAACGCCATCCGGCGGCGGCGGGAGTGTCTGGACTGTAAGCGGCGCTTCACCACTTACGAAAAGGTCGAAGACATAACCCCGCTGGTAATTAAGAAGGACGGCCGCCGCGAGGCCTTCAATCGCAGCAAAATCTACGAAGGCATCAAAAAGGCCTGCGAGAAACGGCCGATCAGCATCGATGATATTGAGAATTTTATTGACGGTCTGGAGCGGGAACTCCAGGAAAGCGGCAAGAAAGAAGTGCCTTCCACGGTAATCGGAGAAAAAGTCATGTCCCAGTTGCGCCAATGGGACGATGTCGCTTATGTGCGCTTTGCTTCGGTCTATCGACGTTTCAGTGATGTTACCGATTTCATGGACGAATTAAAGCACCTGTTAGAGAGCAAAACCACCTCGACCTCCGAGTCCTCCTGATGTCCTTCACCGACGCCGATCGCCGTTATATGGCCCAGGCCCTGCTGCTGGCCGCCAAGGGCGCCGGCTATACTTCTCCCAACCCCATGGTGGGAGCCGTGGTTGTCAAATGTGACCTGATAGTCGGCCAGGGTTATCATCACCAGGTGGGGGGTGCCCATGCCGAAGTCGAAGCCCTTAATGATGCGGGCCCGCGGGCTCGGGGGGCGACCCTGTATGTCACCTTAGAACCTTGCCATCACCAGGGCCGTACCCCACCCTGTACCGCGGCCATCATCGCGGCGGGCATCAAACGGGTGGTAATGGCCACCAGAGATCCCAATCCCCAGGTTACCGGCGGTGGTGGCGAGTTTTTAAAGAGTCAGGGGGTCACCGTTGAAACCGGCTTGCTGGAAAAAGAAGCCCACCAGCTAAACGAGGCCTTTTTCAAGGCGGTGACTACCGGCCTGCCCTGGGTGATTGCCAAGGCCGCCTGTTCGCTGGATGGCAAAATCGCCACCTATACCGGGGATTCCCACTGGATTACCGGACCCAAGGCCCGGGCCCTGGTCCACCGTTTTAGACATCAGGTGGATGCCATCCTGGTGGGGATTGCCACGGTGCTGACCGACGACCCGCAACTCACCACCCGCCTGCCGCGACGTCGGGGCCGCGACCCGATCCGGGTTATCCTGGATAGCAATTTACGCATTCCGCTGACCGCCCAAGTCCTGACGATCAGATCCCTGGCGCCGACCTGGGTAGCCTGTACTCGGGCCGCCGCCCCCGATAAAATCGTCGCGGTCCAGCAAACCGGCGCCGAGGTCCTGGTAGTGCCTGGCGACGGCCCGCAGGTGAATCTGCCGGCCTTGTTAAAACTTTTGGGCCAACGCCAGGTTCAGAGCTTACTGGTGGAGGGCGGCGCCGAGGTGCATGGGGCCTTTTTTGATCAGGGCCTGGTAGATAAATTCCACTTCTTTTATGCCCCTAAATTTATCGGCGGCCGCGGTGCCTTCAGCGTTCTGGCCGGTCAGGGGGTAGCCAGCATCGCCGACGCCTGGCCTGCCAAAAATCTGACTATTCGTCGCATTGGCCCGGACCTGCTGATCTCTGGTTACGTGGGCTAGAGGTTTTAGGGCGCGTCCTACGCGCCTAAAGTTGCTGCCACTAATTGCGGTAAAAGTTCTCCGGCCATCCCCAGGAAGCTAAAATCAACCTGACCGGTCAAGGGGGTCGGTTCCAGGTTAAATTCGGCAATCAGCGCTCCCGCCTTTTGGGCCCAATAGGCAAAGGAGGCCGCGGGCTGAACCAGGGCGGAGGTGCCCACCACCAGCATCACCTGGGCCTGCTGCAAGGCTAGTTGGGCCTGGTTGAGAATATCGACATCCAGCGGCTCCCCGAACCACACCACGTTAGGCCGCAACAGGCCGCCACATTCCGGGCAATAAGGCAAGAGCGGTAACGGCACCCGCCGATCTTCAACTACACGACCACAGTCCAGGCAGCGCACCTGCCAGATATTCCCATGAATTTCTAACAGACGCCTGGAGCCCGCCAATCTATGCAAGCCATCGACATTTTGGGTGATTAAGGTAAATTCGGGGATACGGGCTTGCAGGGCGACCAGGGCGTAATGCGCCGGGTTGGGTTGTTTTGGCGCGATCAGACTGCGACGCCAATCATACCATTCCCATACCAACCGGGGATTTTGGCGGAACGCCGCCGGAGTCGCCAACTCTTCCGGACGATAGCGCCGCCACAGACCTTCAGGGCCGCGAAAAGTAGGTATCCCGCTTTCCTGGGAAATTCCAGCCCCGGTTAGAACTACCACATGCGTCGCCTGTAGCAGGTGCTGGGCCAACTTTGACAGCCGTGTGGTTATTGATTGGTTAGAGTCTTGCGAAGCTGACATCGGATCTTACCCCCTACCCTGTTTTGACTATATTAACATAAACCTGTTCAGGGCCAAAAAAGGTAAAGCTCAGTGTCAAATTTGCTTTTCATTCTGGAGCAAATAAGATTATAAAGGTTATGAAGACCAGCAGCATGAGGGAGATATGCCTGGCTTGCCAATGGGCTTGGTTAAATTTATAATAATTTTGTTAGTCATCTGGGGATCAGCTACGGGCTGCGTGACCGTTAAGGTCTCTCTCTGGGAAGAGGCGGCACCCTTAGAAGAAAAGGTGATCTCCGGCCAGGGCCGGGATAAGATTCTATTGATGGATATCTCCGGGATGCTCCTGGAGCAATCACCTACCCGTTGGTTGGGTCTGGGGGGGCCGGTCAGTCTGCCCAGCCGGGTAAAGGAGGAGCTCAAAAAAGCCTCCGCGGATAAACGGATCAAGGCCCTGGTGCTGCGAGTGCACAGTCCCGGCGGGACGGTCAACGCCGCGGACCTGATCTATCATGAATTGGTCCGATTCAAGGAAGAGCGTCAGGTCAAAATAATCGCCTGGGTGATGGGGCTAGCGGCCTCGGGAGGTTACTATGTGGCTCAGGCCGCCGACACGATTATCGCCCAGCCTACCAGTATTATTGGCTCCATCGGCGTGGTGGCCTTGAAGTTCAATGTCAAAGGTTTGATGGATAAAATCGGCGTGGACACCGAGCTGGTCAAGTCCGGACAATTAAAGGATCTGTGGTCGCCCTTTCGGCCCGCCAGTCCCGAGGAAGCCCGTCTGATGCAAGGCATCATCGATGATTTCCATCGCCGTTTTGTGGGCCTTGTCGTCAAACATCGGCAGCTCAGCCGGGCCGAGGTGTTAAAGTGTGCCGATGGCCGCATTTTCACCGCCTCCCAGGCCTTGGCGCACCGACTGCTCGACTCTATCGGCTATCTAGATGAGGCCTTAGAACTGGCCAAAGACCAGGCTGGCTTGAAAGAAGCCCGAGTAGTAAGGTATCATCGCCCCGAAACTTATGTAAATAATATCTATTCCTTAATGCCGGGCGGTCCCCCAAGGTTTGGTTACCCGCGAGGGCAACTCGAAACCCGGAGCGCGGTACCAGTACCCGAGTTTTTTTATCTATGGGGTCTAGAACCGGGAGTCCCATAATACCCCTTACGATGAGCAAAGTAGGAGAAAAATTTCAAGATTTTCGACATTGAACCGATAAGTAAAGGTAAAGGGCCATAGATGACCATCACCAGCTATCAGATTCAGAATGTGCTGCGGACCTATGGCCGGCAAGTGCGCCGGGCTCTGAGGCACCGCTATGCTGATGCTGGCGAAGCCAGGAGACCACAGCCAACCTGCCCAGAGCTCAAGCGGCACCAGGTGATCGAGCGAGTTGCGCGCGAAGTAATGAAAAAAGTCACCGTCGATGGCGTATTTAATGATACGGGGAAAGCGGCGCTCGCCAAGTTAATCCAGGAAGTAGGCCAGAATTTAGAGATCGTTCCCGATGCGGAGGGTGAATGGCAGTTGAAGCTCAGCTCTCCCCAAAAAACTGGCGCCGCCACCGAAGAGCAATTGTCTTCTAATCGTCTAGACTCGTGGAAAGAACGCCTTTACCAAATTACTTACGAAATTATTAATCAGAATACCATAAGCAGCTGATTCAGGAGCAGCGGTCATGAAAATCGAACAGGTGCAAAGCAACGGCATCGATCTTCTCCGAACCGATAAGACCAACCAGATTGAACCTCACCCCGAAACCAGCACTTCCCAGAGGTCTAACCTGTCTGAAATGGATCGTATAGAGTTATCCAGGGAGTCAAAGCTGTTACAAAAGGCCAGTGAAGTGATTGCCCAGGCCCCGGAAGTCCGGGCGGAGAAGGTCCAAACTATTAGCCAGGCTATACAGGAAAATTCTTATCAGGTCGATAGTCATAAGGTAGCCAATGCCATAATTGCCAATGCCATCTTGGAACGCTGAGCGGCCTTTCACCCTTAGACAACCCCAATCTTAAAAGACATACTAATCGCTGAGATCTTGCTCTACCCAAGGACCTGTCGAAGTTGGCCTTAAATCCCCAGCCGGAGCAGTTTGAGGGCCCAAGCCGGTTATCCCCTGGCGGGCTTTATCCAAAAGACACATGGATAACCTCCCTCCTCAGTATCTTGTTATTAACTTTCTTACTCTGTGGTCTTTCTAAAACCGTAGCTGATCCAGATCTTTGGGGCTACATGGGTTTCGGACGGTTATTCTGGCAGACCGGGAAATTCCCCTATCAGGATATCTTTTCCTATGTCCCCACTCTTGATACCTGGGTCTATCACGAATGGCTCACCGGGGTAATATTCTATCCCCTTTATCAAGCCTGGGGAGCCGCCGGTTTGCAACTCCTCAAGCTTGGTTTGGGGCTGGCCACTGCGGGTTTAATCTATCTTAGCGCGGTGCGACGCGGTGCCACTCCAGCCGCCGCAGCACTCATGCTATTTCTGGTTAGTGGCTTCTTACCCTTGGGCTACAGTCCGGTTCGGGCTCAGATTTTTACTTTCTTCTTTTTTGCTCTATCAATTTACCTTTTAGAAACCGCCCGGCTCACCAGGCGGTGGCGTTGGTTATGGCCCCTGGTGCTGATTCAGGTTCCCTGGTGTAATCTGCACGGGGGATTTGTGGCAGGGCTGGGATTATTGGCCCTCTATGCCTTGGGAGAAGCCTGCTCTCGCCGTCCTTGGTGGCCGTACCTGGGGATTCTGGGGCTGGCGGGGCTGGCCACCTTGATTAACCCTTACGGTTTGGAATATTGGCACTATATCATTTATGCCGTCACCATGCCCCGCCCCGAGATCACTGAGTGGGCCTGTTTGTTTAAAGCTTACCAGCAAGGTACCCTAGGCCCAGGAGAACTGGCTTATTTCCTGGTTATAGTCATTTTCAGCGTTTTATTGGTGATATGGGCCCGCTGGTGGGAAATTACCGCGGGTTTGGTGGTGTTGGTAACGTTTTATTTAGGAATACAACATGTTCGTCATCTAGCGCTGCTGTTCATTGTATTAGGGGCATATCTACCGGTAATATTTACCGCCTTATTGGCACGATTTAGCTCTATCCCCTGGTTGCAAGCTATTTACCGGCGTTTAGGTTGGCAGACTGGGGTTTTATTATTATTATTATTATGTTTGATCGGCATCAACTCTTATCGCTTCCTCCACCAACGGCCTTTAAGTTTAACCATCCCGGCTCAGGCCGAACAACCGGACGGTAGCAAGATCAAGATGTATTACCCGGTCGGCGCGCTCGACTACATCCAAAATCACCGTTTATCTGGAAACCTTCTGACCTGGTTCGAATGGGGGGAGTATCTATTCTGGAATATTTATCCCCAATGCCGGGTAGCCTTGGACGGACGCTACGAAACCGTGTATCCGGAAGCTGTAAACCAAAAATATTTCGATTTCCTCCGTGGTCGTCCCAATTGGCAGCAGTTCTTATCACATTACCCTCCCGATATGATCCTCATCCGAGTCCCAACCAAAATATATGGACTTCTTAAAAATCACCAAGAGTGGCGTCAGGTTTATAGTGATTCCGGATGTGCCTTGTTCCTGCGCCATGATGGTCCCCCCCCGCCAGCCGAATTATTATCCCAGCATCACCGTTAGTAGCACCTGATCAGCTGGGGACTTTGCACTCAAAGCGGCTCCGTTAGGCAGCGCCTGAGACCCGGTTTGACTTGACAGAACCCCGATTCTTATATAGTTATAGGTAAAATAGATATTTTTTCCGTTAGTTAGGATTGAGTTTGCAGGATCGTGTTCTCCAACTTGCCGGCCATCAGGTGGTCCGCTTTGTGGACTATATGGGCCAGCTCACCCTGTTTTTTGTCGCGGCGTTTACGGCCTTATTCCGCCCTCCGTGGTTCTTTCGGGAAGTCATCGCCCAGATGTTTCACCTGGGAGTAAAATCCTTGCCGCTGGTGGCGGTGGCGGCCTTTTCGGTCGGATTGGTGTTGGCTATGCAGACGGTGGGGGTGCTTTCCTGGTTCGGGGCGGCCAATTATATCGCGACCATCGTCGGGATGTCGATGGTCCGGGAACTGGGGCCGGTACTCACGGCCCTCATGGTGGTCGGCCGGGCCGGGTCGGGAATGAGCGCTGAACTGGGTTCGATGCGCGTCACCAGACAGATTGATGCTATGCGGGTTTCGGCGGTCAACCCGATGAAGTACCTGGTAGGCACCCGTTTACTGGCCTGTATGTTGGTTCTCCCCTTGCTGACCGGGGTCGCGGATATCCTGGGTATTTTAGGTGGTTGGGTGATCGGCGTTACCCAGGTCGGATTGACATCAAAATATTATTATCAACTTACCCTAAAATATATTAGTCTAAATGATGTGGTGCCGGGGGTGCTGAAGACCGTAGTCTTTGGGGCCATTATCGGCACGGTCGGTTGTTTTCATGGCTATCATACCACCCATGGCACCTTCGGGGTCGGTCAGTCTACCAAGGCGGCGGTGGTTTCCGGGTCACTTTTGGTATTAATCTCCGATGTCTTTTTAACCCGTATTTCTTTGCTAATTTGGCCCTAAACCGCCTGGGACTAGATGGTGACTATTCAATCAGCTCCGACCCTAATCCTACCCCCCAAAGGCGAGCCATTGATCTGCTTCCAAGGCATCTACAAATCTTACAACCACAAGCCCGTACTTCGGGGGGTCAATCTGGAGGTCCGTTGTGGCGAAACCCTGGTGATCTTAGGCCGCAGTGGGGCTGGAAAGTCGGTACTGACCAGCATGCTGGTCGGCCTGGAAACCCCGGATGCCGGGACCATTACCCTGGCCGGAGTGGAACTTACCGGATTGCGGACCGAAACCGAGTGGGATCGGCTGCGGCTACAGATGGGTTATTTATTCCAAGGCTCAGCCCTTTATGATTCTATGACGGTAGGCGAAAATATCGCCTTCCCGCTGGTCCATCATCGTCGGCTGACCCTGAACCAGATTAATCAGGTAGTCAAAGAAAAACTGGCCCTGGTGGGGCTCAAAGAGGTGGAGGGGCTGGAACCGTCGGCCCTTTCGGGCGGCATGCAGCGCCGCGTGGCCCTGGCCCGGACTCTGGCTTTAAACCCGCATATCATTATCTACGATGAACCAACTGCCGGTCTGGACCCGATTACTTCGGATGGTATTGCCCATTTAATCCGGGATTTACAGAAATCTCTGGAAGTAACTTCGATCCTGGTCACCCATGATCTGCGCACTGCCAGATTTGTCGGCGACCGTCTGGCCCTGCTTTATGACGGGAGGATTGTCTTTCTGGGTTCAAATCAGGAGTTGGAGGACAGTGACAACCCCGAGGTGAAAAGTTTCCTTTCGCCAATTTCCCTAACGGAATCAGAGGGTATATGAGCCAGAAAAAGTATGAGACCATCGTCGGGGTCTTTGTGGTGGCCACTCTGCTGCTGCTCATGGCCATGGTGCTGGTTATCGCCCAACAAGAACGGTTATTTGAGAAACGTTTGGAATATCGGACGGTGTTCAAAAATATCGGGGGACTAAAGGAAGGGGCGGAGGTGCGCCTGTCGGGAGTGACGGTGGGCAGCGTCAAAAAGGTTTCCTTTGATCGCCAGGGTAACATCATCGTAGGGTTTGAGGTGCTGGCCGAATATCGCGAGCGGCTGCGCGCCGACTCCAAGGCCACCATCGGTTACATCGGCCTTTTAGGGGACATGTGCCTGGACCTCACTAGTGGTTCCCCGGAAGTAGCGGTGCTGCCCCCCGGTAGCACAATTCCTTCCATAGAACCACTGGCCCTGACTACCATGATCGAACGGGCCACCCCGTCTTTGGAGGAGATTCAAAAAATTTTGGCCAATCTCACTAAGATCACCACGGCCTGGGCCGATGACCAAGGAACCTTGAACTGCATGATCAGCCAGTTAAAGGACATCACCACTAAGATTAATGCGGGCCAGGGTAGCCTGGGGCAGTTAGTCAATGATCCCGGTCTCTATAAAGATCTGAGACAGGCTATTTCCGGAACCGAAAAGATCATTGCCAGCCTCAATAGCCAGGAGGGGTTGATGGCTACCCTAATCCACGATCAACAATTAAAGGCTGAGGCTCAAAAGTCTATGGCTGATCTTAAAGCCACCTTGGAAAACTTTCGTCAGGCTTCCAATAATTTCCGCCAATTATCGGAACGCCTGCCCGTAGCCGTTAAAAAAGGAGAGGATTTCATCGACCACCTAAACCGGGCTGGGGCCGGGTTGCCGGAACTAGTCACCAGTGGCCAGAGCCTCCTCCATGATGCCGATGACGTGGCCCAGGCCGCGCAAAAGAGCTGGTTTTTGCGCCGTCATGTCCCCAAAAAAACCGAGAAGACCATCCGCATGGAACAGCAACTCCCAGGGGCGGGTAAACCGTGAGTCATACCGCGCTAGGAGCATTTAGCCGCGGTTTGATCGTCTTGCTGGTGCTGCTGCAGGGCTGTGCCGGGCCCGCGCCGCGACCGGGAGTGGGGCTGCGCCAGGATGCGCTCAACGCCAATGACCGCGGCTACCACTATTATGCCAGGGGAAACCTGGAACTGGCTCGGGAAAAGTTCGCTCAGGCCCTCAGACTCAACCGGCTCATCGACCATGTGCCGGGAATCGCGGCCAATCTCAATAACCTGGGGGCCATCTATCAGGAGCAGGGTCAATATTCCCAGGCCGAAGACTGTTACCAGGAGGCCCTGAAACTTAATCGACAGCAGGATGACACGGCTGGAATCATTGAAACTTTAAACAATCTGGGCACGGTCTGGCAGACCCAGGGTAAGCTCCGACAAGCGCGGGCAGCTTACACCGAAGCGCAGACCCAGGCCCAGCAGCCGGGTTTGGAGCCGCTCTTGGCCCTGACCCTGACCCATTGTGGGGATCTGGCCCGCCAAGAGCAGCGCGATGATGAGGCCCTCAAGCTTTATCAACAAGCGCTACAATTAAACATCGCTCATCAAGCCGCCCAGGGACGCGCCGTCAGTCTGGAGCGCCTGGGTCGTATCCATCTCGATCTGGGGAATTTTGTCCAGTCTGAACAGGACTTAAAAACTGCCTTACAAGAATTTCGCCGCCTGGAGTCGGTGGGCGGGGTGATTGACGCCCTGGATGGTCTGACCCGCCTATACCTGGCTATGGGCAACCAGTGTGCAGCGCAAGACTACGGGGCGCGCTTAGCTCAGCTCTATCAAGCCCTGGGCAAAACTGATAAGTATCAAGCGCTGAGTACGCTTTTACCAGCCGCCCGGCAAAAGCCGCAAAAATAACCGCCATCGATTGGAGGACCGCCATGAACGGTAAGAAAATCTGGGAAGCCTTGATCTTAGGTGCCTGCGTAGGTGTGGGTTTGATTGTTTTGGGATACTTCATCTCTAGCAGTGTCACCCGGTTAAAGGCTCAGGATCGCACCGTCACCGTAAAAGGCCTGGCCGAAAGAGAAATGCCGGCCAACATCGCCATCTGGCCGATAAAATTTACCGCGGCCGATGATGATTTGAGTAATCTGTTCGTGGTTATTCAACGCAATAATGCCTTAGTTATGGAGTTTCTGAAGAACAACGGTTTTGGCGCTGATGAAATATCCATATCCGTGCCTAGTGTCTTGGATCGCCAGGCCCAGGAATATGTCAATGCGGCCAAGGCCCAATACCGCTACTCGGCGTCTTCGGCCATCACGGTTTATTCTGCTAAAGTGGATAAGATCCGGGAAACTATGGGGAAGATCGTTGAACTGGTAAAACAAGGCATCGCCATTGCCGGGGGTGACTATCAGAGTAAACCCGAATTTTTGTTCACCCAATTGAATGAGATAAAACCGGCCATGGTAGAACAGGCCACCAAAGAGGCCCGCCAAGTGGCCGAAAAATTTGCCAAAGATTCCGGCAGTCAATTAGGCAAAATCAAACGGGCCAGCCAGGGACAGTTTGAGATTAACGACCGGGACAGCAATACTCCCTATATCAAGAAAATCAGGATCGTTTCTACCGTAGAATATTATCTTTCAGATTAGACCACGGTAGCTCGGAACCCCTTACGACAAAGCCACTAATATTTAACGATGTTCTTTAAATCACCCCAACGCGCCGCGCTGCTGAGCATCATCTCCAACCTGACCCTGACCTCCGGCAAGGCCGGGGTGGCGGTGATGAGCGGCAGCACTGCCATTCTAAGCGAAGCTTTGCATAGCAGCCTGGATCTCTTGGCCTCGCTAATGGCCTGGATCGCCCTGAAATTTTCGGCCTCGCCACCGGACCGCGAGCATCCCTACGGCCATGGCAAATTTGAAAACCTGAGCGGTTTTCTGGAAGGGCTATTGATCTTTGCCGTCGCTGTCGGTATTTTCTATCAGGCCGGTCAACGCTTGTTCCACCCGGTGCCGGTGCGTTTTCTGTATACTGCCATGGGGATGATGGGGCTGTCAGCCGGGCTTAACCTGCTGGTCGCCACTTACCTCTACAAGGCTGCTCGCCGTTTTGATTCGGTAGCTCTGGAAGCCGATGCCGCCCACCTGCTGACCGATGTCTATACCTCGGTAGGAGTGCTGATCGGCCTGGTAGGTTATTATCTGAGTGGCCATCATCTGTTTGATACCATCCCGGCCCTGTTAGTCGGACTGGTGATTTTATACACCGCGGCCCGCATTACCTGGAAATCTCTATCCGGACTTATCGATACCCGTTTACCGGAAACCGAAGAGCATAAGATCCGGGAATTGGTGCGGTCTTTTTCTCCTATACTAGAACTCACTAAACTAAAAAGCCGCAAATCCGGCCCGGTCCGGCACCTGGACCTGGTACTGCTGATCTGTGGCCGGGAATCCCTCACCAAGATCCACACCCTCTGTGATGACATCGAAGCCCAGATCAAGGCACAGTTTCCCGGGGCGCTGGTCCACATTCACCCCGAGCCTTGCCTGAAGGGCGAAAATCGCTGCCTCTCTGAGACCTGTACCTGTCCTTTCCGTCTGGACATCACTCTACCGGCCTCAGAGCCCACGCCCCCAAGCCCGCGTCAGGATAATAACCGGTGATTTTAAGTATAGTGGCGATATCTGCTGGTTGAAAGATGAAAGGGCAAAAATTAAGATCGGAGATAGAGCAACTCGAAGCAATCGGAAATTTTGACGCCGACTTCAGTAGCTTAATCCGGCGGATTTAAATATCTAAGGGACGCCCATAGATCTGGCTGAGGATCTCTCGACCGCCGCGCTGGAGCAAGGTGTCGGCGAGGCTAGTTCCCAGGTCTTCGGCGTCTTCAGGGTCCCCTGTGAGCCGGTCTCGGAGCAGTAACTTCCCCTCGGGGTCGCTGATCAGGCCCTCCAGGGTCAGGCGGCCCTCGGCCAGCGATCCCAGTCCGGCCACCGGCACCTGACAGCCCCCCTCCAGCCGGGCCAGAAAGGCACGCTCGGCCCGGACCGCCACCCGGCTGGCCGGATCATCCAGACAGGCCACCAGGTTTAGGGTTTGGGTGTCCTGGCACCGTAGTTCCAATCCCAAGGCCCCCTGGCCGATGGCCGGGAGCATCTGCTCCGGCGGCAAGTAGCAAGTGATCAGATGCTCAAGCCCCAGTCGGTTCAGGCCCGCGACGGCCAGGATAATGGCGTCTAGATTCTCCCCGGCGAGCTTGCGCAGGCGGGTTTCGACATTACCCCGCAAGGGCAGGATCTCTAAGTCGGGGCGTTGATGGAGCAGTTGGGCCCGACGCCGCAGACTGCTGGTGCCGATCCGGCCTCCTCCAGGGATGTCGTCCAGTCGCTTATAACGATGGGAAATCAGGGCGTCCCGCCAATCTTCACGCGCCGTGATGGTGCTGATCATTAATCCATCGGGGAGTTCGGCGGGTACATCCTTCATACTGTGCACCCCCAGGTCCACCTCCCCGGCCCACAGGGCCTGCTCGATTTCCTTGGTAAACAGGCCCTTGCCGCCTACCTGGGCCAGAGGCACGTCTAGAATTTTATCCCCGGTGGTTTTGATGATGGTAAGACTCACCGTTAATTGGGGATGATGAGCCTCTAACTCGGCCTGGACCCAGCGGGCCTGAGCCAGGGCCAGGGGGCTGCCCCGGGTGCCGATGCGGAGCTGGGCGGTCATGATTGGTGGGTCACGCAGGCCATGATTGAGGTATTTTCTATCTTTTTCTATATCTCTGTGCCTCTGTGCCTCTGTGGTAAGAGTTTTTTAACCACAGAGGCACAGAGACACAGAGGCTTTAGGATGACGCCAAACTTTTCAGGCGCTGTTGGACGTTGGGAAAGTACTCGGCCTTGGTATGCGGCAAAAACAGGGCGGCGACGTACTGGTCCATAAAACCGGGGGTTTCCGAGAGTTCAAAATTGGTCATCATCAGGGCCACGCGGCGCTCTTCCTCCAGCATCTCCCGGGAGAAGGCCACGCAGGTCGCCCCTAACAGAGAACCATTGCCGACAAAATGAAATCTATCCAGCGGCAGATCGGGCATCAGACCGATGGTAATGGCGTTTTCGATATTGATGAAGTTGCCGAAGGCCCCGGCCAGAATTACCTGTTCCACATCCTGGATACTCAGCCCGATGTTCTCCAGCAAGGTTAGGTAGCCGGCATACATCGCTCCTTTGGCCCGCATCAGATTATCAATATCCACTTCGGTCAGGGTCAGGTCCTGGTCGATCTGGGTATCAGCCGCCCAGGCCAGGACATATTCCCGGCCATCTTCGCCCACCCGCAGGCGGGGGGTGTCCAGGTCTTCCCGAAATTTGCCATTGGGGTCGATCAGCCCGGTTTCCATCAGGGCAGCCAGGATATTGATCAGGCCAGAACCGCAGATGCCCTTGGGTTTGACCATGCCGATGGTCATCAACATCGGTTCGGCATTAGCCGGATTAATGCTAACATCCTCAATCGCCCCCTGGGTGGCGCGCATGCCGAAACGGATGCCGCCCCCTTCAAAGGCGGGGCCGGCGGAACAGGCCGCACAGGCCATCCATTCCTGGTTGCCGACCACGATTTCACCGTTGGTGCCGATATCGATGAACAGAGTTAACTTGCTCTCCTGATACATCCCCGAACCCAGCACCCCCGAGACAATATCGCCGCCCACGTAGCTGGACACCGAACTGATACAATAGACAAAGACATGATCAGCAACATCCAGACCCAGATCCCGGCCCCGGACCGGCGGCACCATACAGGTGGCCGGGGTATAAGGGGCCAGGCGGATGTATTTCGGCTCCAGCGCCAGGAAAAGATGGGTCATGGTGGTATTGGCGGCCAGAGTCAGATGGGAAATATCCTGCCGCGCCACCCGGTGTTGTTTTAACAGGCTGTTAATCACCTGATTGATGGTGCTGACCACCAACTTTTGCATCTTGTCCAGACCCTCGGGCTTCTGGGCATAGACGATACGGCTGATAACATCTTCGCCATAGCTGATCTGGGCATTGTAATCCGCGGCTTCCCCGATGATCTTACCTTCGGTCAGCTCCAGCAACTGGCCCCAAACCGTGGTGGTACCGATGTCGATGCTAATGGCATAGTGATGACCAGTGGTATCACCGGGCTCGACATCGACCAACCGGGGTTTGCGGGAGCGCCGCTGGGCAAAATCAAGGACCGCGGTAACCTCAAAATTCTGGTCC
>JAQVHY010000005.1 GCA_028695935.1 Desulfobacca sp.
CGTTGATTGAGATTTTGACCCTGACTCGGGTATTGAAGATCGAGGGTAAACCTGGAGACTTTCAGGTAGTCTTAAGCCGTCGGCCGCGTTACGTGGATATCAGCAAATGTTCCGGCTGTGGGGAATGCACCCGGGTCTGCCCCCGGAAAATCCCTGACCCCTATAATCTCGGCCTGAGCTCCACCAAGGCGATCCATGTGCCCTTCCCCCAGGCGGTGCCGTTAGCGGCCTATATCATCCCCGAAGCCTGTCGTTATTTTCAGGGCAAGAAATGCGAAGCCTGTGTAAAAGTGTGTCAAGCCGATGCCATCGATCTTCAGCAAACCGCGCAAATGATGGTCCGGCCCTTTGGGTTAATCATTATGGCTACCGGGGTCGCTGCGGCTCCGGCCCATAATTTCCCCGGATATGAAAATCCTGATGTGGTAACCAGCGAGGAGTTTGAGCGCCTCCTGAGCGCCACCGGTCCTAATGCCGGCAAGTTATTTCGGCCCTCCGATCAGACCCCTCCCCGCCGCATCGCCTTTATCCAATGCGTAGGTTCGCGGGACCCCCGGCAAGGGGTGGCCTATTGCTCGGCAGTGTGTTGCATGGCCAGCCTGAAAGAGGCGCTGGTGGCCAAAGAAATCAGCCCCGGGGAGGTTGAGGCGACCGTTTTTTATATGGATCTGCGGACTCATGGCAAGGGCTTTGAACGTTATCTCCAGCAGGCCCAAGACCACGGGGTTAAATTAGTCCGCTCCCGGGTGACCGCGGTGCATCCCCAGAGCGGCGGTGGCGTAAAGCTCCGCTATACTGACGCTTACGGGCAACCGCAGGCCGATTCATTTGACCTGGCGGTGCTGGCCATCGGCCTGAGGCCCAAAGACAGCTTTAAACAGTGGGCGGGCCAGCTCGGGATAGATTTAGATGAATACGGCTTTGTCAAGACTGCAACCTTAGTGCCGATCTGCACGGCGCGAGAAGGAGTTTTGATTTGCGGCACCGCCCGCGAACCCATGGATATTCCGGAAGCGGTTACCTCGGCCAGTGCCACCGCGGCTGCGGCCTCACAGTTTCTGACCATCAGTGCGCGGATTCACCCGGCCCAGATCAAAATGCCGGAACCCGGCCAAGTTGCCGACTATCCGCCGCGCATCGGGGTTTTTCTCTGCCATTGCGGAACCAATATTGCCAAAGTTATCGATATCTCAAAATTAGCTGCGGCAGTCTGGGAGCTGCCCGGGGTTGTCCATGTGGAAGACAACCTGTTTACCTGTTCGGTGGATTCCACCAAGCGGATGACCGAAACCATCAAGGATTTAGGACTCAATCGAGTCGTGGTGGCGGCCTGTACGCCTCGCACGCATGAAGTGGTGTTTCGCGAAGTGCTGGCCGAGGCTGGTCTCAATCCGGGCTATTTCGCCTTTGCCAATATCCGCGAACAATGCTCCTGGGTGCATCATGATGATCGGGAAGCAGCCCTGGCTAAGGCCAAGCATATCGTTGCCATGGCAGTGGGTCGGGCCTGGGTGCTGACACCGATTCACCCGCAAGGCTTTCCAGTCAATCCCCAGGCCTTAGTCCTGGGGGGTGGGGTTGCCGGCATGAGCGCCGCCCTTACCCTTGCCGATCAGGGTTTTCAGACCTATTTAATCGAGCGCGACCGACAATTAGGCGGACTGGCGCGGCAGTTACATTTCACGCTAGAGGGTGATAATCCCCAAAAGTTTCTCCAGGAACTAAGAACCGAGGTCTATCGCCACCCCAATATAGAGGTCTTGACTCAGACGGAAGCGGTCCAGGTCACTGGCCATGCTGGTCAGTTTCAAACCTTGATTAATCAGCAAAGTTCTGCTGGACCGCAGCAACGCTGGCTAGACCATGGGGTCATCATCGTCGCCACCGGGGGCCGACCCTTTGATCCTCAGGGGCGTTATCTCTACGGCACCGATCCCCGGATTCTCACCCAACTGGAGCTGGAGGCGAGAATTAAGTCCAAAGAGCCGGATTTGGACAAAGTTCGACAGGTGGTGATGATCCAGTGCGTCGGTTCCCGGGAGCCGGAACACCCTTATTGCAGCCGGATCTGTTGTGCCGAAGCCCTGAAAAACGCCATCCTGCTCAAAAAGCGCTATCCGCTAATCGCCGTCACCGTGCTTTATCGAGATCTACGGGCCTATGGGTTACGGGAAGTCTACTACCAGCAAGCCAAACAACTGGGGGTGGAGTTTATTCCTTTTGAACCGGAACGCTCCCCGCATTTAACGGTGACCAAACGGCGACAGTTAAAAGTCGGAGTCTGGGATGAGCTCTTGGAACAAGAAGTGAGACTGGAAGCGGACCTGGTGGTATTAAGTACCGGAATCGAACCCGCGGCCGGCAGTGACCGAGTATCTCGATTACTGGGAGTGTCCCAAACTTTGGAAGGCTTTTTCCTGGAGGCCCATCAAAAGTTACGCCCGGTCGATGCCGTTAGCGAAGGGATTTTCTTGTGCGGCCTGGCCCATTATCCCAAAACGATAGGAGAAAGTGTAGCTCAGGCCCAAGCTGCAGCCATTCGCGCCTCCCGTATTCTATTTCAGATTGAACTGTTCAGCGGCGAGATGGCCGCGGCGATTGCTCCGGGCAAATGTAGCCACTGCCTGCATTGTCTGGAAGTCTGTCCTTTTGGAGCGGTAAGCCTAAAAACCTCCGGCCTACCCGAAGTCCAAACCGAAGTCTGTCAAGGCTGCGGCATCTGCGCGGCGGAATGTCCAGCCGAGGCCATCCAGATGAGTCGCGTTTCTGACGCCGAAATAGAGGCCCAAATAGAAGCGGCTCTACTGCCTTAAACAGGAGTGAGTATGCTCAGAGAAAGTTATTGTGGTCTATGCGACGACTGCCAGTTAGGAAACCGCGATTTTCTGGAAACCGTCTCGCAGTTAAAGGAATATTTAGATCGTTTCCGGGCCGACTGGTGGATGCACTGTTTTCCCGATGGGGAGGGATTTAGTTTTCCTGAATTTCGCAAAGGAATCAACTGGTTTCTATCGCATACCGAATGCCCGGGTTGCAAAGGAGGACGCGGACTGGAAAATTGCCCCATCCGTAGCTGCGCGCGGCAGCGTCATATTGAACATTGTTACGAATGTTCAGATCTTAAAGAGTGTAACAGATTCGATCATCTCCTCATTGAATTTCCGGATCTCAAGATCAATCTCCTCCGGCGCCAGTTAAAATATAAGGCTTGCCAGTACCACCAACGCCTGGAACAGGCCAAGTAGGTCGGGCAACCTCCCCTTAGAATTTGGGTAATTGATCGTCAATACCTCTAGCCCACCACCTCAGATAATTTTAATAACTAGAGGGTGGGCTGTGAGGATGAGGTGGTGACGGCCGGGGAGTTCTCTTAGACCCTGGATGGATTACCGAAAATGGCGCCTGATCCACCGGAGGGAGAATCGTCGCGGGTTTGCCAGGTTCAACTCCGGCCTCTAACGGCGGCGGTGGTTGCACCAGGTTTTCAGGATCGGTATCGTGGCTCAACTGGAACTCCTGGGTTAGGCGCTGGTAGATGGCCGGAGTAATCGGCTTAACCTGAAAAGCTTTATGGGCCTCACAGATGGCAAAATTCATGGGTTTCAGGTCGAGCATTTCACCGGTTGTTTTATTCTTTAAGGACAGCGGCTTAGTGGCCTCTAAGAGATAGACCTGATCCCCTGTTGCAATTTCTACCACCCCATCGGTACCTCGGACGCCAATAATCGTCATCGGAGTTTCAATGGTATAATCCGGCTCTGGGGCCTTATAGAACTTATGGACCACAAACCGCAATTTCCCGGTCAAAGTGCGCAACAGGCTTTGCCGTTGACCCGTTGCTTCATCTATTAAATATTGAGCGATTTCTAAGGTGGTATTCTCTCCCAAGATCAGCACACTCTCGTCCTGACACCATAATTTAGCCTTAGATTTGGCCAGGGTGCGGATCTGGTCCCGAGGATATAATTTAGCCCGCAGTTGCGCGGTCTTAAAGCTTTGGTCAGTAGGGGTTTTTATTTCGGCCTGGCCGGTAAGTGCAATAATCTCGGCCGCTGGTTGTCGATCCTGCGCTGAAACTCCCTGAGCGGCAGTTATGATAATAACCAGGCAACTCCATAATACCCGATGCCACCTTAGTCCTTGCCCATGCTCGATCATCGCTTAGTCCTTAGTCCGGTTGACAGGATAACCGCAAATTAGAAACTGGCCGACATCAACAGTTGATAGATATTACGGTCATACTCGAAATCAGGAATGTTGGAACGCTGGCTGACATGAATATAACCAGCGATTACATCCAGCCAGGCATTCACCGGACGACGTAACTGGAAATTAACTTCGTAGTAATTATCATGTCGCCGGTAACCAAAAAAGGTATCGTTATTATCGCAGTTGGTACGGCCATAGGCAAAGGAACCCCAAGCAAAAATTTGGTAAGGGAACATATAGGATAACTCTGTAAGGACCCGATAAGTATTCCCAGACCAGTTCACCCCCTCGGCCAGTTCCCGCTCCCAAACGCCGCCAATCCGCCAGGCCCCCTTTGCTCCCAGAGCAAGGGTTTGATACAACCCGACCTGATGTAAATAGCCACTGCGCTTGTAATCCGGGGCCACCTTATAACGGAAACTGCGGTCCTGAAAGAGGTAGGTCAGGTCCCCGGTCAGGATGGGAGTTTCTATTAAACTCAGTCGTAATCCAGCATTATGAAATTGCGAAAAACGTTCTTCATGCCAAAAGGTCAGATTATAACCATAGGAAGGCTCAATAGTTAAGCGCCCCATGTAATATCTTAAATAAATCTCAGCCAAGTTGTCAAAGAAGTTAAACTGATCAAGATTCATATTGATGCCATAATAGCCGGAATAGCGCAGGCCCATAACCATCTGTTCAGTTCGGATCGGCCGGTATTCACCCCGCGCCATGATTGGTATCCGCCAGTCTGCCTTATGTTTGTCGGTCGCGAGATATGGTAGGACTGTTTGATCGGGCAGAACCTTGACGTTGTCATCATATTCAATGCCGGCGGACAGAGTCAGGTCAAAAGGCCGCTCGACCCTGGGACGCGGTGCTTCTAACGCCCTTTCGTAAGCTTTAAAAGTGGCAGCATACTCCGGAGCCAAAGTGTAACCGGTAGTTAAGGCTGATAAGGCCTCGGTAGGCCGGTCCTTTTGATAAGCACAAAGTCCCAAATAGTAATATACCAGGCCTTCATTGGGGGTCTCAGCTTTGGCCTGCTCCAGCCAACGCCGCGCCTCATCATACTGCCCTAAATAATATAACGTGGCTCCTAAATAAAGTTTACCGCGGGGAACGCCCGGATCCAGGTTTAGGGCTGCGGTTAAAGCTTCCCGGGCCTGAGAATAGTCGTGTAGCACAAAATTCGTAATACCTAACAGTAGCTTGATTTCGGCATTTTGCAGGTCAACCGCCTCCGCCTGGAGCAACTGTTCTCGGGCTTCACGATATTGACCGTCAAGGTAAAGTTTGGTGCCCCGAGCCAGGAGAATCTCCCCCGCTTCTGAAGCCCGGGCCAGAGGGGTTTGCCCCACGTGCCATCCGGAAACCGCCCAAAGGACCAGGAGCAGAACTAAACCTAACCTTTGCAGACGCAAGACAAATTCTCCTTATTTTAACTATCCATGATTTAAAGGGCTAATTCCGCTTCCAGATCATGCCAAACCCGAAGTACCAGTTTTATTTAGTCGATGCTTCGGGGTAGGAAAACGTCTTTGCTCTTTTAGCACGCGGCCTAGCATAAATCAAGTTTTTTTAAGCTCAGCGCCGGCTTAAATGGACAAACATACTAACCAGGCATGTTTGGTCTCAAGCCCGGCGCCAAACTCAAAGGTAGGACTGGTTGATGGTTGATGGTTGATCAAACCCTAACCGGTCTGATTGTCGAAAAATTCTATCGGTGGCGTGTCATTCGGTGGATTATTGCCCAGAGGCTGATTTAGGTTAGAGCGATGCTGATAAAATTGCTCCAGACGCTGACGGATAATCAGCCCTTCTCTACCCATGCGGTCTAGGATATGTTTAGTCAACGGCGAGATTTGGTGATCCCCGACGATCAGCGTGCGTTTGTTCCGCTTTTTCAAGGTGCCCTCCAGTTGGCAATATTCTTAAATAGATAGATTATTTTAATTCAAGGATTATGCCAACGGCTAAATAGTTATGGAAAAGCTTTAGACTTCTGGTCCGCTCCCTGAAAAGTATATACTTTTCCAGGTCGATGCCCAAGCTTTTAAGACCCACCCGTTAGTAAACCGTACCCTTAGACTTACAAAAGCGCCAATGGTTGAGCCAGAGTCAAATTATAATCAGTTTATCCTGAGTTTGGATTAAAAAAAGTTGAGTCCCTTCGGATTCTGGACCGGTAAAATTTTCCGTTATGGTCTGTTAAACTATTTGGCCCCCGGTTAAAAAATTTTAATTATTAGCCGCCCCCAGGCCTGCTTAGCTTTAGACCTGGGAACGGCAGGTTTGAGGCTACCTTCAACCCCGTAAGTCTCAATGCGGGGTGAATCATTTCTGTTGCTGGAGTCTTAGGAAGCGAGCGATAGAACGATCATAGGTGCGCTCCACTTCATCTGGAAAGAAACAGGCCGGGAGTTCGCCTAACTGGCGGTGATAGTGAAGACATTCGCAGCAAATGCCTTTACGTTCGCAAGGCTCATACGTGCAATTACAATACTTCAGGTTGTTTTCCCGATTAATACATTCTTTCATAAGGCTCTCCTGATTTCTGTGGTTTTGCGCTTCAAAGTCTGGTGATAGAGTTCCAGATAGGCCCGGGCCGAGGTCTCCCAGGAAAAATCCTGGGCCATGGCATTTTGCATCAGTTTACTCCATAACGATTTATTCTGATAGGCCTTGATGGCTGATTGCAGGGCCGCCAAGAAGGCTTCCGGGCTATACTCCTCAAACTGAAAGCCGGTGCCGGTCCCCTTGGCTAAATCTACCGGCTCAACCGTATCCACCAGACCCCCGGTAGCTCGGACGACCGGGATGGTGCCATACTTCATGGAATAGATCTGATTAAGTCCACAAGGTTCATACCGGGAGGGCATGAGAAACAGATCCGCTCCGGCTTCGATAAGGTGGGCCAAGGTGTTATCATAGGCAATTTTAACCCCTAATTTACCGGGGTATTTTTGGGCCTCCTGAGTAAGGAGTTGATGATACTTTTCCTCTCCGGTGCCTAAAATGACCAGAGTAACCTCCTGAGCCAGCAATTCGGGGAGGACTGCGGCCACCAGATCAAAGCCTTTCTGGTCCGCCAAGCGGGAGATCATGCCCAGCACGGGGGCCGCAGCTAATTTGCTATCCAGTCCGAATTTTTCCATCAGGGCCTGTTTGTTCTTAGCCTTGCCGGCCAAACTCTGAGGATGGTAATTGGCTACCAACAGCGGATCGGTGGCCGGATCCCAATTGCTATAATCGACGCCATTGACAATGCCGGTAAGTACTGCGGCCCGGGATTGCAATACCCCTTCTAGGCCATAGCCAAACTCGGGCGTTTGAATCTCCCGGCTGTACTGGCTACTGACCGTCGTGATGGTATCGGCAAACATGATGCCGCCCTTTAATAAATTGATGCTATCGTAATATTCCAGGCCATCAATAGAAAACAGCGACCAGTCCAGGCCCAGTAAGGGGAATTTGGCGCGGTCAAACAGTCCTTGATAGGCCAGATTGTGAATGGTAAAAACCGAGGCGCTGTCGGCCACCGGGGCCAACCAGGACCAGTCAGTTTTCATATACACCGGGACCAGAGCCGACTGCCAGTCATGACAATGGATGATATCTGGTTTAAGGTCGAGGGCCATACAGATCGGTAGGAGGCTGCGAGCCAGAAAGGTATAACGCTCTAAATTGTCGAAATAATCTCCCCGCGAGGTTCCATATAACTGACTGCGTTCGTAAAACTCATCCCGTTCCACAAAATAGAAGGGTACTCCTCCGGAGGTAGCCGTAAACAGATTAAACTCCAAGAGGTTCGGACCCAAATTAGCCTTTAAGTTTTCGGCTACTAACGACAAGGAATGATCTCCTTGTTTGATCATGCCATACAGCGGCATGATCACTTGCAGCTTCAAACCCTGTCTCTGCAAGGCTAAGGGTAAAGTTCCAGCCACATCGGCCAAGCCGCCAGTCTTGGCAAAGGGCACGGCTTCCGGGGTAACAAACAACACGGTCAACTCTTTGGTCATCTAGTCTTTCTCCTATGCTTAAGTTGGACGATCAGGAAACTTAACTTAAGAATGATATTGATAAACCAGGATGATGTCAGAGGCAATCAGTCCCTTTTCCCCTTCCACCAGGGTAAATTCAAAAATGTGATCCCGACTGGGCAGGTCCTCGGGATAAACCCCGGCGGGTAGATCCTTTTCCATAAAAAAGACCGAGGTATAAGGCGAGTCTTCCTGCCGGGTATCAGTAACCCAGAGCTTGCCTAAGCTATGGATAAAACGTAAAAAACCATACGCCTTGTCAGGAAGATACTTGGTACAAACCCCCCGTACCCGGCTGCCCGCCTCGCCCCAGCGGGGGCCACTGGGCTGGGGCGGTTGGGTGGGCGACAGGCCAGGAATCAGATAGCCGGAGACAAACAGGTCGACCTCGCGGCGCAAGTTAGCAGAAACATTGGAAAAGGCCACCAATTCCACCCGACAGCCTTTATTTTGCACCATAGTAACGACATTACAGAAATCACCGTCACCGGTAAGCAGATAAACCACATCCAATCGGTCCGATTGGGAAATAATATCCAGGGCCATATCCATATCGGCGTTGGCCTTGCCATAGGTCCGGCCAGCATCATCGGTAAACCAGCGGATCGGCTTTTCAATGACTTTAAAACCCAGGTCGCGCAGGGTAGAAATAAAATTGAGGGTGGTCTTATAATTGGGATCTGAGCTAGCCCGTTCCTCATCCAGGGCAACATAAGCATTAAGACGGACAACTTCATCCCCGTTGCGGCTGGCAAATCTCCTCATCACCTCATACCGCATGCCATAGCCACCATTACGAACAATATTCATGGAATCGACATAAACTCCTACTCTATTATTGGCCATAAATTCTTAACCTCTAAACTTTCTGAACTTTTCCTTTAATCATTTACCTAAGTTTTTGCTAATCTAGTGATTTGTTTATCATCTTGCGCAACAGGCTGTCAAAGTCTTTTTACCCCCTGGTGGTCCCAACCCGTCGGGCCAAGTATGCCCCGGTCTTTAGATAATCAGCTTTAACCCTTGACAAAAATCTGAGACATTATTAATTTTAGTAGGATTATATATTTAGGCAGCGAAGAGAGCAACATGGGCACCCTGGGAGAAAGGGATACCGCAGTCTTAAACACGGTAGTGATCCAATATATTTTATCCGGCGAGCCGGTCGGTTCCCGAACCGTGGCGAAGAAATCGGGTTTATCTCTCAGCGCGGCCACCATCCGAAACCTGATGGTGGATTTAGAAGAGCAGGGCTTATTGACGCAACCCCACACCTCAGCGGGTCGAATCCCGACTCCGCTAGGTTTTCGCTATTATGTCGATCATATTTTGCCTACTCAGGATTTGGGGGTGGCGGTCCGCAAACAGATTGAGAGCGGCTTTATACCGCCGGCTACCGAACTTCACGACCTGCTGCGGCAGACTTCACGGATTTTATCGGCGGTTTCCGGGCATCTAGCCATTGTTCGGGCCCCCCGCTTGGCCGCTACCCGGATCCGGCATATTCAATTCATTGACATGGGCGGGAAAAATATCCTGGTGGTGCTGGTTTCCCAGGACGGCCTGGTGGTCAACCGGTTTATCGAAAGTGAAGAGCAACTTAGCCAGGATCAATTGGATAAATTCAGCCGCTATCTTAACAGCCTCTTCCAAAATTTGACTCTGGTAGAGGCCCGCAGCCGGGTAGTGGCCCAGATCGAAGAGGAAAAAACCCTGTTTGACACCATGCTTCCTCAAGCCTTGAGTTTGAGTCAGCAGGCCCTTCAGGATGAAGATGGCGGCGAGCTTTATATTGAAGGCACCAGCCAGCTTTTAGGTTACCCCGAGTTTGCCCATATTGATAAGATTCGCGCCCTGTTTGCCACTTTTGAAGAGAAGCACCAGTTAATCGATCTCCTCGATCGGAGTCTGGAAGCCAAGGGAGTTCAGGTCCTTATCAGGCCGGAGGGACATTTTCCGGACATCGAACTCAGTCTGGTGGCCTCGCCCTATCAACGGGACCAATCCCCGGTAGGGTCACTAGCCGTAGTGGGACCGATGCGGATGGATTATGCCCGGATAGTCCCGGTAGTAAAATATACTGCATATCTGGTCAGTGTTTTACTCAATAAATTGTAGACGTAATTCACTGCGGTTATACGTCGGCAGGTGGGGCATTGGTGGCTGAGCTGGATATTTTGAATTTTCACCTTATCTTTAAATTAAATAGTGTCCATCCGGAAACCATTATCCCCTCCACCTTGATGGGGAAGGGCAAGGGTGGGGCTGAAAAATATTATATAATCTCAATATCCTGAAATTTACCCCCCTCCCACCAGAGGCGGGGGAGTTACCGGATTAAGACTAAATAGGATTAAGACTAGCGGAAAGGAGCCCTGAGAAGGGAAGGAGTTTTGTAGGCATGACTGAAACCAAGGATAATGGATGCCAAATCAACGCCGAACCGATGAAAGAATCGACAACTGAAGATACTGAAGCCGTGGCCGCAGAAATTGATCAGGACACCATTCTCCAAAAATTAGAGGAGAAAACTCAAGAAGCGCAGCAAAATTATGAGCGCATGCTCAGGCTGGCCGCGGAACTGGAAAATCTCAAAAAACGTCAGGAACGAGAACGGGCCGATGTAGTGCAGTTTGCCAACGAATCGCTAATCAAGGAGCTCTTGCCGGTCGTGGATAACCTGGAGCTGGCTCTGGAACATGGTCGCCAACAAGACGCCCCCCCGGCCATGCTGGAGGGTGTCGACATGGTGTTACGGGGTTTTCTACAGGCCTTGGCCAAGTTCGGGGTGTCGCAGATAAAGGCCTTGGGAGAGAAATTTGACCCGGCCTTTCATAATGCGGTAATGCAACAAGAAAATGCCGAGGTGGAGGATCAGACCGTCATTCAGGAGCTTCAGAAGGGCTATCTTCTGCAGAATCGACTATTGCGACCGGCAATGGTGGTAGTGGCCCGTAATACGTGCGCGGCCCCTACCCGGATAGATGTTAAGGTATAAAAAAATATATATAATTTGATTATTTTTGGGGAGGAAATATAAAACATGGCAAAAGTCATTGGCATTGATTTAGGTACCACTAACTCCTGTGTGGCCATTATGGAGGGGGGAGACCCTAAAGTTATTCCTAATGTGGAAGGCAGCCGCACCACCCCCTCGGTGGTCGCCTTTACTGATAGCGGCGAACGTCTGGTCGGGCAGATTGCTAAACGCCAGGCGGTGACCAATCCTCAGAATACGGTATTTTCGGTCAAACGTCTGATCGGGCGGAAATATGCTGACCCTGAGGTGCAAAGGGATATCAAAATCTTACCCTATAAAATTGTTCAGGGCGACAATGGTGATGCCCATGTGGAAATCTTGGGCAAACAGCACAGCCCGGCGGAAATCTCTTCCATGATCCTCACCAAGATGAAACAGACAGCGGAGGAATATCTGGGGGAAAAGGTCACCGATGCGGTAGTTACGGTCCCGGCCTACTTCAATGACTCACAGCGGCAGGCCACCAAAGATGCCGGCCGGATCGCCGGACTCAATGTGTTGCGGATCATTAACGAGCCCACTGCGGCATCTTTGGCCTATGGTCTGGATAAGAAAAAAGATGAGAAAATCGCGGTCTTTGATTTAGGTGGCGGTACTTTTGATATCTCCATCCTGGAGATCGGCGAAGGGGTTTTCGAGGTCAAATCGACTAATGGCGACACCCATTTGGGTGGGGATGACTTTGACCAGCGGATTATTGAGTATTTAGCTGACGAATTCCGCAAGGACCAAGGTATTGATCTGCGTCAGGATCGGATGGCTTTACAGCGTCTCAAGGAAGCTGCTGAAAAGGCCAAGATGGAACTTTCGACTTCCTTGGAAACCGAAATCAATCTACCGTTTATCACCGCGGATGCGACCGGCCCCAAGCACATGGTGATTAAATTGTCGCGGGCCAAACTGGAATCTTTGGTTGATGACCTGATCGGTAAAGTGGTAGAGCCTTGTCGTATAGCACTCAAGGACGCCAATCTGTCGCCGCGAGACATTGATGAGGTTATCCTGGTGGGGGGCATGACCCGCATGCCCAAGGTTCAGGAAAAGGTCAAAGAGATTTTTGGCAAAGAACCTCATAAAGGCGTTAATCCGGATGAGGTGGTGGCCATCGGCGCCGCCATCCAGGGTGGAGTTTTGAAAGGGGAGGTTAAAGATGTGCTGCTCTTGGATGTCACTCCCCTGTCGCTGGGTATTGAAACCTTGGGTGGCGTATTTACCAAACTGATCGAAAAGAACACCACGATCCCGACGAAACGGAGTCAGATCTTTTCTACCGCGGCCGACAATCAACCCGCCGTCAGTATCCATGTGCTGCAAGGGGAGCGTGAAATGGCGGAGAATAACAAGACCCTGGGGCGCTTTGAGTTGGTCGGCATTCCCCCGGCCCCCCGGGGCATTCCCCAGATTGAGGTCACCTTCGACATCGACGCCAATGGTATTGTTCATGTTTCAGCTAAAGATCTGGGAACCGGCCGGGAGCAGTCTATCAAGATTACTGCGTCGAGCGGTCTGACGGAGGAGGAAATCAAGCGGCTGACTAAGGATGCCGAACTCCATGCCGAAGAAGATAAACGCAAGCGCCAGTTGGCGGAAGCCCGGAACCAGGCCGATACCTTGATCTATACCACTGAAAAAAGCCTGGCGGAATTGGGCGATAAAGTGGATCCGGGGGTTAAGTCTAATATCACTGACATCATTGAGCGCCTCAAGCAGGCCATGGGGGGCACCGATATTGAAGAAATCAAACGGATCAGCGATGAGCTGATGAAGTCTTCCCACAAATTGGCCGAACAGATCTATGCGCAAACGGCCGGCGGAGCGGGTGGCGAGACCGCCGGAGCCCGGGAGAAGCCCAAAGGCCCGGAAGAAGAGGTAGTGGAAGCCGAATTCGAGGAAGTTAAGTAACCTCATCAACTCGACAATCAGGGTGGGGGACTTAGTGTCCCCCACTTTTTTTGTTTATCGTTTAGGATGCCAGCCTTATGTCCTGCCCTTATTGCCGACCGCTGATGGCAGTGGTGCTCGGAACCCTAATGCTGATGGCGGCCTGTATCCCGCCCGATCTGTTGCCGAAGTCACGTAGCCCAGAGACGGCTGAGAAGCTTTACCAGGAGGGTGAAGGTTTTTATCGGGTCCACCGCTACGCCGAGGCTCAGAATTACTTTGAACAATATCTCCGCACCTCTCCCCAAGGACGACACCGCCAACTGGCCTGGCTCCGCAGTGCGGAAATAACTGGGATTCGGGGAAACTGGTCAGCGGCCCGAAGCCGTTATGAAAGGCTGTTAGCCACCCAGCCCGAGGGCACCATAGCCGCCGAAGCGCGCTATGGTGTCGGCCAGTCCTATTTCAAACAGGGGCAGTATCAACTGGCCATCCAGGTGCTGGATGAACTAACAGCCCCAGACCTAAATCCCCAGCTCCGATTTAAGGCGAACGCCTTATTAGCTGATCTAGCACTAAAAACTAACAATGTCTCCCAGGCCTTTGACCGTTTGCTCATGGCCCAACGAGATCTGGAGGTCGGCGATGCCGAATGGTTCCGAGATCTCAAGACCAGGTGGTTAGAACAGGCGCCATACGAGGAATTGACCCGTCTGGCGGAGCTCTACAGCCAGGAACCATTAAGCGCGGCGGTACTCCTCCAACTGATCCGCCTGGAATCTCAGAGCGGACAACCGGAACGGGCCCAAGCCTGGTTCGCGACCCTGAAACAGCGGTTTCCGGATAGTCCGGAAGCAGCCCATGCGGCACGATTAATCGGTCCGGAGTCAACCACGGTTGCAGCAATGGCGATGCCAGCCCTGGGCTGTCTGCTGCCCTTGTCCGGTGACTACGAAGTAGTAGGCCGGCAGGTGCGGCAGGGCATGGAGCTGGCCGCGACTCAGTCCGGAGTAGAATTAATCTTTGAGGATTGTCAGAATTCTCCTTCCCTGGCAACCCAGGCCGTAGATCGGTCGGCTCAGAATCAAAGTATTCTGGCGCTGATCGGGCCGTTAACTTCGGCGACGGCTGAAGCCGCGGCCCAAGCGGCCCAGCGCCAGGGTTTAGCCATCGTCACGCTGACCCAGAAGGCCGGGATTACCGCAACCGGTGACTTGGTTTTCCGGGACTTTTTGACCAGTCGCATGCAGGTGAAAGCCTTGCTGACCCATCTGGTGGTCCAGCGCGGGGTCCGCCGTTTTGCCATCCTGTACCCGGAATCGGGTTATGGGCAGACTTTCTTTCGACTTTTTAATGAAGAACTGGGCAGCCAGGGAGGTTTGCTGATCTCCCAGGCCTCGTACCCGGAAGGAACTCATGATTTTTCCGGGGTGATCGCTACTCTGGCCGCCACCTATCAACCCGCAACTGATGGTTCCCCGGCCTTTGACGCCCTGTTTATTCCTGATGAGGCTGCCAAGGTCGCGGCTATTGCCTCCCAGCTCAAAGGCAGCGCTCTGGCCGGAGTCCAGTTGCTGGGGACCAATCTGATTAATACGCCGCAAGCTTTAGAAGTCAATGCCGCGGCCCTGGAGGGTATCCTGTTCCCCGAGGCCTTCTTTGCCGGTGACCCGGATCCGGAGGTCCAGGCATTTGTTCAGGCCTATCAGGCGCGTTTTCATCAGACTCCCCAATACCTGGCAGCTCAGGGCTTTAGTACAATTAAGCTTTTGGCTGACGTCCTAAAAAACCACCCGGGGATGAGTCGCCCTGATTTAGCCCGGCGGTTGACGGCATGGGATCGGGTCCCCGGCCTACCCTGGTTTCGCGGCTTTGATTTCCAGCGGCAAGCAGAGTTAGGAATCAAAAATTTAACCATTAAGAACGGTCAGTTACAGATTGCCCCCTAACTGAACAGGACTTGAGGTAAAAAATGACGGTTGGAACCCTTACCCAGGTACCAGGTTTTTTGGTAGGCCATATCAGTGATTTCAAAAGTCTGACCGGCTGTACGGTCATCCTGTGCCCGCCTGACACCATCGGCAGTGTGGATGTGCGCGGCTCGGCAGCCGGGACCCGACAACTGGACGCCCTGACCAATTATCACATCGTTAATGAGGTGCAGGCCGTGCTGCTCACCGGAGGCAGCGCCTTCGGACTGGATGCCGCGGGCGGGGTCATGGAGTTCCTGGAAGAACGGGGACAGGGTTTTGACGTCATCATTACCCGGGTGCCGACGGTGCCCACCGCGGTCATTTTTGACCTGTCCTTGGGAGATTGTCGGGTCCGCCCCGATAAAAATATGGGCTATAATGCTTGCCTGCAGGCCAAGGCCGAACCAGTCGCCCAGGGCAGTGTCGGAGCCGGGACCGGGGCTTCGGTCGGCAAACTGCTGAGCACCCCGCAGGCTACCAAAGGCGGCTTGGGGAGCGTCTGTATATCCGGGCCCCAGGGCCTGTTGGTGGGCGCTTTGGTAGTAGTCAACGCCTTCGGTGATGTGCTCGATTATCATAGCCAGCAAATCATCGCCGGGGCGCGGCGGACGCCGTCCAGCCCGGAGTTCGTCGGCACCGCGCAACTGATTCGTCAGGGCCGGGTGCGGCAAAATTTTGGGGAACCTAATACCACCCTGGGCGTGATCGCCACCAATGCGCGGTTGAGCCGCGAACAGGCCCACAAAGTCGCCCAGATGGGCCACAACGGCCTGGCCCGTTCGATCATCCCGGTGCATACCTTGTTCGACGGCGATATCGTCTTTGTGCTCTCTAACCCTCAGGTCGAAGCCGATCTCCATGTAGTAGGTCTGCTGGGAGAAAAGGCCTTACGCCTGGCCATTGACCGGGCTATCAAGACGGCCCACGGCCTGGGGGTCCTGCCCGCCTATCAGGATCTGATCTAACCAAAATTGATCCACGCCAAGATGGAGTTGCCATCTTGCGTCAAACAACTTCAGCCTGGCATGATGCCTGAACCATATTCCGGAACCGTAACTATGTATTGTTGTATATCAATTGCATCTGCACCGATGTAAATTGTTCTGCTCAACATTTTTTTAACCAATGTCCAAAAACTTTGCTAATCAATTTTCTATGAACCACTAAAATGCGGTCCGCTTTTATTTCTCTTTAAAATTCAATTTATCCCAGCAGGGAGGTCAAGGCTGGATGCGGTAACCGACTAGTGATTTTTTATCCAAAAAAACTTGACAAACGTAGTAGGTCGTTTTATTATTATTGCAAATGATAAACAATTGCTAATATTTTAATGGTTTGATAATTTTGATAATTAAGGCCGGTATAAACTCCAAATTCAGGTGACTTAAGTCGATTAGCATTACGAAGGTATTCAGGTTGAGCGGCAGGCGGTTTTTGATTGTGTTCTTTTAAAGAAAATATATAATTAAAAGTTTAGGCATTATTATTAAGGATTGAGTCGAAAAGACATGGCCGGGATTAACACCTTATTAAAATTACGCTCTTACTTAACCGACATCGTGCATCATATTCCGGGGCGGGTCCGGCTGCGGTTTTCTCCGGGGTTGCTGCAGCAAGCCGGTCAGATTGATCTGGCGGTCTTTGACAACCTAGGAATTTTTAAAGGCATCGAGGTTAACCCCTGGGCCTTGTCGGTCACCATTACTTATGACCCCAACAGATTGCCGCCCCGCTTATGGGAGGCTTTTATTAAGGGGGACAAGGCTGCGGAGGCCCAAGTCAGCCAGCTCTTGGCAGACCAGAACAAATCGGTCCAATTGACCGATGGTCCCTTGGCGGGGCCGGGCGCGGCCTCCTAGCCGCTCAGAAAATTTGAAAAAACTAGTTATCCGGGGGTAGCGCCTCGGGCGATTGCTCAGGTTAAATATTAGGAGGTCTAGGTAATTAAATATGTGTCCCCTATGTGCGGTTGAAAATGGCCGGATAGTGGAAGTCATGGATATCCGCGGTGGGCGCGGCATGGCGGGCCGCTTGGCAGTAATGGGTATCTTCCCGGGCAGCCGATTGAGGATGATCCAAAATGGTCGTCCTGGCCCAGTAATGGTGGCCCTGGACGAAAAACGCTTTGGCATTGGTTATGGAATGGCCCACCGGATTTTTGTCAGACCGGTGACGGAGTAAAGCGCTGACCACGTCCAATCCGACATTACCAACCTAAAAGCAAAATTAATCTTAGTTTAAGGGCAGGAGAAATGGATGGCTGAAATTACCATCTGTTTAGGTGGTAATCCCAATGCCGGTAAGACCACCGTGTTCAATAAGCTGACCGGCGCACATCAGAAGGTCGGAAACTGGCCCGGTGTGACCGTGGAAAAAAAAGAGGGGGAGTATACCTATCTGGGAAAAACCATCCGGGTGGTAGACTTACCCGGGACTTATAGTCTGACTTCCTACTCCCTGGATGAACGCATTGCCAGCGATTTTCTGGTTAAAGAACATCCCGATGTCACCGTGGTCATTGTTGATGCCTCGAACCTGGAGAGCAATCTCTATCTGGCCATCGAGTTGTTGGAATTAGGTGCCAACCTGGTGATCGATCTGAATATGATGGATGTGGTGCGGCATAAGAAGTGGCAGTTGGATGTCGAGAAACTCTCTAAGACCCTGGGAGTCCCAGTGATCCCCACGGTGGCCAAAAAAGCCGAAGGCCTGGAAACATTACGCCAGACCATTTTAGCGGCGCGCGATCATCAGCCCGAGCCTTTAAAGATTAATTATGGTCTGGAAGTGGAAGAGGCCTTGAGCGCATTGACCGACCTGATCAAACGCTCTAAAGACAGTTCTCTCTATGCCCCCAACCGTTGGCTGGCTTTAAAGCTATTAGAAAACAATACGCAGATTAAAGAATGGGTTCGGACTCTGCCCAAGGGCGAGCAGATCATTAGTAAATCTGAAGACCTGGCCACGGCCTTAAATGATCGCTTAGGGCGAGATGTGGAAGCCTTTGTGATCGAAAAACGTTTCGGGTTTATCTCCGGCCTGGTCAGAAAATGCTGCCGCAAGCCCTTGGGACCCGAGGAAAGAATCTCCATTTCGGATAAAATTGACCAGCTAGTCCTCAACCGTTGGCTGGGCATCCCGATTTTTCTGGTCTTCATGTGGTTTACTTTTAAACTGGTCTTTGATTTAGGCAATCCCCTGGCCGATTATATCGATACTGGATTCAGCTGGCTGGGAGGGCAGACTACGGCCCTGCTAGGAAAGAACTGGTTTTCTTCCTTATTGAGTGAGGGGATCATTGGCGGCGTCGGTTCCGTGCTGGTCTTTTTGCCTAATATCTTAATACTCTTTCTGATGATCGGCATTCTGGAAGACTGCGGTTATATGTCCCGGGCGGCTTTTGTCATGGACCGCTTCATGCAGCGGTTGGGGTTGCACGGCAAATCCTCCATCCCGATGATTTTGGGTTTTGGCTGTAATATCCCGGCGATCATGGCCTGTCGGACCCTGGAATCTCCCAAAGATCGCATCTTAACCATATTAATCAATCCGTTTATGTCCTGTTCGGCCCGCCTGCCAATTTATGTCTTATTTGCCGGGGCTTTTTTTCCCCGACAGTCGGGCGCGGTGATCTTCTCCCTGTATATCTTGGGCATGGTGATGGCCATCCTGACGGCCCTGTTATTCAACAAGCTGTTTTTTAAGGGGGAATCCTCACCGTTGATCATGGAGCTGCCTCCCTACCGCCTACCCACGGTCAAAAACATCGTCATGCATATGTGGCATCGGGCCAGCGTGTTTATCAAAAATGCCGGCACCATTATTCTGGCCGGGGTGATCATCATCTGGTTGTTGGCCTCGATGCCGGTAGGGGTGGAGTATGCCAGTGAGCAGAGCTGGATCGGTCAAATCGGGAAAATATTCGCTCCCCTGTTTGCCCCCGCCGGCTTTGGTTTCTGGCAGGCCGCGGTGGCCTTGATGTTTGGCATCGTCGCCAAGGAAGTGGTGGTGGGGACCTTGGGGACCTTATTGGCGGGCGGCGAAGAGGGATTAAGCGAAGTCTTACCGCAATTTTTTAACGGCCTCGCGGCCCTGTCCTTCATGGTGATGTCCCTGTTGTATATCCCCTGCATAGCTACTATCGGAGTAATCAGAAGCGAGACCAACTCCTGGAAATGGACCGGCCTGGCCGTCGGCTGGAGTCTGTTGGTAGGCTGGTTGAGCGCGGTAGTACTCTATCAATTAGGTCAACTATTCGCCTGAGCCAAGTTAGCCTATCCTAGGGGATAGTCGGGTAGTGGACGACTGTCCCCCCCAAGTCGGTTAGCCCCCCCTGACCACAATCAGCCTTATCCTTGGTCTAGATTTTAGCAACGTCTATCTCACCCCTGGTTACCATTAAGGCATAGCATTTATTGGTATAAAGATTTGTACAATATTTCACAATAACCAGAAACCAGATGACCGTCAACCGGATAATTTAAGTAGCCAATCAGACGACATAATCTTATTACAATGATAGAAATAAAAACTAAATTGACATAATTTTCCTTTGGGTGTAACTTAATATTTTAAACTTTATTCGTGGGGGTCTGGTAGCGATGCGAGAGTTGCTGAGCGAACCCTTGAGCCCGAAGACAGGTTTGGGGGAACAACTCCTTGCCGAGCGCAGGATTTCGGTTTTTGATTGTTACCAATGCCGCAAGTGTTCGGCTGGTTGTCCCCTGACCTTTGCCATGGATTTCTATCCCCACGAAATTATCCGACTTACCGCCCTGGGCCAGGAAGATATGGTATTGGAATCCAATACTATCTGGGTCTGCGCCTCCTGTCAGACCTGTACCACCCGCTGCCCCAATGATATCGACATTGCCGGAGTGATGGATTATCTTAAGGAGCGCGCCATTGCCACTCATCGCCCGATCCCCCAAAAAAATGTCGCGACCTTTCATCAGGTGTTTTTGGATGATGTCCGGCTTTCCGGGGGGCGTTTGCATGAGGCCTTATTATTGCGGATGTACACCAGCCGGAGTGGCGGTGCCATGGCCAAACTGGTAAACGGGACCTTTATAGGCGACCTCAAGCTGGGTTTCGAGCTGTTCCGCAAGGGTCGCCTGCGTTTGAAGCCGCCCCAACGGGTCAGAGAATTGATGAATTCATGGAACTATTTAAAAAGGCCAAGGTCTGGGGGGAATGAAAGTTTCTTATTATCCGGGTTGCTCATTAGAGAGCACGGCGCGCGACTATGCCGAATCAATCCAAGGCCTAGCCCGCTGGTTGGACATTCAGTTAGAGGAAATCGACGATTGGAGCTGCTGTGGGGCCACCGCGGCGCACAGCCTGAATGAATTTCTCGCCCTGGCCCTACCTACCCGCAACCTGTTGTTGGCGGAAGCGGTGGGACTGGATGTGGTGGTACCCTGCGCCCTCTGTTTTAACCGCTTAAAGGCCGCGGAAAAAGTCTTGCTAGGGCCGGAGGCCGCGCAATTTGAATCCCGTTATTTAACTCATCTGGCTCAAGAGAACGGCTTGGAAACCGGGGCGCAATCAGAAGGGCCAATCAAGGATAGACTTTACCAAGGAAAAATTAAGATCTGGGATCTGCTGGATTATTTGACTCAGGAAGCGGTTCTCTCCCGGATCACGGCGAAGATCAAACACCCCTTAAAGGGTCTGAAGACCGTCTGTTATTATGGTTGTTTAGTGGCTCGCCCCCCCAGGGTCACCGATGCCCAACAATGCGAAGATCCCACTAATATGGATCGACTGGTGGAGGTGTTGGGGGCCAAGGCTTATCCCTGGTCTTATAAAACCGACTGTTGTGGCGCGGGATTGGCGGTGAGCCGACCCGACATCATCGATACCCTGGTGCAACGGCTCTATGAGCATGCTTTGGAGGCCGAGGCCGAGTGTATTGTGGTGTCTTGTCAGATGTGCCAGGCCAACCTGGATATGGTGCAAAGCCGGATTTCTCATAAATTCGGTAAACATTATTATCTGCCGGTGCTTTATTTTACGGAACTGATCGGCCTGGCGCTGGGGATTCCCGGGGTCCGGACCTGGCTGAAACGCAATTTTGTTAATCCCTTTCCCCTGCTCATGCGTAAGGGCCTGCTGGATTAGAATGATCTGGAATACCGGGGTAGCCTGGCCGGGGGGGGCCCTAACTGGCGACCAAGCAAAATATCTAGTCACTAAAACATGATTAAATTTAAACACGAAGCTGATCAGGACAGCGCGTTATAATGGCAACTGAAGCAAACCCCAAGATTGGCGCGGTGATGGTGGTCGGCGGCGGCATTGCCGGCATGCAGGCCGCCCTGGATACCGCCAACGCCGGCTATAAGGTCTATCTGGTGGAACAGGATATCTCGCTGGGCGGGGTTATGGCCCAGTTGGATAAGACCTTCCCGACCAATGATTGTTCCACCTGCATGCTCTCTCCTCGCCTGATTGAAGTGGCCATGCACCCGGACATCGAAATCATCACCCTGGCCCAGGTGGAGGCCCTGGAGGGCGAGCCGGGAAATTTTACCGTCACTTTACGTCAGACTCCGCGCTATATTGATTTGGATAAGTGTAGTGCCTGTGGGGCCTGTGCCGAGGTCTGCCCGGTGGAGCTACCCTCGATCTTTGATGAGGGCTTAGGCACCCGGCACGCGGCGTTTCGACATTTTCCCCAGGCCATTCCCTCGGCCTTCGCCATTGAAAAACTGGATCGCCCGCCCTGTGTGGCGGCCTGTCCGGCCAAGTTGAATGTCGAAGGTTATGTACAGCTCATTAAGGTGGGCAAGTACGCCGAAGCCGTGCAACTGATCATGGAGCGCTTGCCCCTCCCCAGCGTCCTGGGTCGCATCTGTCCCCATCCGTGCGAATATCGCTGTCGGCGTAAGGAACTGGATGACCCTATCGCCATTTGCCACCTGAAGCGCTTTGCCGGGGACCGGGTTGAGATCTTAAACCTGCCCTTGCCGGAAATCACCAAGAAAAACCAGCGCGTGGCGGTTATCGGGTCCGGCCCGGCGGGATTATCCTGCGCTTACCACCTGGCCTTGCGAGGCTATGAGGTCACCATTTTCGAGGCCCTGCCGGTAACCGGGGGTATGCTGCGGGTCGGTGTTCCTGACTTTCGACTGCCTAAAAATGTGCTGGAGACCGAAATTAACAATATTACCCGGTATGGCGTGGAAATCAAAACCAATGCCGCGCTGGGGCATGATTTTACCCTGGAAGATCTGTTCAATCGGCATTATGAGGCGGTCTTTCTGGGCCTGGGCTGCCATCTAGGCCGGGCCCTGGGCATCCCGGGCGATGATGCCCAAGGGGTGATCCAGGGGGTGGATTTTCTGCGCTTGCTCAACCTGGGGAAAAAACCCAGGGTGGGCAAAAACCTGGCAGTGATTGGCGGCGGTAACGTGGCCTTTGACGTGGCCCGCTCGGCCCGCCGTCTCGGGGCCGAGACCGTCACCATTATTTACCGACGCTCGCGGGAGGAGATGCCGGCGTTGGAGGAGGAAATTGAAGGCGCCATCTGCGAGGGCATCAATATCCGCTACCTGGAGGCTCCGGAGCGAGTGATCGTCGAAAACGGTCAGGTGGCGGGCCTGGCCTGTATTCGCATGGAGCTCGGTCCGCCCGACAGTTCCGGCCGTCGCCGCCCTATGCCAATCACTGGCTCTGAATTTGTCCTCAATGTCGATATGATCATTCCCGCCATCGGGCAGATGGCCGACCTCTCTTATCTGGAAAATATCGGCCTTAAAACTACCCGCTTCGGGACCCTGGAATTGGACCCGGTGACTTATCAGACCTCGAGGCCGGGAATTTTTGCCGCCGGGGATGTGCATACCGGTCCCTGGGTCGCCATCGGCGCCATTGCCGGCGGTATGGAAGCGGCGGAATCCATCGACCGTTACTTGCAAGGGGAAGACCTGGCCGCGGGCCGGGGGCCGGGCGAAGCCGCCCAGGCCATGCAGAAGTGGGTAGAAATCCCGCTGGATGAGGAAAAGCGGGATCGGGAGCGCATGCCGGTGTTGGATGCGGATGTTTCCTGTTCTACTTTTGAAGAAGTGGCCAGGGGTTATACCGAGGCCCAGGCTCAGGCCGAGGCCGCCCGTTGTCTCAAGTGTGGGGTCTGTGCCGAGTGTATGCAATGCGTACAGGCCTGTCAGGCCGGAGCCATTGACCACCTGATGCAGCCCCAGATTCGGGAGCTTAAGGTCGGGGCGCTGATTGTCTCACCCGGATTCCGGCCCTTTAATGCCCGCGAAAAAGTCGAGTATGGCTATGGCCGCTATCCCAATGTCATCACCTCGCTAGAATTCGAACGTTTACTATCCGCCACCGGACCTAGTGAAGGTCATGTCGAACGGCCTTCGGACCACCGCGCTCCGAAAAAAGTGGCCTGGATTCAGTGCGTCGGGTCCCGGGACGCCTCTATCGGTCGAGAGTATTGCTCTTATGTATGTTGTATGTATGCCACCAAACAGGCGGTGATTGCCAAAGAACACGATCCCGAGGTGGAGCCGACCATCTTTTTTATTGATATGCGGGCCCAGGGCAAAGGCTTTGACCGCTATTATGAACGGGCCCGAGACCAGATCGGGGTGCGCTATATGCGCTCCATGGTCTCCCGGATCGCCGAAGTGCCCAAAAGTAAAAATTTGGTGATTTCTTATTTAGATGCCGCGGGCGAAATCCAGACCGAGGAATTTGATCTGGTAGTCCTCTCCGTGGGCCTGTGCCCCCACCCGCAAGCCGCGGCATTGGGTAACAAACTGGGTTTTGCCACTAACCGTTGGGGGTTTGCCGAGAACCCGCCCTTAGAGATGGTCTCCACGAGCCGGGAGGGGGTCTTCACCTGCGGCGTATTCCAGTCACCCAAGGATATCCCCGAGACCGTCACCCAGGCCTCGGCCGCGGCCGCGGCCGCCGGCGCGCTGTTAGCCGAAGCCCGCAATACCTTGCTCACGGTTAAGGAATTTCCGCCGGAACGGGATGTACTCCATGAAGACCCCCGCATCGGCGTGTTTGTCTGCCATTGCGGCATCAATATTGCCGGGGTGGTCGATGTGGTGGCGGTGACCGAGTATGTCAAGACCCTGCCCGATGTGGTTTACGCCGATCATTACACCTTTTCCTGTTCTACCGATTCGTTGCAGCGGATGCGAGAGGTCATCGAAGAACATCGCCTCAACCGGGTGGTGGTGGCGTCTTGCAGTCCCCGCACCCACGAGCCTTTGTTCCAGGATAATCTGCGTCAGGCCGGTCTCAATAAATACCTCTTCGAAATGGCCAATATCCGCGATCAGGACTCCTGGGTCCACCAGGCCGAACCGGAGCAGGCGACTGAATTGGCCAAGGAATTAATCAGGATGTCGGTAGCTCGGGCCGCCAGACTGGAGCCGCTGCCGGAATTGCCGTTTGAGGTGGACCAGCATGCCCTGGTCATTGGGGGCGGCATTGCCGGGCTGACCGCGGCCCTGACTCTGGCCGACGCCGGGTATGATACCACCCTGGTGGAAAATGAGAAGGAACTAGGTCGGATTGCCTGGAAACGGCATTATACCCTGGAGGGCGTTCTGGTCTGGCCTTATGTGGAAAAGCTGGTGGATCGGGTGCTCCAGCATAGCCGCATCGAGGTCATCACCGAGGCGCGAATCGTTGATTTTTCCGGGCATATCGGCAGGTTTACGACAATCGTGGAAACCAAGGACGGTCGCCGGGAGATTCCCCATGGCGCCACCATTATTGCCACGGCCGCGGTTGAGTACGAACCGCAAGAATATCTCTACGGTCAACACCCGCAGGTAGTCACGCAACAAAAATTCGAGGACCTGCTGGTCAACCAGCCGGAGTCGATTAAGACCGCAGACAACATTGTGATGATCCAATGTGTCGGTTCCCGAGAGCCGGATCACCCCTACTGCTCCCGAATCTGTTGCTCGCATGCGGTCCGCAACGCCATCCAGATCAAGGAGCTTAGCCCCCAGACCCAGGTCTTTATCCTTTACCGGGATATTCGCACCTTTGGCTTTAAAGAGCTGTATTATCAGAAAGCCCGGCAGTTGGGGGTACAGTTTATCCGCTTTGACCGCGATCAGAAACCTGAAGTCATGGCCGAAGGCGAAGGTCTGAAAGTTAAGGTCTTCGACCAGAACCTGGGAGTGCCCTTAATCTTGCATGCTGATTTCGTGGCCCTTTCCGTCGCCCTGAGACCCAACCCCTGGGCCGAAGAAGTGGCCCGGGTCTATAAACTGCCCTTTGATGCCGACCACTTCTTCATGGAGGCCCACCTCAAACTCCGGCCGCTCGATTTTGCCAATGCCGGGTTTTTCTTGGCCGGTCTGGCCCACGGTCCCAAGTTCTCGGAGGAGCGGATCGCCCAGGGCAAAGGGGCCGCGGCGCGGGCCATGGGCATCCTCTCTAAACAACAGATGTATGTCGGCGGGGCCATAGCCCAGGTAGATCCCGAGCATTGTGTCGCCTGTCTGAGCTGTATGCGGGTCTGTCCCTTCCGGGTACCCCGATTCATCCCCGAAGACGGGGTAGTTACAATAGATCCGGCCGCCTGCCAGGGCTGCGGCATCTGTGCCGCCACCTGTCCGCGCAAGGCCATTGAAGTCAAACACAGCCGCGACGTTCAATGTCTGGCCAAGATTGCCGCGATTGCTGGAGCCTGATAAATATGTCGATCTCGTATCCCGTAGTGGTTAAATTGCTATGAAAAATCGGTTGTAAAACCATGGCCTTTACTCCCAAAATTGAAGCATTGATCTGTACTTATTGTACTTACACCGCTGCGGATATGGCGGGCGCGGCCCGCATGCAATATCCCGCCACCGTCCGCATTGTCAAATATTTATGCACCGGTCGGATTGATATCCTGCATATACTTAAGGCCTTTGAGGCCGGAGCCGACGCCGTGATGGTGAGTGGCTGCGAAGTCGGGGATTGTCATTTCCTGGAAGGCAATCTCCGGGCCCAAGAGCGGGTAGAATACACCAAACATCTCCTGGATGAGATCGGTATCGGCGGGGAGCGCCTAGAGATGTTTCATATCGGCGCCTCCGATGCCCCCCAATGGGCCGAAGCCGTCCGCCAGATGACCGAACGGGTCCAAGCCCTGGGTCCCAATCCCTTGACAGTAAAGCGCCGGTCAGAGGTCCAGGTCGAGGAGAAGTCATGATTATTGCTGAGAGAAAACCGTTCGACGAAATCAAACAGATGATCAAAGATTATCCCAAGGTGCTGATCGTCGGCTGCGGCACCTGTGTGGCCGTCTGCCTGGCAGGAGGTGAAAAAGAAGTCGGCATCCTCGCCGCCGAACTGCGGATGGCCCTGGAATTGGAAGGAAAGAAGATCGAAATCGGTGAAACTACCGTGGAACGGCAATGTGATCGGGAATTCCTGGAGGCCATTGCCAGCCAGGTGGAGCAATATGACGCGGTGATATCGATGGCCTGCGGCGTCGGGGTGCAGTTCCTGGCCGAGATGTATCCCGAGAAACCAGTCTTTCCCGCGGTTAACACCACCTTTTTGGGGGCCAACGAAGATATCGGGTTCTATACGGAGCGCTGTTCCGCCTGTAGCACCTGTTACTTAGCCCTGACCGGCGGTATCTGCCCGGTGACCATGTGTTCCAAGGGTCTGCTCAATGGCCCCTGCGGCGGACCGGTAAATGGCATGTGCGAAGTGGATCGCACCCGCCCCTGTGCCTGGTGCCAGATCTATGAGCGCCTGAAGCAACAGGGACGACTGGATTTATTAAAGGGAGTGGTTCCGGCACGGGAGTTTAAGACCAAACCGGCTCAATTTATCCACCCGGCCTATAAGAAGAAATTCGAGCGACCGCAATAAATCATCATGGAAGCAAGAGGTGGTTAAGATCTTGGTTGCTTGTGTTGTTTCTCAGATATACTTAATATTATTTATTAAATATTGCCATCCCGCTGGATTAGGGAGGGCCAGGGTGGGGGTGAAATAATTACTCTCCTCTCTCGCATTTTCCCCTCCCCCAACCCCTCCCACCAAGGGAGGGGAGATTTGAATCAATGATCAGGAAAATTACTTCCGGGATAGGACACTAGCAAAGTCCGTAGGGGTGACCCGGCGGGTCGCCCCGACCATAAGTTATCGATATGGAAATCATTCTAAAACCGATCGGCTTTGTGCGCCATGATTCCCCCACCGTTCCCCGCCATTGGACGGTCTCCGAAGTACACGGCACCTTAGAAATCGATCCGCAGTATCTGGAAGGTCTCAAAGATATCAGGGTGGGGCAACGTATCCTGGTGATTTTCCATTTCCATCAAAGCCCGGAATTTAGCCCCCCATCCCTGACCCAGTGCCCGCCGCATCGCCGGGAGCGACTAGGGGTGTTCAGCATCTGTTCACCCATCCGGCCCAATCCCATCGGCCTGTCGCGGCTGGAAGTTTTGGCGATCGAGGGCCCTATCCTTCGGGTCAAAGGTTTGGATATGCTGGATGGCACCCCGATTCTGGACATCAAACCCCACATCGAAGACAAGCATAGCTTACCGAGTTTCCCCGGCCAACGGCGGCCCGATACTCCCTAATACAAAGTTCCCATTCAAATGCAACAAACTAATAAAATAACATATTGATTGAATTAATTAATTATCTTTAACAGAAAACCGGAAACAGCAAACAGCAAACGGGATAAGCCGCTTTCTTACCCGAATTTATAGACTTTTCTGATGGTTTGCTTCACTTCCCAGGTACAACTCAAGCCCTGGGGAAATTTTACCAGATCCCCGGCCTTAATCTCTACCTCCTCGCCATCGGGGCAGCGCACCGTGACCAGGCCCTCCTTGACATAGGCGGTCTCATCGGTGTCGTAAGACCAATCAAAGGTGCTGGGTTCACATTCCCAGGGGCTCCAGCTTTCTACCCCTAAAGCCTGCAACTGCTCCGGGGAAGGTTTCTCTATAGTGATTTTGCCCATAATTGACCTTTTCCAAATTTGTGGGTTTAAGTTAGATCACGATTCAGACCGTCCCCAGACCCAAAGGTAAGATAGTACTAACGCCGCAATGTCGGGGGCCAGATGGATGATAAGATCCGCTTTCTGGCAGGGCAGCCGGGTGGCCCGGAAAGAGCCTTGGATCTGCAACTGCACGGTCCGGGAAGGTCCGGAAGTGAGCCTAAGTTTTGAGTCCTCCGAAAAGACAAACAGATTGCGGCCGGGGACATGAAATGCCGCCAGGATCACCGGCTGTAACGTTCCCAGAGGCGCGGCCGCGGTAGTTGGCAAGGTCAGATTATGATGGGCGGCGCAGGTCTGGATGTCCGGGATCAACACTGACGTCGGCGGCAGCGACAAATCCAGGACGATGCCCGGTGGTTCATCTGAGGCAAATTCAGTTTGGGTCTTAAGACCATCTACCCTAAGGATGAAAGGGCCGTCATGACGGTCCCAGAGCAAAGTAGTGGGACCATCATTGTCCAACAACAGTTTTTCGGCCGGATAGAGGGCCTTAACCTGGTGGCATGGAAGTAGCATAATTAGCTCCCAATGAATGTTTTAACCTTGGTTTTTCCTAATCCAAGCGATAATTGGGGGCCTCTTTCATAATGACCACGTCATGGACATGAGATTCCCTGAGACCCGCCGGGGTGATGCGCAAAAAGCGCGCCTTGGCCATCAATTCCGGAATAGTGGCGCAGCCCACGTAGCCCATGCCGGAGCGCAAACCGCCCATGAGTTGATAGATCAGGTCAGCCAACTTACCCCGGTAGGGCACCCGGCCGACAATTCCTTCGGGTACCAGTTTGGCTTCCAGTTCCACGTCGGCCTGGCCATAGCGATCGCGGCTGCCCTCTTTCATGGCCTCCAGCGATCCCATGCCGCGATAGACCTTATAACTGCGGCCCTGAAAGATTACCGTTTCTCCGGGACTTTCTTCGGTACCGGCGAACAGGCTGCCAATCATCACACTATGGGCCCCGGCGGCAATGGCCTTGGTGATGTCTCCCGAGAACTTGATGCCGCCGTCGGCGATCAGCGGCACCTCATAGCGGCGGGCCGCCCGAGAGCAATGCATGATAGCACTCATTTGGGGCAGTCCGACCCCGGCGATCACCCTGGTAGTACAGATGGAACCCGGACCAACCCCCACCTTGACGCCATCGGCGCCAGCCTCCATCAGATGCGCGGCCCCTTCTTCGGTAGCCACATTACCCGCAATCAATTCAATCTGGGGAAAGTCTCGCTTGCTGGCCTGGGTGGCCTCAATCACCCCCCGGGAATGGCCGTGCGCGGTATCAATCACAATGACGTCGGCCCCAGCTTTGAGCAGGGTATCGATCCGGGCCTCCCGATCGGGTCCTACCCCGACCGCGGCCCCCACCCGCAGGCGGCCAAATTCATCTTTGCAGGCCTGGGGATATTTGCGAACCTTTTCAATATCTTTGATGGTGATCAGACCCTTGAGATTATATTCATCATCCACCACCAACAGTTTTTCAATCCGGTGTTGATGGAGCAAGGCTTTGGATTCTTCCAGGGTGATGCCGGGGGAAGCAGTGACCAGGCCCTTGCTGGTCATGACTTCCTTGACTTTAAGATCGAAGTTGGTCTCAAAACGCAAATCCCGGTTGGTAACGATCCCTACCAGGCGGCGGCCTTCGACTACCGGAATGCCCGAAATGCGATAACGTTGCATCAATTCCAGCACCTCGGCGATTTTGGCCTCCGGTCCGATAGTCACCGGATCCAGGATCATGCCGCTCTCTGATTTTTTGACCTTCTCGACCTCCAGGGCCTGGGCCGCGATGCTCATATTTTTATGGATGATGCCCATGCCACCCTGGCGAGCAATGCAGATGGCGGTCTCGGCTTCGGTTACCGTGTCCATGGCGGCGCTCACCAAGGGGATATTGAGCCTAAGATTTCGGGTCAACTGAGTCTCAAGATTGGCTTCATGCGGCAAAATTTCCGAGGCCCCGGGGATAAGGAGCAAATCATCAAAGGTATAACCCGAAATTATCGTTATTTCCTCAGGGGCCGGGGCCCGCTCCAGGGAAACCAGTTCATCAAATTTATATTCGGTGATGCTCCGATCCTGTGACATTAATTTCTCTCCTACCCTACAAAAAGATTCTTCTTAATCGGGTCAAAAAAGGCTACTTCGTTAATAGCCCCGGTAGCTGCTCTAGGCCTTACAACTGGTTGGACCCGGTTTCCAGGTTTTTATAAACTTTTAACGCAGCTTTCAATAGGAATTTATCAACCAGGGGCTTTGATTCTGATCTATGGTATCGGAATTCTGATTTGCCGATATTTCTTCAGCCAGTTGCAACAACACTCCTTCCAGCAACCCGGCATCAATCACCACCAGGGAGGCTTGGTGGAATAATGCCAGAATTTCCTGGATAATTAGTGCTCCCGCGACAATTACCCCGGCCTTGCCAGGTTCCAGACCGGGCAACTGGCTACGCTCGGCCTCGGTTCGGGTTACCAGTTGGCCGGTAAGGCGGTCCACCGTATCCCGGCTTAAAACCAGATTGTTGATGCGCTGGGGCGCATAATCCGTCATTCCCAAAGATATCGCCGCCAAGGTGGTCACGGTCCCGGCGGTTCCCACTAAGCGCCATCGACCATTTAGTCGGGGGTTAGACAAAAAGGTCTCGGGCAACTGCCGGAGCTGATGTTGAATTTCGGCCCGCAGGGCCAGCAGTTCAGCCTTGGTGGGCGGATCGTTGATCAACCAGCTCTGGGTCAGAGTTGAGGCTCCCAGCGGCAGGCTGGCAAAGTTCGCCTCCTGGCCCGGCAACACCAACGCCCATTCCGTGCTCCCGCCACCAACATCGAATACCAGCAGGGGTTGATCATCATCCGCCGCCGGGGTCAGCACCGAGAGGACGCCGGCTAGGCTGAGGCCGGCCTCCTGGGCCGGACTGAGGACCTCCACGCTGAGACCGGTCTGCTGGTAGAGCTGATCTAAAAAGGCCTGACGATTCCGGGCCTGGCGCACCGCCTGAGTGGCCACGGCCCGATTTGCCGCCACCTTAAGCAGCCGGAGATCCTGGCAAAACTCGTTTAATACTGCCAGGCTGCGGGCCATCGGCACCGGAGCTAAGTATCCCGTCGGCACCAGCCCCTGACCCAGATGGGTAATGGCTCGTTTGCGGAGGAGGAGTTGAACATTACCTGCTTTGTTCCCGAGCGCGGCGATGGCCAGACGGATGGTCAAGCTGCCGATATCGATGGCGGCAATCGTAACTTCCGACCGGTTAAGCCGGGTTTCGCCAGTTATAAGGTTAATCAATGGAGATCTCAGGGAAATGTTCTGATGATTCTGATGGTTGGCGGCCTTTTTCTAGATTTTCCAGCCGGGTTAAGATTTCTTCCAGCAGGATAATCCGTTCGTTGATTTTCCAATACCAGCAATTGACTTCCCGGAGCAGAAAAAAAATCCCGATAGCCACCAGGATGATGATAATGGTCGAGAGGTTGAAATCAAACATAACCTAAAGCCTTTGTGTCTAATGCCGTTTTCAGTTTTCGGTTTTCTATTAGAATGATTGATTTAATCAGTATATTTTTTTAATTGGTGTCCATCCGGAAACCCTTTTTCCCCTCCCCCTTGAGGGGGGAGGGTTAGGGTGGGGGTGAAAAATATCATATCATTTCAATGCCTTAAAATTTGTACCCCCTCCCCCCAACCCCCTCCCACCAGGGGCGGGGGAGTTTCGGGATTAAAACTAATTATGGTCTTAGCGCCTGTTAGTACTCCAGGGAGGACGCACCTCCTCCCTGGAGCAGGGTTCGCCGGATTAAGGAATCAACCGGTAGGGCGCGGCTTTTTTGGTCCAGCTACTCTGAGAATATTTATTGGTTAAGACGTTGTAGACCTCTTTTAGGGGTTGGGGATCATTTTCCTTTTTATACCGGCTGACCCCGCGGAAAAAGACGGCTTCCGCAGCCGCGTCGCTATTGGGATAGCTCTCGATAACCTGATCAAACAGGCTTATGGCCTCGGCATACTGCTCGCTATCCAAATGCCAGCGGCCCTTGGCCACCGTAAAGGTCGGGATAAAATCTTCCGGGGCCAGAAAGCCGACGGTGCGATAATGTTCCCCGCCTTCGGCGTCCAGGACTAGCAGGGTGGGGGTCCATTTTACCTTAAATTGGTCCATCAGGACCTGGTGGGAAGATTCAATCTGCACCGGAATAAAATTGGCCTCAATAAAGCTAATCACTGCTTCCTGTGGATACGTAACTGCATCCATCTGTTGACAACCGATTCACTTGGGGTTGAAGAAATCTACCAGGAGAGGGCGATTGCCCCCGCGGGCTAAATCCTGCGCCTGACCAAGATCGGTCAGCCAGTTAATTTTTGATGCCATCGGAACTTCCTCCTTACCCGGGTATTTAGATCACGGCCCTACTGACCGCTTGGTTAAAAGCTAACCATTGATCACCCTTAAGGCAAGGCGGGTGCCGAGTCTGAGGGATAAGCTCGGTTCAACTACTAGAAGCTTCTAATACCAAGTTGTTATCAAAAAGGGAATATCCTCATTGTAGGAGCTTGATTTAGCAAGCCCTTTAGGGCGCAATGAATTGCGCCCCTACGGTTAAATTAATTTTTTGAACGCAACCTGTTATAACTCTAGTTCATAGACCTCGGCATAAGTGCGGTGTTGCTCGCCGCAATCCAGGCCGTAACCGACCAGAAAGCCCTTTTCGACCACAAAGCCCACGTAATCCAGGGGCACCTCTACCTGACGGCGCTCTTTCTTATCGATCAAACAACAGACTTTCAGGGATTTCGGGCGGTGGCTGTTGAGGTGCCTGATTAAAAAGTCCAGGGTCAACCCGACATCAATAATGTCTTCGACGATCAATACATGGCGGTCACGGATCGGATATTCAATGTCCTTGCTGATCCACACTTCCCCGGCTGATTCGGAACCGGCCCCGTAGCTGCGCAACCGGACAAAATCCACCTCTACCGGGTAATCCAGGGCGCGCACCAGGTCGGCCATGAAGATAAATACCCCCTTGAGGATGCCGATCAGGATGACATTTTTTCCCGCATAATCCTTACTGATCTGCGCTGCCAGTTGGCGGACGCGTTGATCAAGTGCTTCTTTGGAGAGCAGCAAGCGTTTCTGGCCAGTCATCATTTATCCCTATAAAATTATTTACCTATTGGCTAGGGCAGCATAATTAATCAGTCGGGCTTTGTCAAACATTTTGGGTTTAATACCAAGCTGTCATCCAAAAAGTAATATTCTGATTGTAGGGGCGTGATTTATCACGCCCTAAAGGGTGCAATGAATTGCGCCCCTACCCAAAACTATTCAATACCGCCGACAAAGACCATCATTGTCTAATTGACCGCAAATAATTATAAGAACGGCCTTAAACCGGACCAACCGCTGCCCAGGGGCTATTTGGTGGTCAGCCGGAAAACTCCGTCCCAATCCGGTCCTAGCTGCTGTCCGGCCAGAGTTTGACAGCGCGCCAAAAATTTTTGGGCCGGGCCATCCATCGGGCGCAGCTCCAGGACCTGCTGGAATAACGCTTGGGCCTCAGTCCAGCGTTGCCGGCGATAAAGGGCCAACCCCTGGGCAAAGAGTTCCCGCACCTGGACCATTACCGGCTCTAACTGGCCTTTCGGAGCCAATACTTCATAGACCCGTACCGGCGTCGCCCGACCCTTTACCGCGAGCACATCGAGCTCCCGCAGTTCCACCTGAGCCGCCGCCTGGGCCGCGGTGGTTTCACTGATCAGGATGCCGCTGTTGTAACTCTTGTTGGCGCCTTCCAGGCGCGAGGCCAGGTTAACCGCATCCCCGATGACCGTGAAATCAAAACGGGTGTTCGACCCCAGGTTGCCGACCACCACCTCGCCGGTATTGATGCCCATGCGGGCCGAAAACTGGGGCAGCCCCCGAGCCTGCCACTCAGACCGGAGCCTGGTTAGCTGCTGTTGTTGTTCCAGGGCCGCCAGGCAGGCGCGGGCGGCATGATCCGGCTGCGAGATCGGCGCTCCCCAGAAGGCCATGATGGCATCGCCCTCGTATTTGTCGATGATGCCGCCGCGGGCCAGGATGATGTCGGTCATCTGGGTGAGATACTCATTGAGCAGGGTGACTAAGTCCTCCGGGCTAAGTCCTTCGGAGACACTGGTAAAACCGGCCAGATCGGAGAAAAATATGGTCATTTCCCGGCGTTCGCCGCCCAACCGCAGTTTATCAGGATTTTTAAGCAGATCCTGAATCAGGGTATCTGACATGTAGTGGGCGAACGTGCGCCGGATCACCCGCTTTTGCCGCCCTTCGGTAGAATAGCTGTACGCCGCGCTCACTCCGAAGGCAAAGACCACCGCCACCAGCGGGGGCACCGCGTCCAGCCACACGCCGCTGACAAATAACCACACCGCCAGGGCCGTGGTCAGAGCCAGGTAGCCGATCAGCGACAGCAAGGTCAACCATAGGGCCGGGACCCAGAGCACGGTCAGGGCGGCAGCCAGGCTGATTCCCAGGGTCAGCAGGAGGGCGCCAACGCGGGGCAGAGGCACCAGGAAATCGCGGTTTAACAGATTATCCAACAGGGTGGCCTGAATGGCGACCCCCGGATAGATCGGCGACAGGGGCGTCGGTTTCAGGTCATAGAGACCAGGAGCGGTGAACCCCACCAGCACCCATTTCTGCGAAAATTCGGAGAGGGGATGTGTCGGTTGTTCCCCGGCCTGGGATTGGACATAAGATTGAATCACATTGGCCGCAACATAGCGGCGATATGGTCGAGGACCAGGGCGATATTTGAGGAGCAAGCTGCCGTCCGGGAGCAAGGGAATGTTTTCACTGAAATACGGCCCCCGGGTTTTATTAGGGCCAGTTGACTCTAGTTGGAGGCCCCGCAGTTGCCAGGTCAGGGTGTTGACCCGGTGGTGATGCAAGTAAGCCGCCATGGCCAGTTGCGGCCACCAGCGGCCCTGAAACGGCACCAAGAGCGTCAAGCGCCGGTACACCCCATCACTATCCGGCCGGGCTTCAACATTCCCCAAGCCCGCGGCCGCGGCGCGCAGGGGTGGAACGGGCAACACAACCGATTGATAGCCCGGCTCCGCCACCAGCGGTTGCCCGGCCACAATCAGGCCCTGGTTCTGCAGCCCGTCTGGGTGGAGGCCATTATCCTTCCTGGGGTTACGGGTAAAAAACAGCGGCAAAAATCCATTGTCGGCCCGGTCCAGGCTCTGAGCCAGCCTCAAGTCGTCCTCCTGACCATAGGAGGAGCCTTCGGTAAACAACACATCAAAGATAATCGCAGTGGCCCCCGCCTGTCGGCAATAGTCGATGATGGGGGCATACATCTGCCGGGGCCAAGGCCAGGTCAGCCCTTGGCTCTGATAAAAATCCAGACTGGCCTGATCCACCTCAATCAGGACAATATCCGCCGGGCGGGGACGAGAGGGCAGCGCCTTCTGAAACAACAGGTCCAGGGTCTGGAGACTGTAACCTTCCAATAGCCCGCTGAATTCCAACCCCAGGACCAGCAACCCCACCAGCAGGCCGATCACCAGGCCAGCACCGAGCTTTCGAGTCCAGGTTTGAGAAGTCGCTTGCAAGATTCAGCTTTCTGGTCGCGTCGACAGGTAAGACTATGGGATTAATATATGAAGCCTACCAGTTATCAGGAACCCTTAATTCAGTTAAATGGCGCTGGGCCTGGCGCCGGTCATCCGCCAGTCCCGGCGGGTGGATAGCATGGCGGCTAGATCTGAGCACTGCCTGGAATTCCTGACCGGCCTGGGCGGTTTTACCCAGGCGCAGCAAGGTCTCGGCCAGATAGAGGTGATTAGTGCTGGTCTCCGGGGCCAGCCGGACCGCAGCGCTCAAGTGGCGGAGGGATTTATCCAGGTCGCCGACCGAAAAGGGCCACCCCGGAGCCTCGTAATAGATGCGGCCCAACACCCGGTGGGCCCCGGCCTGGTCGTAGGTCTCATCCAGGGCCAGGGCCCGATGCAGTTCTTGTAAAATGCGGGGCAACAGCCGCCGTCCTTGAACCATGCTACCGACATCGGCCAAGCCACAAAGATGCATCGCCAGCCAGTAATGACCCTCAACCGCCTCAGGCCGGGCCTGGAGCAATGATTCCGCGTAGCGCCGGCCTGATTGATAAAACTGCCGCCGCTGCTTCTCTTCAGCCAGATCCCCCAGGATAAAGCAAACCTGGGCTAACCGGGTCAGCAACTGCGGGGGTCCCTGGCCGTCCGGGGGCAACAGCCGTTCGTAAATAGTTAAGGCCTGGCGCGCCTGAGCAAAATCCAGGGTGGGACTGTGGATAAGTTTCTCGGCCTCGGCCCATTGACCGGCGTTAATGGATGAAGCCACAAGCGCCAAGATTACCATCAGCCCCAGCAGTCTGAAAATTGGGGGAAATTTAGTCAGGCTCATCTTTTTGAATATGATGGACCCGTAGATAGACCTGTCGGCCACCCAGGGGCACCAACTCCCCATAGAGGATAATGGGGTCCAACCGACGCAATTGATAATTGCGCTGCTGGGCTTCGTCCATGGCCGCGCGGTCAAAATAATTCTGCATGTCCGGGCTGCCATAGAGGGCAAACCACTCCAGGTCACCCCAGCTTAGGGGATGACGGAGCTGATTAAAATAATAGTAGCCCGGAGCTGGATCATATTCCAAAAATTGCCAGAAATAGGCCCGACAGCTGATCTTCTGGCCGGGAGCGAGATCCGGCCACCCCGTTTGTAACTGGCTGAATTCAATGGGAGTATAATCCTCGGCCACCCAGGATGACGGCCGGGGCCGCACCTGACCACAGGACCACGTGAGCCCGATCACGACCAGGCAAATAATTAGGGCCGGTAATTTTCTGGCGGGCATGCATTTCTACCTGAGCTGTTTCTGCCAGTATAACCGCTAGTTCACCAGGTTGACAACCCTTTTCCCTAGAATCCCCCCACCCAGGGCTTGCAATTACGCCCCGGAGACGGTTAAATATTGATATAATCGGCTGCGAGAAGGAGAGAGGCGATGTCATATCCAGTGATTGTACGCCGCCATGATGGGGTTCAGTCCTACCTGGTGTTGGATGATTATCCGCGGGAATTGCTGCGTCATTACGGCTTCCAGAGCGAGTTTGAAATCCGCCGCTGGTATGGTTCGATTGACGCTTTCGACGCCTTGGAGCAATGGGCCGGGATGATGGGCGAAAGCCCGCTGGATGATATCTATCTGATCATCACCAGCGAGCATTGGGAGTACGACTCGGATAAGTCGCTGTGGGATGAGTGTCAATGGCCTTATTGATTTTATCCAGTTTCCTGTTTTTAGTTTTCTGTTTTCTGTTGAAATGCTTAATCTAATCAATGCCTTAAGTGAAGAGTTTGTTGCATTTGAATAAAACCTTGGTATTACCCTTGATGGGATAAGTTCGGGATGGGGTTAAAAATATTATAGAATATCATTATGCTGAAATTTACTTCCGCCTCCCTTCACTTCCTCCCAGCAGAACCGGGTGAGTTCAAGACCCTTAATTATGGAAGGTATTGCTGGGACCAGGCAATAGCTTGCTTTGGCAAAGATATAGGTATAAGCCCCCGTAGACCCCTCCGCTTTAACAAAACTACGTTTATATCTCGCCTGCTACCCAGCGTCGAGCATAATCCGCGCTAGGACCTGGCAATCGCCGATCAGGTTCTCCAGGGTAGTATATTCATTGGGCTGATGAGCGGTATCACATACCGTCATCCATACTGCCGCGGGTAATCCGACCCGGCGGAACAGGGCTGCCACGGTACTTCCGCCGATCCCCCCGGGCCGGGCCGGCCGTTGATAGACTTCCTCTATGGCCCGACACAGGGCCTGAACTACCGGGGCCTCAATCGGCGTGGCCGGAGGGCTCTGCACCTCCTGTACGGGTTGGATATTGATTTCGACCCCGAAGCGCATCTGGAGAGTAGAGGCAATCTCGGTAACCCGGGTTTTGACCAGACTTAGATCATAGACCGGTAAAACCCGGCAATCCAGGTAAAACACATCATGGCCGGGCACGGTATTGATATTCGGAACATTGGCCTCTTTTTTGGTCGGCTCAAAGGTACTGACCGGGGGGAAAAACAGGGTATCGGTCTGGCTGAATTCCTTCCGTAAAGTTTCCAGGGCGACGATCAGGTGGGCGCAGGCGCGCAGGGTATTGATGCCCAGTTGCGGTTTGCTGGCATGACACTGGCGGCCCTTGATTTCGAACCGCAGCCACAGCAGGCTTTTCTCCGAAATTTCCACCAGGGTGCCGTCGGCATTGCCGGAATCCGGCACAATGATCAGATCTCGTTCGGAAAATAGCTCCCGATGATGGTCCATAAGGTAACCCAGACCTTTTTGGCTGCCGGTTTCCTCATCCGAGACCAGGGCCAGGGCTACCTGACGGGTAGGGGTCAGGCCCTCATCCATCAAGGCCTTAACCGCAAACCAGGAAATGACAATGCCGTGATGGTCGTCTTCAGTGCCGCGGCCGTACAGCCGATCACCTTCGACCCGCAGGGTAAAGGGATCAGATTCCCAGAGCTGCAACTCACCTGCCGGCACTACATCCAGGTGGCTTAGAATCCACAAGGTTTCCGGTCGTGAACCAGGAAGCCGGGCCACCAGATTAGGGCGGCTGCCGCCAGCTACCCGGTCATCCGGGGCCGGATAGTTTTCCACCTTTAGACCTAGTTGGGTCAAGGCCTCGGTCACAAAAGCGGCCTTGTCGCCCTCTCCGGGGCCGTCAGAGTCCGGACCGACGGCCACCCGCCGGACCAGTTCCCGTTGCACAGCGATCATCTCGTCGCGGTATCCGGCGATCCGCGATTTTACCCGTTCAAATTGGCGATCCTGCGGCATTAGTCCAACCCCCTATCATTCTGAATGTCATGGAATCATCTTGCTCAACACATCATACCGTTAAGACCGGCGCTTGGCAAGCCTGGGATGGGGGCTTTAGCCCTATCAGATTAAAAAGTTTGTTTAAGAGTTCAGTAGTCAGTGACCAGTGATCAGTGATCAAAAAGCTCGGCTAATTTCAGTAGTTATCTATTTGTAAAACCTGGCCTTGGCGATTATCGCCTTTATCCAGATAAATATTTTTTTAACAGAAAACAGAAAACTAACAACTGGCATCTGGCATCTGGCAACTAACAACTGACAACAGAACGCTAACAAGATTGCCTGGTCGGACCCCTTAGGCCACCCGGACCTGATAAATTTACGGTCAATTTTGCTTTTTAATCACTTGACATCCATTTAGGGGCAACATAAACTACTCCGAAAACCAGATCTAAAGGATGGTGCATGTTTATTGTAGCCAACTTTCTCAATGCTCTGGCCTATGTCCTGAGCATTGTGCTGAACATCTATATGTGGCTGATCATCGCCCGGGCCATCCTCTCCTGGGTCAATCCTGATCCTTACAATCCAATTGTGCGATTTCTCTATAATATTACCGAACCGGTGTTAAGTTATGTCCGACGGCGGTTACCGATGGTCTATGGTGGTTTGGATTTATCGCCGTTGGTGGTATTATTGATAATTGTCTTCTGCAACTATTTTGTCGTGCAGACGCTGCGGGATTTAGCCAGAGCTTTGATTAGCGCGGGTTATTAGGAGGCTGAGGATGGAGGTCAAACTGACTCCGGCGGATATCCGGCAGCAACAGTTCCGGGTTGCCTTTCGCGGCTTCAATATCAAAGAAGTTGATCTGTTCCTGGATCAGGTAGCCGAAGCTCTAGGTCTCCTCATGCAGGAAAATGAGACGCTCCGGGGGGAAGTGCAACGTCGCCAGGCAGAGCTCGCGGAATTCAAAAAACGCGAACAACTTTTAAAAGATACGCTGATTAATGCCCAGCAGATCATCGAGACTATGAAGCTCAACGCCCAAAAAGAGGCAGAGATCATTATTAACGAAGCCGAACTCAAGGCCGAGAAAATTCTCCGGGATTCCTATCAACGGCAAGCACGCATCAAAAATGAGATCGAGGAGCTGAAGAAATTTAAGGCCATGTTTAACGCCCAGCTTCGAGGGGTTATCGATAATCACCTCCGGCTGTTAGAGACCGAGGAAGAACCAGGGCCGCCAGAATCCAGCCAATAGTATAACTTCACTAGTTACCATGTCTTATTTTCAGCCTATTACTACCGGTTATCTCCTTAAGCTTAAAGTTGTCCCTGGTGCCAGTCATACCCAGGTCGCCGAGATTTATGGTGATCAATTAAAAATCCGGGTCGCCGCCCCACCCCAGAGAGGTGCCGCCAACGAGGCCCTATTGGCCTTTCTGGCCCAGCGTCTGGGGATCCCTAAAAGCGGCTTGCGACTCAAAAGCGGGGGCCGGGACCGAGCCAAGGTGGTGGAAGTGTTAGATTCCAGCCCCGAGCTGGCGGCGAAGCTTCAAGCCCTGGCTCCAGAGGACAGGAAATGATTCTCAGAGTGTGGATCACCCCAGATAAAAAACTGGCCCCAGCTCAGCGACCCCGCCCCTTGACAAAATGTTTTAAGATGATTACGAAAAATAACGATAATATATTAATTACATACGGTTATTAGAACCGCACCCCTGAGAGAGCTTATGGCGTAATGAACGACAAGGCAGACTATTATCAGGTTCTGGGAGTTAACCGGGACGCCGATGCTGATCAGATTAAGCATGCCTACCGGCGTCAAGCCTTGAAATACCATCCTGACCGCAATCCCGGTAACCAACAGGCGGAAGAGAAATTTAAGGAAGCAGCCGAGGCTTACGAAGTCTTAATTGATCCTGCCAAACGCCAATTATATGACCAGTTTGGCCATGCCGGCTTGCGGGATGTCCATTTTGGAGGCTTCAGCGATTTCGAGGAGATCTTTTCCAGCTTTGGTGACATCTTCGAAGATTTTTTCGGCTTTGGCCGACGTCGTCAGGCTCGCAACCGCCCCAGACAAGGTGCCGACCTGCGTTATGATCTGGAGATCGGTTTTCTGGATGCGGTCTTTGGCCTGGAAACTGATATCGAAGTGGCCAAATCAACCAGATGCGAAACCTGCGACGGCAGTGGCGTTAAGCCGGGCAGTCGTAAACAGACCTGCCCTTTTTGTGGCGGCCATGGTCAGGTCAGCCAGACGCGCGGCTTTTTCCGGGTCAATACTACCTGTCCGCATTGTCGCGGCACGGGCACGATAATTAGCGATCCCTGTCCGCACTGCCACGGGCAGGGCAGCATCAAACAGAAAAAGAAAGTTCATCTCAAAATCCCCCCCGGAGTTGATAACGGCACCCGGCTACGGTTGCGCAACGAAGGCTCGATGGGACAATTTGGCGGGCCGCCGGGGGATCTATATATTGATCTTCGGGTGACGCCGCACCCACATTTTGCCCGCGAGGGGGCAAATCTGTTCTATCGTTTGGAAGTATCCTTTGTCCAGGCCGCCTTGGGGGCCGAAGTCGAGGTGCCGACATTAACCGCCCAAACTAAACTAAATATTCCCCCGGGGACGCAGCCCGGTGCCCACTTTCGCCTGGCCGGGGAAGGGGTACCTAGCCTCAGGAGTAATAACCGCGGTGACCTGGTGGTTGAATTAGATTTAAAGACCCCGCAAGACCTTACTCCCAAGCAGGAAGAATTGCTCCGGGAATTTTTGGAACTGGAAAAGGCTAACCAATCTGGATCTACCAGTTCCAGAAAAAAGCGACCGCACCAGTCGCAGCCGCTGTTCAAGTAATTAAATGGCCCGGCTAACCAGCCCAACTCGCGGCGGGCTCCTGCAAAATTAGAGCCGCAGTTGCGCGGCCTCCAGGGCCTTGATCTGATCACGTAAAGCTGCAGCCCGTTCGAATTCAAGTTTTTTGGCCGCGGCCCGCATCTCTTTCTTTAATCTGGTTATCTGACGGGAGCGGTCCTGAGGTAAAAGGTAAGGGACGGCTTCTTCTTGAACCAGCGGCACCGTGACATAGTCCCGTTCATAGACCGAAGCCATGACGTTCTGAATCCCCTTTTGGATGGAGGTCGGGGTAATGCGATGGCGGCGGTTATACTCCTGCTGTACCTGGCGGCGGCGATTGGTCTCGGCAATGGCCGACCGCATGGAGGGCGTGGTATTATCGGCATAGAGCAGGACTTCGCCGCGTACATTACGGGCCGCCCGGCCGCAGGTCTGGATGAGCGAACGCTCGGACCGCAAAAACCCCTCTTTATCGGCATCCAGGATGGCCACCAACGACACTTCCGGGAGATCCAGCCCTTCCCTGAGCAGGTTAATACCGATCAGCACCTCGAAGACCCCTAAACGCAGATCCCGCAAGATTTCCATGCGTTCCAAGGTGGTAATATCCGAATGCAGATAACGGGCTTTAATGCCCAACTCTTGAAAGTACTCGGTCAGGTCTTCGGCCATGCGCTTGGTCAGGGTGGTAACCAGCACCCGTTCGCCGCGGGCCAACCGGGCCCGGACTTCCCCTAACAGGTCGTCAACCTGATGGGTAGCGGGTTTGACGGTGATCTGCGGATCCATCAACCCGGTGGGCCGGACGATCTGTTCCACCACTCGCGTCCCGGCCTGTTCCAGCTCATAAGGCCCCGGCGTGGCCGAGACATAGATGACCTGTTGCACCCGCTCGGTAAATTCCTCAAAGCTTAAGGGGCGGTTGTCCAGGGCCGAAGGCAGCCGGAAACCATACTCTACCAGGGTCTGTTTTCGGGACCGATCGCCTCGGTACATGCCCTGCAACTGGGGCACCGCGATGTGACTTTCATCGATCACCACCAAGGATTCCCGCGGCAGGTAATCAATCAGAGTCGGCGGCGGCTCGCCCGGCCCGCGGCCGGTAAGATGGCGGGAATAATTTTCAATCCCGTGGCAAAACCCTAGCTCTTGCAGCATCTCCAGATCAAAGCGGGTGCGTTCTTGTAACCGCTGGGCTTCCAACAGCTTGCCGTGCGCCTGAAACCAGGCCAGCCGCTCCACTAGCTCGGCCTCAATCGCGGCCATGGCCTGCTCCCGGCGCCAATCCGGCGTGACATAGTGGCTGGCCGGGTAGATAGTCACCTTTTTAAGCTGGCGCCTGGTCTCCCCGCGCAAAGGATCGATTTCCCGGATGCCCTCGATAAGATCTCCCCAGAACTCCACCCGGATAGCCCGCTCTTCTTCATAGGCCGGGAAGATCTCCAGGCGGTCGCCCCGTACCCGGAAGGTGCCACGGTGAAAATCGACATCATTGCGCTCATACAAAATTTCCACCAGCTTGCGCTGCACTTCCTGTCGGTCCTTGGTCATCCCCTCTTCCAGGTAGAGCAGCATGCCATGGTAGGCCTCCGGCGACCCCAAACCATAAATACAAGAGACACTGGCGACAATGATGACATCATTGCGGTCCAACAGGGAGCGGGTGGCGGAGTGGCGCAACCGGTCGATGGCATCGTTGATCGAGGAATCCTTTTCAATATACAGATCGGCCTGCGGGATATAGGCCTCGGGCTGGTAATAATCGTAATAGCTGACAAAATATTCGACCGCGTTCTCCGGAAAGAACTCCTTAAACTCCCCGTAAAGCTGGCCGGCCAGGGTCTTATTCGGCGCCAGCACCAGGGTCGGCCGGTTCACCTGGGCAATGACCTGGGCAATGGTAAAGGTCTTGCCGGAACCGGTAACCCCCAGCAGCACCTGATGCGGATAACCGGCCCGCACCCCGGCCACCAGTTGCTTGATCGCCTGGGGCTGGTCGCCTTGGGGCTTAAAGGCGGTGACGAGTTTGAACTTGTCGGGCATTGGTTGTTAGTTTTAGTTGTTAGTTTTAGTTGTTAGTGGTCAGTTTAATTTTTACTATTCGACTTTGGTTGTTAGTGACTCTGGGCAAAGTCTATATGAAATAGAAAGATAACCAAATTATAAGACCCCGGTGGCACAGGTTTTTAACCTGTGCATATACCGAAAAGCCTGAACAGCAGTACCAATCCCCTGGTTTATTTAAAGATCTCACCGCCCTTGCTTAATCCCTATAGTAACTTTAACTGCTTTTTACCCGCCAGACAGTGCCTTGCGGGGTATCCTCCAGCAGGATGCCCAATTCAGTCAACTGACTGCGGATGGCATCCGCCCGGGCCCAATCCTTCTGTTGCCGGGCCTGACGCCGCGCCTCAATCAGTCTGTCGATCTCTTCCGGCGAAATCTTTAAATCTTCGGTTTTTTGCCTTAAGTGGCGGACCATCTCGGTCGGCTCGGCCTGAAGCAGATTGAGGGGGTGACCCAGGGTGATCATTATCTCTCCCAGCCGGCGCAACAGCTCCAGGGTGGCGTGCTCAGTGGGCGATTGCTCCAGGACCCGGTTAAGGAGACGCGCCGCCTCAAACAGATGTCCCAGGGCCTGGGCGGTGTTAAAATCATCATCCATGGCCGCTGCAAAGCGGGCCGGCAGGCTGAGCAGACGCTCCTGCTCCTCCACCGACAGAGCCGGACATGCCGAATCGGGTGAAACTGCCGGGGCCAGCCCCGGATTGCCGCCAGTCAATTCCTTAATCTTGGCCAGCGGGGCATACAGACGCAGCAGCGCGGTTTCGGCCTCGGCCAGGGCGGCATCAGAAAAATCCAAAGGGCTGCGATAATGGCTGTGGATCAGGAAAAAGCGCACCACCTCAGGATGAAAGCGGGCCAGGACCTCGCGCACCGTAAAGAAATTCCCCAGAGACTTGGACATCTTTTCCTGGTTAATGGTGACTAGGCCGTTGTGCAGCCAGTAACGCACAAAGGGCTGGCCGGTAGCGGCCTCGGATTGGGCAATCTCATTTTCATGGTGAGGGAAGATCAGGTCCTGGCCGCCGCCATGAATATCTATGGTAGCGCCCAGATAACGCATACACATGGCCGAACATTCAATGTGCCAGCCCGGGCGGCCCGGTCCCCAGGGGCTGTCCCATACCGGCTCACCCGGTTTGCTGGCCTTCCACAGCACAAAATCCAAAGGATTGTCTTTGTGGACGTCCACTTCCACCCGGGCCCCGGCCTGCATGTCTTCCAGGCTGCGCCCCGAGAGTTTGCCGTAACCATCAAACCGGGCCACTGGAAAATAGACGTCGCCGCCCCGCTGATAGGCGAAACCCTTGGCCTCTAAGCTGGCGATAAGATCGATGATTTCCTTAATGTGCTCGGTGGCCCGGGGTTCGATATCCGCCGGGGCCACCCCCAGGGCCGCCATATCCGCTTGAAAGGCCGCGATATATTTTTCGGCAATGGCCTGGCAGGTAGTATTTTCCTGCCGGGCCCGGTTGATGATCTTATCATCGACATCGGTGAAATTGCGCACCCAGGTGACTTTGAGACCCCGATACCGTAAATAGCGGACGATGACATCAAAAACCACCGCGGAACGCGCGTGGCCGATATGGCAATCATCATAGACCGTCACCCCGCAGGCATAAATCCCCACCCGGCCTGCCGCTTGGGGGATGAATTCCTCTTTACGTTTTCCCAAGGTATTGTAAACTCGCACTCCGAGAGGCTCCTTTTCTGCGGGCGATTAAAAAATTTCTTGACTTGGGCGCCAAGATCAGAGAAGTCTTTCTCAAGGTCGGGGTAAACCGGCCAGTCCATTGATCAGGGGGAAGCATGAGCAAGGTCATCGACCATTTCAGCAAGAATGCCCGGGAAGAAATCTTTTTATCGTTATCCGAATATAAAGGCCATCGCCTGATCGATCTTCGGGTCCATGTGCCCGGCGACGCCGAGGACGAATGGATTCCGACTCGCAAGGGTATTTCGTTGGCCGTCGGTTTATATCCCAGCTTTAAGCGGGCCTTGGCCAAACTGGAAACCGCCCTGATTGACCAGGGGCTGCTGGACCCGGAGGACCTGGCTCCGACCGATTAACCTCTTACTGAAAGGTCAATAGCTCCTGCCGCCCTGGCAAGTTATTGATAATAATAACCCATGATGGGTCCGCGGGCAACTGCAAAAGCCGCGACGGGGGCCTTCTAACCAACAAGGCGCGAGACCATGAAAAACCAGGAAATCGCCCGCATCTTTAATGAGTTGGCCGAATACTTGGAAATGGAAGGGGTAGCCTTTAAGCCTTATGCTTATCAGAAGGCGGCCCTGACTTTGGAAAATTTAAAAGACGATGTCGCGACCATCTATGACCAGGGAGGGCTGAAGGCGCTCAAGAAGATCCCCGGGGTCGGCGAAAGCATGGCCTTAAAAATCGAGGAATATCTCAAGACCGGGAAGATTCAGTATTATGAAGAATTCAAACAGCGGCTGCCCATCGAGTTAGACGAAATCATGGCGGTGGAAGGCCTGGGGCCCAAAAAGGCCAAGATCCTTTACGAGCACTTAGGCATCCGCACCTTAGCCGACCTGGAAGCTGCGGCCCAGGCCCATCAGATCGCACCGTTGTTCGGTTTTGGCGCCAAGACCGAAGCCAATATCTTAGAAGCCATTGAATTCGTCAAGCGCAGTAAGGGCCGCTTTCTGCTGGGGGAAATTCTGCCCCTGGCCGAGGCGGTGCGGGACCGACTGAGCCGCTTGCCGGAAGTGCAGCACATCGACATTGCGGGTTCCGTGCGGCGCATGAAGGAAACCATCGGGGACGTGGATTTTCTGGTAATTTCCAAAACTCCCGACCCGGTGATGGAGTTTTTTGTGTCCTTGCCGGAGGTGGTCCGGGTCTGGGGCCAGGGCCACACCAAGTCCTCGGTGCGGACTAAGCCGGGCTTTGATATGGATCTGAGGGTGATCCCGGCCGCGAGCTACGGCGCCGCGCTGCAATATTTCACCGGCTCCAAGGAACACAATATTGCCCTGCGCAAGATCGCCATCGACCAAGGTTATAAGCTCAGTGAATATGGGCTGTTCAAAGGCGTTGCGGCCATCGCCGCGGCGACCGAGGAGGAAGTTTATGGGGCCTTGGGGCTGCCCTGGATTCCCCCGGAACTACGGGAAGATCGGGGCGAAATCGAAGCCGCCGCCGCGGGTAAGTTGCCAAAACTGATAGATTATACCGACATAAGGGGCGATCTCCATGTGCACAGCAATTGGAACGGCGGGGCTAATGCCATTAGCGATATTGCCGCCGCGGCCCGGCAACTGGGATACGAATACATCGGGATTGCCGACCATACCAAGTTTCTGCGCATTGAGCGGGGGCTCGATGAAGCTACTCTGGAAAAGCGCAACCAGGAAATTGATCAACTCAATCAGCAGCTTAAAGACTCCGGGGATGATTTTATCATCCTCAAGGGCTGCGAAGCCAACATCATGGCGGATGGCTCGATTGATATCACCGATGCGTCTCTGGCCCAGCAGGATTTTGTCATTGCCGGGGTCCATTCCCAGTTCAAGATGACCCCGGAACAGATGACCGACCGGGTTATCACCGCCATGCATAATCCGCATGTCGATATCATCGCCCATCCCACCGGCCGCGTCTTAAAAAAGCGCTCCGAGTATGACATCAATTTGGATCAGCTGATCAAAGCGGCCCAAGCCACCGGCACCGTCTTAGAAATCAACGCCTACCCGGAAAGACTGGACCTGGATGATCTCAATATCCTCAAGGCCAAACAGGCGGGCGTCCGATTGATTATTAATAGCGACGCCCATCATATCGACCAGCTCCGGTATATGAAATATGGCATCGGCCAGGCCCGCCGCGGCTGGGCCGAAAAACAGGACATCATCAACGCCTGGCCGGTGGCGGAGATGTTGAATATGTTGAAGTAACCTCCTCCATCGTCTCCTTTACCTCGTTCCCCAGCTTTGATTAGGAACGCTAAGACTTGAGGGAATAAAAAAATGCTCGATGCTTTGGTGAACAAAAAATATCCATCAATAACGATCCAAGGTGTGCTCCTTGCCTCTTCGGTACTCTATTTGGAACATGGACCAAATAAGTTAATTGTTTTAAGTGTTATTATTATTTTAGCTTTATTTGTGCTTCAAGCTATTAATCATAGATTTTATTACTATTTTCGTAATTGATCACAGGGTCTAAAAAAAAAAGAGAAGGGCAGCATTTTTAGCTGACGACAAATTTAATTTTGTGATAAAGCTGTTCTCAGAAATTGGCAAAAGGACAGCATGTCACAGAGCACTTATTGCATACGAGGGCGCCAGTTAGG